>CAZYXU010000167.1:0-7793 GCA_964650945.1 uncultured Verrucomicrobiota bacterium | reverse complement strand
CCGCGCCAATGCCGCGCGCCCCGCCGACCACTACGACGGATTTGTTTTTCATTTCTACCAGCATAATATTAACAAGTTACGTTGCCGTTAAACCCTGACTACCGAACATTGACTACCGAACACCGAACACTGAACACCGAACACCGAACAAGTGCGGGCATCCTGCCCGCGCATCCCTCTAACATATCTTACCGCAACACCTGTTTGACGCTCTTTTCGAATTTCTCCAGGATTTCATCGCACTCCGCCTGATTGACGATCAACGGCGGCTTGACCTTCAACACATTCTTGCGCACGCCGCCCAGGCCGAAGATCACGCCGTTTTGCATACCGGCGTTGCGGATGGCGACGGTTTCCTTTTCGATCGGTTGTTTGGTTTTCGGATCGCGCACGAATTCCACCCCGATGTGCAATCCCGCCTGGCGCACTTCGCCGATTTCGGGATAGGTTTGCGCCATGGCCTGGATGCGTTCGCCCAGGTAAGCGCCCATCTTGCGGCAGTTTTCCAGCACGCCCTGCTCCAGCATCTGCAATTGCTTCGCGGCCGTCACCATGGACAAGGTCGGGCTGGCGAAGGTGTGCAACTCCTCCGTGTCGGGCAGGAATCCTTTCAGCTTATCGGAGATGATGATGCCCGCCAGCGGCAGGCCGGCGCCCAGCGCCTTGCCCAGGACGATGATGTCAGGCGTGACCTTGAAATAATCGGCGGCGAACATCGCGCCGATGCGGCCGAACGTCTGGATTTCGTCGAACACCAGCAGCGTCTGGTATTCATCGCATAATTTGCGCAGGCCTTCCAGGTAGCGCCGCGGGATGATGATCTGGCCGCCGCTGGCCTGGATCGGCTCGACAATCACCCCCGCCGGCCGGCCGGCGATGCCGCGTTCGAACGTCTCGCGCGCCATGGTCAGGCACATGTCAATGTAGGTCTCCGCATCCACGTTGTAGGGATTGCGGTAGGTATAGGGATTGGGAATCCGGACAAACGGGCGGGTGAGCGACAGGAAACGGCTGCCGCCCATGTATCCGCCGTTGGCATGCGTGGAAATCCAACTGGCGCCCATCGTGCCCAGGGTGGTGCCATGGTAGCTGTCATGCAGGCAGACAAAATCCCGCGACTGCTCCACGTTTTTAACGCAAATCTTCATGGCCCCTTCGATCGCCGGCCCGCCACCGACGGTAAAAGACACGCGATTCAGGCCGGCCGGCGCCAATTGCGCCAGCTTGCGCGCCAGGTAAAACCGCGGCCTGGAATCGAACCCCTGGTGGACATGGGTCAGCGACTCGATATGCTCGCGGATCACCTGATTGATGGCGTCATTGGCATAGCCCAGATACAACGCCCAGCTTTGGGAAGTGCAGTCCACATAGTCCTTGCCGGCGGCATCCCAGACCCGCACGCCCTTGCCGCGCACCAGCACCGGCCCGCCGCGCGTGCCGCCCCCCAGCATGACGTGCCTGGCGCAATCATCCATCTGCTGCTGATCAAGGCTGTAGATTTCCTGCAATAAAGCGTCCATGACTTTTACTCCTCCCCCTGGCTTGCGACAATTCTGGTTGACGCCCTTAATCTAGCGCCGAAAGGCGAACGGAGGCAATAGCGAATATCTACAAAGATTTGTCGAAATCTACGATTTTCGCGGTTTACCGCGCGGCCAGGCGGCGCCGCGGAGATTTTCCATATCGCCGCCGGCGCGCAGGATGGAATCGCGATAGGCGGTGGGCGACAGGCCGTAAACCTGGCGGAACAGATGGTCAAACGCCGCCGTGCTGCCGAAGCCGCAGGCGGGGATGATCTCCTTGATGCTCAAAGCGGGGTTCTTCAGCAGAATCTGCGCCTGACTCAGACGCACTTCATGCAAATAATTTTTGAACGAGAGGCCCAGCGATCGCGTGAACAGCGCGGACAGGTAATTCGGGGTAATGCCCAACTCCGCCGCCAACCCGCCCACCGACAGGGGGCTGGTGAAATCCTGGCGGATGCGCGCGAGCGCCGCCGCCAGCAGCCGGCTGGAATGTTCCGCCGGCGCCCGCCGCAGCACCATGATCGTCCGGTAACACAAATACAACAATAATTCCCGCAAGTTATCCAACGCAAAAACTTTATCCTCCCGCAAGGCGCGCCAGGCCGGGGCGCCGCCCATGGGGATGGTGACGATGCGCTTGCGGTAAAAGTAGCGCAGCGGCTGCCCCGGCGCGGGCGGGGCAAACCCCGTCCAACTCACCGCGTAACGGGCGTCATACAACAAAAACCACAGCAAATCGTACCCGGCATCCGCGCGTTCATAGGCATCCACATGCGGCTGATATGGCGGCACGAAGATGACGTCCCCCGGCTGGCAGGGGTAGACCCGGTCCTTGATCAGGAACCGGCAGGCGCCCTGCAAGGCCAGCGCGACTTCAATATGCGCGTGCGTGTGCTGCGCTTCATAACCGTAACGCGTGCGCAACTGCCGGACATTCAAACTATGCCGGCCCACCAGGTTCAGGCAGCGCTCGCGCCGCAACCCGGCGATAATCGGCAGAGCCTTGTCGAAAATGGTTCCCACCAGCCGCTGCTGGAAGGCGCGGTCGAAGTCGCATTGAATGTCCACGGCCGGCCGGTACTGGCGGACCGTCAGTTGATCGCCATACCGGCAGGCGGACTGGTTGACATGGGTGTGCATAGGGACAGTCACATTCGCTCCCGGACAGCCTGCCGGGCACGGGACATGCGTTCGCGCAGTCCGCCCTCCCGGAGGAACGCCTGTTCCAGTTGACGGATTTGCCGGTCAAGCAGATAGGCGGTCACCTTGATCAAGCCGATAATGGCGTTGGCGCGGATTTCCATGTCGGTATGCTCGACCGCTTTGCGAAATGTACCATAATCGGCATGCGGCAGGCGGTTCAACTCCTGGAGCCGCCTGACATAAGGATGGTTTTTAGGCCATTCGGTCAGGCCATGGGTGCGCAGAAAATCGCGATAATCGGTCAGAAGCTCCTCCAGGCTGGCCCGCGCCACACTGGTCAGCTTGAGTTCGGTCTCCTTGGAGGTGCCCGAAGCCGCGCTACCCTCGACAATGTTCTGCTTGCCGGACCGGGCGGCTTGGATCATCTGATCCACCGTGCGGTCGCGCTTATCCAGCAAATCCGCACAGAATTTCACGGTGGCATCATAAACAATCTGGGCTTTTTGAAAGGAAAGCAGATTCTGGTAGCCGCCATGCGGAGGTATAATGTTGACAGTCATGCTGTCTCCAAAAGGGAAGCGACGCAAAAGACAAAAACGACATAAGACTTGTCGCCCTTATGTCCTTTTCGTCATTTCCGTCCCTTCAGCGAATAGCCCTGGGCGCAGGCGGGCGTGCCCGCCGTAGCCCTGGGCGCAGGCGGGCGGAAGGGGTGGGAGTCGAACCCACGGTCCCCGTAAGGACGCCGGTTTTCAAGACCGGTGCTTTAGACCACTCAGCCACCCTTCCCCATGCCGCATAAAAATTCATTTCCCGCGTGACTTTTCCGCCGGTAAATTGCACAATCACCATTCATAAGCGGGCGGAGTCGTCCCGGCTCACCGGCATCTGCCAGCGCAGGCTGAACCATAAACTCCATGGCCGCCGCAGCCGCCCTGCCGCGGCCATAAGAAAGAAAAGGATACCATGGCCCTGAATAATGTGCAACAAATTGATGACAGCGTCACCGTCCAAAACGTCTTGATCAGCGCCTGGGACAAAACCGGGTTGGACCAACTGGCGCGTTCCTTGACCGTCATCCGGCCCCAGTTAAAAATCTTTTCCACCGGCGGCACGTTCAAGTCGCTGCAGGAGGCCCTGGGCCCGGCGAATTCCGCCCGGCATCTGGCCCAGGTCTCCGACTATACCGGCCAGCCGGAAATGCAGGGCGGACTGGTCAAAACCCTGGATTTCAAGATTTACCTGGGGCTGTTGAGCGAAACCTACAACCCCGCGCATGTCCGCGACTTGCAGCGCGCCCAGGCGCAGACCATTGACATGGTAGTGGTGAACCTGTATCCCTTCGCCAAGGTAATCGCCCAGCCCGGCGCCACGCCGGAGCAGGCGCGCGCCCACATTGACATCGGCGGCCCCTGCATGATCCGCGCCGCCGCCAAGAATTTTTTGCGCGTGGCGGTCGTCACCAATCCGGGCGATTATGCGCGCGTCACCGACGAATTGCGCCAGTCTGGCGGTAAAATCTCGTTCCAAACCCGGTTTGAACTGGCACGGAAAGCTTTTGCGCACACGGCGGAATACGACCGCCATATCGCCGATTACCTGCAAAAATGCGACTTTAGCGCATTGCGGGACGGCTATCAATTCAGTTAATTCGAGGCCACTTTTCTTTATTTCCAACAATATTGGAGCAACCACCATGAGCGCGCCGGATTATAAAAAAGCCTATAAAACCATCATGGACGACCATTTCACGCCGCAACTGGAAATCAGTTTCATCCAGGACGGTCGGCGTCAGACTTTATGTTATGAAAAAGCCGCCTGGCGGATTGACGGCGTGGAAAAAGGCTTGCGTTATGGCGAAAATCCCGGCCAGGAAGCCGCGCTGTACCGGCTGGTGAACGGCAACCTCGCGCTGGGCGATGTGCAATCCATCCAGCCGGGACAGTACCTGGCCTCGGACGTGGAATTGCTGCAATCCGGCAAGCATCCCGGCAAGACCAACCTGACCGACGTGGACAGCGCCTTGAATATTCTGCGTTACCTGATGGACACGCCATGCGTCGCCATCGTGAAGCACAACAATCCCTGCGGCGTGGCCCGCTCCGCCACCCTGGCGGAAGCGTATCAACGCGCCAATGCCGCCGACCTGGTGGCCGCCTTCGGCGGCGCCATCGTGGCTAACCGGCCGCTGGACCGCGACACCGCCGATCTGATTGTCCAAAACTATGCCGAAGTCGTCGCCGCCCCGGAATTCGGGCCGGGCGTCCTGGAAATCTTTGCGCGCAAGAAAAACCTGCGGGTGATGCGCATCGCCAACATCGGCCGGCTGGCCGATTTTGCCGGCAAGCGCGTGGTGGACTTCCGGGCGCTGATGGATGGCGGCCTGGTGGCGCAATGGTCTTTCGAACCCGTCACCCGCACCCCCGCGCAATTCCTGCCCGCCACGGCCACGTATAAGGGACAGGAATATAAAATCAACCGCCAGCCCACGGAAAAAGAAGCCGCCGACTTGCTCTTCGGCTGGCTGATCGAGTGCGGCGTCACCAGCAACTCGGTCATTTACGTCAAGGACGGCGTCACCGTCGGCATCGGCACGGGTGAGCAGGACCGGGTCGGCGTCGCCGAAATCGCCCGCGACAAGGCCTACCGCAAACTGGCCGACCGGCTTTGCCGGGAAAAGCACGGCCAGCCCTATAACAATCTTCAGGATGCCGGGCAGCGCAAGGAAATTGACGCCGAAACCGCGCGCCAGCGCGGCGGCCTGCCGGGGGCCTGCATGGTGTCCGACGCCTTCTTCCCCTTCCGCGACGGCGTGGACGTGGGCTTGCGCGAGGGCATTACCGCCGTCATCCAACCCGGCGGCTCGGAGCGGGATTTTGAATCCATTGCCGCCTGCAACGAGGCCAATGCCGCCATGGTCTTCACCGGCCAGCGGTGTTTCCGGCACTAGCCTTAAATTGAACTTGTCCTACGCGTGTTTTTCAATACAATTACTGGCTGCAGGGAATTTTTTTCATCCCGCGAGGTGATTGACATGGGCATATATTTACGCGCCGGACTGGGCGCTTTATTCCTGGGCGGACTGCTGGGCCTGCAAGGTTGCTGCTGTTTCGGCGGGCGCCAGGGCGCCGAAACCGTCAAATACGACGCCCACCCGAGCATCTCGCTGACGCCGGAATGTCTCAACATCAAAAAAGTCAGCGTGATGCCTTTCCGCGCCGCCACGGCCATTACCGGCGAATCCGTCGCCGATATGTTTGTGACCGAAATCATCAAGGAACAGCTCTACGAGGTGGTCGAACGCAGCCAGATTGACAAGGTCTTAAGCGAAAGCGAAGTGGCGCTGTCAGGCCTGACCAGTTCGAAAGCCGCGGAAATGGGTTCGATGCTGGGGGCCGAAGCGGTCATCATCGGGACGGTGGACGAATACAGCATGATGCAGTCGGCGAACATGAGTTACGCCGTCGTCGGCATCAACGCCCGCATGATTGACTGTAAATCCGGCAAGATTTTATGGAGTATTGACCTGGCCCAGCGTTCCGGTTCCACGGCCATCACCGTTCCGGAGCATGCGCGCGCCGTGGTGCGGGCCATGATCCAGGCATTGCGCGCGGAACTGGCGAAACCGGCAGGAGCATATTGAACACCAACCAAGATTGCGCCGGGCATCCCGCGTCAGACTTTCGCTTACCGCTGGCGGCCGGCTGTGCCGCCATGCTGGCATGTTTCGCGGCCGGCTGCGCCACCGCCCCGCCCGCGCCCAGCGGGCCGGAACCGGCCCAACCGGCGGAAGAAACCTGCGCCACCCCGCCGCGCGTGATTGTGTTGTTGACCGAAAAAGACGCCGGCGGCGCGCCCGCCGCCGAGGTGGAGTCCGCCGCGGTCCGCTATTTGATGGCGCGCAACATCCCGGTGGTGGACCGGACGGTGGTCCAGCAGAACAAGGAAAAAATCCAGTCCCTGCTGACGCTGGCCGGCGATGACCAGGGCGCCGCGGCCATCGGCATGCAATTCGGCGCCGACGTGGTCATCCGGGGCGAAGCGGAAGCGCGCCTGACGGCCGCCGGCATCCGCGGCAGCAAGCTCAACAGCTACCAGGGGGTGCTCGCCCTGCGGGCGATTTACGCGGATGACGGCCAGATTCTGGCCACCGCCTCCGCCGCCGCGCCGGTAATCGCCATGGACGCCGTCAGCGGCTCCGCCCGGGCGCTGCAGGCGGCCGCGGATCAAGCCTTGCCAAAATTGTTCCCGGAACTGATCAAAGGCTGGCGCGGCAAAACCGAGGGCGCCGGCAAGGGGCAGGACGGCTCCGGCATGTCATTATCCGCCGTTTTCCGCAATGCGGAAGCCGACCCCGCCGACTTGGATTTTCCCAAACCGCCCCGCGGCCACCAGCCGCCCGTATCGGCCATCTGGCGTTTGTCGCCGCAGGTGGGCGTGCAGGCGGAATGGATG
This sequence comes from uncultured Verrucomicrobiota bacterium, assembly GCA_964650945.1. Classification (GTDB taxonomy): domain Bacteria; phylum Verrucomicrobiota; class Kiritimatiellia; order JAAZAB01; family JAAZAB01; genus JAXGPF01. The sequence continues at coordinate 669 of CAZYXU010000167.1, read as the reverse complement.
GAGCCTTTGACGGAAACGCTATATGCCGTATTTTCGCAAAGCGGCTGGTACCGGCTGGTCACCCGCGAGGACATGGAAAAAATCATGACCGAGCACAACATCCAGCTCAGCGACATCTGCGACACCACGGAGCGGGCGATTGAATTGGGCAAGATCATGAGCGCGCAGAAAATGCTGATTGGCGGCGTGAGCAAACTGGGCGGCACTTACCAGGTTGTCTTAAAACTGGTGGACGTGGAAACCGGCGAAATCGAGAGCGTCGGCCGCTCGGAATCCAAGGGCACAATGGATGTGCTGTTCAGCCTGGTCCGTCTGGCCGGCCGCGACCTGCTGACGCAGTCCGCCAAACGCTGAAAAGTTCCGTTTTAAATCCTGCCCCGTCGTTTTTGGGTGGATAAAAATTTGCTTGATAAATGCGCCGGCATTGTTAAGCTGACAATGCAATAAAGTTTACTTTGCAACGACCGTATTGAGCAGTGTTTGGCAGCTATTCTGCCGGACCGAACCAAATCCCAGCCAACCAAGGAAGATGCACATGAAAAAAGCAGCGGTGGTGTTAATGGCGGCATTCCTGGCCGTATCGCTCGCAGCCCAGGACAAGGAAAAGATGACGGTCATCCGGCAGGGCGCCGGCGGCGAAGTGCAGATCATCTCCAAGGAACAAACCGC
>CAZYXU010000166.1:0-7806 GCA_964650945.1 uncultured Verrucomicrobiota bacterium | reverse complement strand
GGCAGGCCATGCTGGAAACGGCCCTGGTGATGCCGGTCCTGCTGCTGATGATCATCGGCATCATGGAATTCGGCGTGCGTTCCTACAACCAGGGCCGCGCCGCCATGGCGGCGCGGCACGGCGCCTGGCTGGGGATCACCAACCGTTACAACAACATTGAGACGGAGGTAAAAAAGTTTTTCGCCGAAGGCGCCGATATCAAGGTGGAAAAGGCGATGGAAGACCTGGACCTGGAGTACCACAACGCGGCGATCGATTACGCGCTCTTCGCCTACACCACCGGCTACACCTCCCACTCGCTGAAGAAAAACGTGAAAGTGTCCCTGACTTACAGCCGCGGCAAAATGCCCTATGCCCCGCCGGGGCCGTCCGACGGGCTGGAATTCCTCTGGGGCAAGGTGTCGGATTTCACCGTCACCGCCGCGCGCGGGGACACCGCCACCTGGCAGGAAGTGGATTTCATGACGTTGTGCTGGTTCTTTCTGGCATCCGGCGTCTGGCTGGACATCCTGCTCAACCTGGGAATTGACCTGATCATTGACGGCATTTTCGAGGAATTCGGCGAAATCGGCAAAATCTTCTCGTCCGTCGTTTACGAGATCATCAGCCGGCTGACCAACATCCCCGCCTTGAAATGCGATTAAGCGCGCCAGCTTCAGCGGCACAAGCATCACCCAAAGGTGGAGCCCGTTGTAAGATTGGCGCCGGAAAACCGTCAACCACGGGCTATTTGCCGGCGGGTTGAGTTTCGGCCGGGGCGGGCGGCGTATCGGACGCCGGCGCGGTATTCATGCCGCTGCGCGCGGCGGCGGCGGACCTGGGGCGGGCGGCCAGCAGTTTTTGCACGGCGGCGGTTTGCTCGCGGGCGCGGACGGCCAGGTCGTCGTACGGCTCGGTCAGAGACGTCACCCGTCCAAACCAGGTCAAAGCCTCGTCATACATATTCTGCTCCTTGAGCACGTACCCGCGCCGGAAGGCATCCTGGGCATAGTTCCTGATTTTACGGCGGAGTTGTTCGCGCTCCGGCGACGGCGCCGTCTTCTCATCCAGGAAATCCACGATCACCGCGCTGTCCAGCATGTCCCGCCCGGCGCAGACGGCCTCGAAATCGCGGCCGGCTTCTCCGGCGGCGGCCATGGCCGCCTGCGCGCTGCCCAGCCGGGCGGCATACTGGGCGCGCTGCGGCAGGAGCTGCGCCCGCAGTTTGTCAAAAACCTGCCGCAGATCGGCCTGTACGGCGGGGAATGGCCCCAGGGCCGCGCCCGCCAGGAGCGTGCCGCCGGCGGTGATGGCCGCGGCATAACGGTTGGAATCGGCGGCGGCGGCTTTGACGAGGATGACCTGCTCCACCAGCCGGCTGCGGTCCTGGGTCTCGCGCAGCAGGCGCTGGTCTACGTCCGCCTGGGCCAGGATGCGCTGCAAGCCGGCCAGCGCCTCGGGATATTGCAGTTTCTGCATGAGCTCATCCGCCTCGCGCAGGTTGCCGCGCAAGCCGACCTGGCGGCGGGCCTCGTTGAGGAACGCCACGCGGTTCTGATCGTCGGGGATAATGATCGTCTCCAGGATTTTCACGGCGCCGTCCCAGTCGCCCCGGCCGGCGAGTTCCTTCGCCCGCTTGAACCCGTCCAAGCCGTCCAGGATGCGCCGGAACATTTTCACGTCATCATCGGCGGGCGCAATCACTTCCAGATCGCCCAGGGCGGAGCGGGCGCCGGCAATGTCCCCGGCGCGCAAAGTTTCCTCCCCGCGTTGCAACAGTTCGGGCAACGCCCGGCCGCGGACCAGGGACAGGTAATTGCCGGCGCGCAGATCGTTGGGATTATCGGCCAGGGCCGCGTTGAAAGAACGGGCGGCGCCGACGTAATCGTTGCGTTCATACAGCGCGCGCTCGCCCTGGCTGATCAGCACGCCCGCATGATCAAGCTGGGCCTGCAGTTGCGTAGACACGGCCGGTATTGCCGGGGCCGGGGCGCCGGTCACCGCCGCCGGCGCCGGCAGCAACGGCGCGGGCGCGGCGGCGGACGGCGCCGGGCGGCGCTTCATCAGCACCACGGCGCCGGCCAGGATCAGCAACGCCAGCAAGGCCGCCAACAGCAACATGGGACGGCGGCGGGCGGGCGCGGCGGCGGCGTCAAAATCCCGGGGAATCAAGGTGAAATCGGCAATGGTAAATTCCTGGCCGGCAGTCAGCGGGCAAGCATGGGGACCGAGGCGTTTGCCGGCGACATAGACGCCGTTGATGCTGCCGTCATCCCGGACGGACAGGCCGCGGGCATCCATTTGCAGGCGGGCATGCACGGCGGATACCTGGGGCGATTCCAGCACCACATCGCAACCGGGATCGCGCCCGATGGTGTAAGGCTGCTGCTTGGGCGCCAACTCCACGGTCCGCGCGGCGCCGTCCTTGCTTTTGATGGTTATTTTCATAATTCCACGCTCACGGACCATCCCCGCCGAGTTCCGGCAGCGCCGCGGCAGCCTTCCACCGCCGCAAGGCATAACTATAAGGCGGGGAATCCTGGTTGGGATACAGTTTCATGATATCATCGGCGGCGCGCATGGCTTCGGCGCGCGCGCGCAATGCCAGCGCCTGCTCCAGCGCCACCTGCAACTCGCGCAGCTTGGTCTTGCGGAACCGGTTGATCAGCATCAGGCTGTCGAGCGCCCGGGCATATTCCGGCGGCCGCGGATCCATCTTGCGCATGCCGACCAGCGCGGAGAGAAAATGCCTGAGGGCGCGCGGGTAATTGCCGATGTCCACATCCCGGGCCGCCATCAACTGCTGCCCGAACTCCAGCGCCTGGCGCGCGGCCGCCAGCGAAGCGATGGGCGTGAGTTCCGCCATGGTTTTTTTGGCCTGATCGCGGCCGATTTGCGTGCCGGAGATGCGGATGCTCTGCAGCACCGGCTCCAGCCGCGCGCAATGCTCGCCGGCCGCGCCGCCCCACGCGTTCAGCAGAATGAAGTACTCGTCCGGACCATGGCAGACGCAGGCGCCCGCCACGGCGTGGCCGTCCAGCAGGCCGGTAAAGCGCATGGCCGCCTGGCCGTCAATCTCCCCCGGCGTATTGGTGAGCGCCACAAAGGTCGGATAAACATCCGTCAGGTACTGCACAAAATTCAAAAAAGCGTCATTGATCCCGCCAAACAAGGCGATCGGATCGATATTCACCCCCACGTAAAGCGCCGCATCGCCCGCCGGCGCATTGTACTGGGCAAACGTTTCGCTGGAAAAGGAGGGGGCTTCCCGGCGCCAGCCGGCCGGCGCGGAAAATTCGATGCCGTATTCGGCGCTGGCATATTGGGTCGGCGGCGGGGCCGCCTCGCGGCGGCAGCCGGCCAGCCAAAACAGCGGCAGGGCCGCGCACAAACGCGCCGCCGCATTAATTCCGAAATGGATTTTTGGTTTCATAATTCTTCCGCCAGGCGCAAGCCATCGCCGATTTTTATCTCCCGCCGCGCGGCGCCGCCGGCCGCCAGTTCCAGGGTGTGGCGTCCGCCCGGCTGCCGGCAGAACGCCAGGCGCCAGGGCGTTAAATGCGGCGCCAAATCCAACACGCGGCCGGCGTCGTCCAAAAACACCGCGTCAATCGTCATTTGCATGAAAAAGGTGTGGATCATCCGGCAATCCGGAAAATACATTCCCTCGCCCTCCGCCAGCGTCCGCCGGCCCAGCAACCCCCGCATGCGTTGCGGCATGGTCGCGGCCAGGCGCACCCGCTCGAGCACAATTTTACCGGTTTGGATGTTCCGCAAGATCATGGTCTTTATTGCGACATAGAATATTGGATCATCACCGGCCCGACCAGCGTAATCAGGATGGCCGGGAAGATGCACCCCAGCAGCGGCATCAGCATTTTCACCGGCGCTTCCATCGCCAGTTGCTCGACGTATTGGGCGTGTTTGTCCCGGAATTCCGCCGACTGTGTGCGCATCAGCGCCCCCAGTTCCGTGCCCAGTTCCTCGGCCTGCAAAATCATCTCCACCGTGGCGGTGATGGGGGCCACGGCGACCCGCGCGGCCATCTCGCGCATCGCGGCGGCCCGCCGCGCGCCCAGTTGGATGGCATTGACAAAACGCATCAACTCCTCGGTCAGCGGCCCCATCGGCAGGTAGCCGACGATGCGGCGGATGCCGGTGGTGATGTCCATGCCGGACTCCAGCGCCAGCGTCAGCAGGTCCATGAAAAAGGGCCAGTCGGCCAGGATCAGCCGGCGCCGGGCGGCGATGATATTGTCGATCGGCATCAAGGGCAGCATCCAGCCGGCAAACCCGACCATGACCGGCACCGCCAGCGCCACGCCGTGATACTTGCCCACCAGCGGGCTCAGCACCAGCCCCAGCAGGGCGGAGCCCGCCATCCCGCCCACGGCCAGCAGCACCTGGAGCGCGACGATTTCATCGGCGCTCAGCGGCATGTCCACGCCGGTATGCCGGAGTTTTTCGCGGATGCGCTCCAGGTAGGCATTGTGCTCGCCGAAACGCCGGTGGATCACCGTGATGATATACGCGAGCACCGGCGTGACCAGCAGGAGGATGCCCGACCGCCGGCGCTTGTAGCGGGAGAGAAACAGCTCGTAACTTTCCAGGCGCGGGCTGACGATCCCGTAAACCAGCAGCGCCACGGCGGCGAAAAGCAAAATTGTGGCCAGAATGATCATGCGCGCACCGTCACAATTTTCCGGATGAGGTAGTAACCAAGCAGGTCCAGGACCACAATCAGGGTGATCAACACCCACCCCAGGATGGTGGTGTACATCAGCTCCATCAGCGTCGGGTTGATCAAATGGACGATAACCCCCAGGGCCGGCGGGATCAAACCCACGATGATGGCCTGCAGCCGCCCCTGGCTGGTCAGCGCCCGGATTTTACGCTCCACCCGGTTGCGTTCCCGGATGGTTTCCGAAAGCCGCTTGAAGACCGCCGGCAGGTCGCCGCCGCTTTGCGTGGTCAGGCGCACCGAAGCCACCACCAGTTGCAGGTCGCGGTCGTGCATGCGCCGGTTGAGATTCTGCAGGGCGTCCTCCGTCCGCGTGCCCAGTTCGATTTCATGGCAAACCAGCCGGAATTCCTGCCCGATCGGATCGGGGAGCTGGCGCGCCGCCATACTGAGGGCCTGCATCAGGGAAAAGCCGCTGCGCAAGCCGTTGCTGATGGTGTTCATGGCGTCAATCAACTGGGTGTTGAATTTTTTGCGGCGGCCATCCTGCTGGCGGCGCAGGATCATATCCGGGAGCATGCCGCCGACGATGGCCGCCACCGCGGCGGCCACCAGCGGGACGGGCATCATGGCATCCGCCAGCAGCAAGTACGCCAGCATGGCGGCCAGCAGGGCCGCCAGCACCTTGATGGTCAGGATACCCTCCGCGGTGCTGTCGTTGTACAACTCGCTGAGGATGGCGGCGGTGCGGGAGACATACTGCCGGCGGTAGGCGCCGTAAAAATCGCTCGCGGCGCCGAACAGCATGTAGCCGATCAGCGCTATGGCGGCGAAAGTTATCAGCAGAATGATCCCGGTCATCATCGCGGCAGCTCCTGTCCGGCGGGCGCGGCGAACATACCCTCGTCCACCTTGATGCCCCGTTGCTGCAGGCGCCGCACGAATTGCGGCACCACGCCGGTTGCCTGAAACGCGCCCAGTACCCGGCCGTGCTCGTCAAAACCGGATTGGTGAAACACAAAAATATCCTGCAGCACGAGCTGTTGCTCGTTTTCCGCGGGCAGCAGTTCGGTGATGTTGACGATCTTGCGCGTGCCGTCCACCAGGCGCGACTGCTGGCAGATGATGTTCACGGCCGCGGAAACCTGCTGGCGGATGGCGCGCACCGGCAGTTCCATCCCGGCCATCAGCACGAGGGTCTCCAGGCGGCCGATCACGTCGTGCGGCGAGTTGGCATGCACGGTGGTCAGGGAGCCGTCATGCCCGGTGTTCATGGCCTGCAGCATGTCGAGCGCCTCGCCGCCGCGGCATTCGCCGACGACGATCCGGTCGGGGCGCATGCGCAGGGCGTTGCGCACCAGGGCGCGGATGGTCAATTCGCCCTTGCCCTCGATATTGGGCGGACGCGTTTCCAGGCGCACGACATGTTCCTGCTCGAGCTTGAGTTCCGCCGAATCCTCGATGGTGACGATCCGCTCATCGCGGGGAATGAAGGCCGAAACGAGGTTCAGCAGCGTCGTCTTGCCCGAGCCCGTGCCGCCGGAAATGATGATGTTCTGGCGCGAGGCCACCGCCAGCTTGAGGAATTCCACCATCACCGGCGAAACCGAGCCGAACTGCACGAGGTCGTCCGGGGTGAACGCGCGCTTGGAAAACTTGCGGATGTCCAGCGACGGCCCGTCAATGGCGATCGGCGGAATCACGGCATTGACGCGCGAGCCGTCGGGCAGGCGGGCGTCCACCAGCGGGGAACTCTCGTCAATGCGCCGGCCAAGGGGCCCGACGATGCGCTCGATGATCCCCAGCAACTGGGACTTGCCGGTGAATTGCTTGTCGGCCTTGACGAGTTTGCCGTTGCGCTCGATGTAGATTTTATTGTCGCCGAAACACATGATTTCGGTGACGCTGTTGTCGTTCAACAGGTCATCCAGCGGCCCGTAACCGAGCACATCCTGAATGAGCTGGCGCCGCAACTCGTCCGGCGCGATCCCCAACGGTTTGATTTCCGGGGCCAATTCGTCGATAATCCGGCCGATCTGAATCTGCGCGCGCTGGCGCAGTTCGGCGGCGGCGTCGCCGGTGGCGGATTCGATTTTCTTCAAATCCATCTGTTCCAGCAGCAGCTCGTGCACGCGCCGTTTCAGGTGTCCGATGGCGTCCACGGCGGCCATGGCCGCCGCCGCCGGCGCGACTTCGCCGGACGCCGTCACGGACTCATCCCGGAAAATCACCTGCCACTGGCCGATGGCCAGGGAGTCGCCGTTGCGCAGGATCTGCTCTTTCTCGGCCACGGGGATGTTATTGACGAAAATCTTATGCCCGCCCAGCGGCTGGACATACATCCAGCCGCGCACATTCACCAACCGGCAATGCAGGCCGGCCACGCCCTTGTGCGGCGGGAGCCGGATTTCGCAGGAGGGCGAAGTGCCGAGGGTGGCGAACTCGTTGTTCGCCAGGAACGACAGGTCGGAACGCGTGCCTTCGCTATGCAGCAAATAAGCCATATGCCTTCCCAGGTTATCGGTTCAGCTCTTTTACGGTTTAACGTTCAGCCAGGTTTCCGGGCCGGGGCCGGAAATGCAGTCCGGGCGGCGCAAAATGCCCCGCTTTCTATTTTTCCGCACCGCCGCCGGCATCTCCGGCGCCCGCGGCGCCGGCTGCCGGCGCCTCGACAAAATTTCCCGCGCGCAATTTTTGCTGGATATTGGTCGAAATCGAATCCAAGACGCGCGCGGTCGTATCGTAATCCAGCACGCGCGGCGTCACGATCGCCACCAGGTCCTGATCCTCGTCGGTGCGTATGCGATTGCTGAAGAACCAGCGGATGATGGGAATATCGCCCAGAATCGGCGTGCGGGAGCTGTTGAAGTTGCGCAAATTCTGGAGGAACCCGGAGACCACGATGCTTTGCCCCAACTGGCAGATGACGGTGTTCTGCACCTGGAATTTATCCAGGTTGAGCTCCTCGCTGCCGGACTTGCTGGTGGGCACGGAAACCTCGATGTCGAGGTTGTTTAAAATCTTGTCGTCGGAGATCATTTCCGGCTGCACGGAGAGTTGGAAGCCGTATTCCACGTTTTTCAAATCCGCCGCCTGCACGCCGGAGACTTCGTAATAATACTCGCCGCCGGAATGGAATTTGCCGA
>CAZYXU010000165.1:0-7868 GCA_964650945.1 uncultured Verrucomicrobiota bacterium | reverse complement strand
GCAGTACCTGGGCCTCGGCGGCATTCACGGCGCCATTGGCGGCGACACACGCCACGCAGGCGTCCATGATCCGTTTCTTCAGCGCGGGCTCAGCCTGGGCCAACTGCTGTAAAGCCGCATCCAGCACCCTGACTCCGCAATCTTCCCGGGCGCGCATGGCGGGGACGCCCGCCGCGAATCCCGCGGTGGCAACCAGCCGCGCCAGGCCCGCGTCAAAATATTTCCGGGCGCCGGCGCCGGATTCATCGCCCCAGTATGCCAGGCAGGAAAGGACGTCAATGCATGGGGCCAGCAGCGGCTTGAGGCTGTAATACCGGATGGCCGGCGATGGGGGGGTTGTGAAAAACGGCGCCAGGTGCCGCTGCAGCATGCGGTATAAGGCGTATTCGAACAATTCCACCTGTGCGTCGGCCAAGATCAGCTTCTCCACACTGTCGTGAAAAATTTCGTATTGCGGCGGCGTCAGTTCCTTGAGCGTGGCGATGGCCAGGTCGGCCAGCGGCAGGCGCAATTCCGCCGGCAACGCGTGGGCTGCGCCGTCCAGTTCCGCGGCGGCCTGGCACACCGCCGGGTCGGCGGATTCCTTCAGGATTTGCTGTTGGCGGGCGCGAATCTCCCCCGCGCCGCTCAGGAGCAGGTTGTAGATGAGCGCGCGTGCGCCGGCCGGCTCGTGCGCGGCGGCTTGGAGCGCGGCGGGCAAGGCTGCCAGCAGGTTTTGCGAGTAGCGCAAATGTGCCGGTTGCGGCGCGCCCACGGTCGCCACCACTTCCTGCGCGGTGACGCGCACGGTGCGGGCGTCAGCACCCGCCGCCATGGCCGCATACGCGAGTTCCGGGGTGGGGCGCACCGTCCCTGGTGAGCCCAGACCGGACCGGGGCGGGGGCGCCCCGGCTCCAAGGAAATCAGACTGGGGCGGGGTTGCTTTGGCGCCATCCGAATTAATGCCGTCCCAGGCCGGATCGAGCCGGCGGATGCGTTCGGCCAGCGGCGGGTGGGTGGCCATCAGCGAAAACCAGGCCGAACTCAGGCCGTTGGCGAAGAAAAAGTGGCTGGCTTCCTCGGCATGGGCGTCCTTGAGCTTGGAGCCGGCGGGCAGGCCGCCGATTTTTTTCAGCGCGCCGGCGATGCCGCCCGGGTTGCGGGTGAACTGCACGGCCGCGGCGTCGGCCAGGAATTCGCGCTGGCGCGACACGGCGCTCTTGATCAGCTTGGCGAAGAACACCCCGACGAACCCGATCGCCGACAACGCCAGGCCGAGGATCGCGATCTGCGCCCCGGAATTGCCCTTGCCTTTTTTGGAAGAGCGGTAGGTGTTGGAATACATGGAACTGCGCAGCAGCCAGTAGCCGATCAGCCCGATCAGCAGGATGCCGTGCAAGACCCCCATCAGCCGGATGTTCAGGCGCATGTCGCCGTTGAAGATATGGCTGAACTCATGGGCGATCACTCCCTGTAATTCATCGCGGGAGAGCTGCCCAATGGCGCCCCGGGTGATGCCGATCACCGCATCCGCCGGCGCGAACCCGGCGGCAAAGGCGTTAATCCCGATTTCATTTTCCAGCAGGAAAACCGGCGGCACGGGGATGCCCGCGGCAATGGCCATCTCCTCGACGACGTTCAGCACCTTGCGCTCGTCGGGTTGGGCGGTGTTGCGGTTGATCCGGCGGCCGCCCAGGAGGGCTGCCACGGAACTGCCGCCCTGGGACAAACGCATGACCTTATAGGCGGTGCCGCCCAGCACCACCAGCAAAGTGCCGGCCGTCACCAGGGCAAACATGCCGGGATTCCATAGCTGCATCGCCTGCCCGGCAGCGCCTGGAGCGTCATCACTGCCGGCGGCCCGGGCGAGGCCCAGGGTGAGGGCAAAAGCGAAGTAAACCGACAACAAGATCAGCGCCACGGCCAGCACGTAAAAGAAAACCAGCCGGCTGGTATTGCGGCGGGCGCGTTCCTGATGCTCGAAAAAATCCATAGGCCGGATTAAAACTTGACCTGCTGCGCTGCGCGTTCGGCGGACTCGGTGATTTCAAACAAGGCGGCTTCGCCGAAACCGAACGGGCCGGCGATCAGCACGTTCGGGAAAGTCTCGCGCGCGGTGTTATAGGCCATGACCGCGTCGTTGTAGGCCTGGCGCGCGAAGGCAACCTTGTTTTCCGTGGAGGTGAGTTCTTCCATCAACTGCGCCATATTCTGATTGGCCTTCAGGTCAGGGTAGTTTTCCATCAGGGCGAAGAACCGGCCAACGCTGCCGGTCAGGGCGGCATCGGCGCCCAACAATCCCTTCATCGCCGCCGGGTTGCCGGGATTGGCGGCGGCGGCCTGCTGGGCGGAGGCCGCCTGGTTGCGGGCGTTAATCACGGCCGCCAGGGTTTCCCGCTCGTGTTTCATATAGCCCTTAGCCGTCTCCACCAGGTTGGGAATCAGGTCATAGCGGCGCTTGAGTTGGACGTCAATCTGGGCGAAGGCATTTTTGAAGCGGTTGCGCAGGCTCACCAGCTTATTGTAAATGCCGGCAAGCATCAGCCCGATCAGAACCACCGCGGCGATTGCGATCAGCAATGGCGACATGGCGTCCTCCTGTTTCGATGATTCGTCAATGCATTCTCAAACCTTGGCGACTTTGCCGGACTTGATGCAGTTGGCGCAGACTTTGCGCACCTTGATGCCGCCATTTTCCTGCACCCGGATTTTTTGCAGATTCGGCAGGAATTTCCGGCGGGTGATGCCGGTCGTATGCAAGCCGATGCCGCCCTTGGCCTTGGGCAAGCCGTGGCGGACGATGCGGTTGCCGGTTAATGAGCCTTTTTTGCAGATTTCACATACGCGTGACATGCTGTTCTCCTGGAAATGGTTGTTGAAAGGAGCAAATAATGTGGGATGGCCGCAGGAATGTCAAGCGCGAAGGCAATTTGCCGGGCGCTAAGATTGCCGGCGCCGGCGGCCCGGGGGCGAAAATCCGGCGCCTTCCATTCTTGACATTGGTGGTTAAATCAATTATTAATTTGCTTTGTTTTACAAGCTATTATGGGGGGTGCGGGTATGAGCGATACGGCCAAACTGGTGGTTGACGGGCGTGAGCATAGCTTGCCGCTGGTGACGGCCGCCACGGGCGAGCGCGCCGTTGACATCACCCGGTTGCGCGAGCAGACCGGCCTGATTACCATGGATCCCGGCCTCGCCAATACCGGCAGTTGCCGGAGCGCCATCACCTATATTGACGGTGAAAAAGGGGTTTTGCTGTATCGCGGTTACCCCATCGAGGAACTGGCTGCCCGCTCAACCTTTGTCGAGACGGCTTATTTGCTGATTCACGGCGAATTGCCGACGGCCCGGGAACTCTCGGTATTCTCCAACCGGCTGAACGAATCGTCCCTGATTCACGAGGACATGCGCCATTTTTTCCTGGCCTTCCCCAACCATGCCCATCCGATGGGGATCCTCTCCACCATGGTGGCTTCGCTTTCCACGTTTTATCCCCTGCCGGAAGAACTCGATCAGGATGCCGAGGAGCAGTTCATGGCCAACCTGATCTCCCAGGTGCGTACCATTGCGGCCTTTTCCTACAAGAAATCCATCGGCGAGCCGGTGATGTATCCATCCATCAAACTGCGTTATGTCCAGAATTTCCTCAACATGATGTACGCGTCGCCGGTGCGGGATTATCACCAGGACGACGATATTGTCCGGGCGGTGGAGCTGTTTTTGATCCTGCATGCCGATCATGAGCAAAATTGCAGCACTTCCACCGTACGGCTGGCGGGGTCCAGCATGGCGAATATCTACTCGGTGATTTCCGCCGGAATTTGCGCCCTGTGGGGGCCGCGGCACGGCGGCGCCAACCAGGAAGTCATCAACATGTTGGAACATGTTTTGGCGTCCGGCGGCGATGGCCGCCAGTTCATCGAGCGGGCAAAACGGCGCGACAGCAAGGAGCGGCTGATGGGTTTTGGGCACCGGATATACAAAAATTTCGATCCGCGCGCCAAAATTCTCAAGGCGGCCTGCCACAAGCTCTTGAACAAACCCGGCTGTAACAGCCCGCTGTTCGACATCGCCCTGCGGCTGGAGGAAGCCGCGCTGTCCGACAGCTATTTCCTGGAACGCAATCTTTATCCCAACGTGGATTTTTATTCCGGATTGATTTTAAAGGCCGTCGGCATTCCCTACAACATGTTTACCGTGTTGTTTGCCATTGGGCGGGTGCCGGGCTGGCTGGCCCATTGGCGGGAGATGGTGCATGCCGGCAACTTGAAAATCGCGCGCCCGCGCCAGATTTATACCGGGTCTTTGACACGGGATTATGTGCCGATCGAAGAACGCAATTCAAAGGGGTGAGCATGCGTATGCTTTCATGTGGATTACTGGCGCTGGCTTGGCTTTTGAGCGGGGCTGCGGCCGGCGTAGAAGCGCCGGCTGATTCAGCGCCGGATGCCCCGCCGCGCATGGTCAATGGCAAAGTCCTCGAAGGCGTGCTGACGCAAGCCACCCCGGAAGGGCTGGTGATGCAGACGCCCCGGGGCAGCGTCACCTATCCCTGGAAGTACCTTTCGCCCGGCACGCGCAACCGCTTTGAAATCCCGATGCTGGCGGAATTGAAGGCCAAGGCCGAGGAGGAAGCCAAGGCGGTCGCCGCCAAGGCCGCCCAGGAGAAAAAGGCGGCGGAAGCCAAGGCCGCCCGGGAAAAGAAGGCCGCGGAGGCGAAGGCCGCCAAGGCGGCAGCCGCCAAGGCTGTCACCAATGCGGTTGCAACCAATGCCGTCGCGGCCGCCACCAATGCCCCGGCCGTCGGCAAATAGTTGCAGACCAGGCCGGAGGTGTTGCTGGTTGAACTCCGACCCCCGAACACTGAACTCCGACCCCCGACCCCCGAACACTGAACCCCGAACACTGAACACCTAGCATTGCCCCCCGATTACCGTTTGCCGATCACGATGACGGGCTGGTGGCCGCAGCCAAGTCACGCTGACGGCGCGCTTCGAACAGCAGGATCGTGGCCGCCGCGGCCACGTTGAGCGAGTCGGCCTGGCCGCGCATCGGGATGCGCACTTGCAAGTCGGCGGTGGACATCCAATGCTCGCTCAAACCGTATTGCTCTGTCCCCAGAACTATGGCAATGCCGGCGGTTAAATCCGGTTCCGTGTAAACCTGCCGGGCGTGCGGGGTGGCGGCCAGGGTTCGAATGTTGTGCTGCCGCAGCCATTCCCGAGCCGTTTCAAATTCCGTCGTAACCACCGGCACGGAAAAAATCGTTCCGATGCTTGCCCGGACCACGTTGGGGTTGTATATATCCGTGCGGGGATCGCAGACGATGACCGCATCCACACCGGCGGCATCCGCCGAGCGTAAAATCGTCCCGAGATTGCCGGGTTTCTCGATGGATTCGGCGACCACGATCAACGCATCCTTGCCGGGAGCAAGCTTGTCCAACCGGCCCTGGATTTGCGGCAAAATCGCCAAAAGCCCTTCCGGTCTTTCACGGTAGGCGATTTTCTCGAAAACGGGCGGCGTGCAAACGACGATTTCCGCGCCCGCCGCGCGGCATTGTTCGATCAATGCCGGCTCATTTTTGCCCAGGAAGAAATCGGCGCAAGCGAAAAGGTTCGCCGGCCGGTATTGATTATCCAGCGCGCGGCGGATTTCCCGGTATCCTTCCACCAGCATCAATCCGGTTTGATCGCGGAATGCGCGCTGGCGCAGTTTTACCGCCTGCTTGATGCGCGGATTTTGCAGGCTGGTAATTGATAAATCCCTGCTCATTTCGCAAAAATGCAAACGTTTGCCGTGGTTAACTGGTTTGAAATCAATATTTTTTACAATAATTTTAAAAAATAGCAAACATTATTTGACTTTGCATGTAAAATCGGTTACCTTGATCACGTTGTGGTTGTCTTCTGAAATTTTTCCTGTAATACTAATATGAATTGTGCGATCATTGTCGCCGGCGGCCGCAGCGAGCGCATGGGGCCGGATGTGGACAAGGCTTTTTTAAGTCTGGGTTCCAAGCCGGTTTTTGTGCATGCCGTGATGGCATTTGAGAAATGCCGGGACATCGATCAGATTATCCTGGTAGTGCGCAAGGAGCGGATTGAGCCGGCGCGTTGCGCTGTGCAAATGTTTGGTTGCACGAAGGTTGGGAAAATATTGCCCGGGGGAGTGCAGCGGCAGGCTTCCGTCTGGAACGGTTTGGTGGAGTTGGGGGATGATGTCGAGATTGTCGTGGTCCATGATGGCGCCCGGCCTTGTGTGACGCCGGCTTTGATTTCCGAGACCATCAAATCGGCCCGGCAGTACGGTTCCGGGGTGGCGGCGGTCAAGATTACGGATACTGTCAAAGAAGTTCCGCGCGGCTTGATTATCACCAAAACCATTGACCGCACGAAACTCTGGCGGGTACAGACTCCGCAATCTTTTCAGCGGGAATTGCTAATGAAGGCGTTTGAGCTAGTGAATAAAAAGCGCTTGAAGATAACCGACGAGGCTTCAGCGGTGGAATTGATTTCCAAAACTGTGCGGATTGTGGCATCCAGTTCTTCCAATATCAAGATTACCACGCCGGATGACCTGGTTTTGGCCGCAGCATTGATGCGTTTATAGACGCAGGCAAGGATGACCCGGCAATGAGCGGCCAGATTTACGGGATTTTGAGCGATATCCACGGTAATTGGGAGGCGCTGACGGCAGTTTTCAAGGATGCCGCCGAGCAGGGGGTGACGGATTTTGTCTGTGTCGGCGATATCGTCGGCTATAATGCCAATCCGTCGGAATGCCTGGACAAGATCCGGGATTTGAAATGCGTCTCCGTGCGCGGCAACCACGACCATTATTGCTCGTTTGACGACGACCTGACGGGCTTTCACCCGCTGGCGGCGGATGCCGTGGACTGGACCCGGCGGCAGTTGTCGGCCGACCAGCAAAAATATCTCGCGGACTTGCGGCTGGTGCAACGGGTGGGCGGCTTTACCATCGTCCACAGCACTTTGGATATGCCGGAGATGTGGGGGTATGTTTTTGAAAGCCTGGAGGCGGAATCAAGTTTCAATTATCAGACCACGACCGCCTGTTTTTTCGGCCATACCCATGTGCCGTTAGCCTTTGAAAAGGGCACGGAGATCGTGGGGGGGACTTACACGCGGCTCAAAATCAATCTCGGGAAAAAATATTTCGTCAATGTCGGCAGCATCGGCCAGCCGCGGGATGGCAATCCGCGGGCGGCCTATGTGGTTTATGACACTGAGAAAAAAGAAGTAGAACTGCGGCGCGTGGAATACGACGTGGCCGCGGCTCAGGAAAAAATCAGGCGCGCCGGTTTGCCGGAGCGCCTGGCCGCCCGCCTGGCGATCGGGCGTTAACCATTTGCAAAACTCCGGTTTTGCCTGCATCCCATGAAAGGAAAATCATATGGCCTACGAAATTACGGATAAATGCACCGCCTGCGGAAAATGCCAGGAAGCCTGCCCGGTGGAAGCCATCGCCAAGGGTGAAAAACGCTATCGGATTGACGAGGAAAAATGCGTCAGTTGCGGTGTCTGCGCCGGCGAATGCCCGGTGGAAGCCATTATTGAAAAATAACCCCGGCCTTTTTTTGTCTTCTATCTTCCATGGTCATCAATGACTGACATCAACGCAGAAGCGCAGCCGGATCCCGGGGCTGGCATTGACGGGCAGCGGCTGGAAAATCTCCGGCGCCTGCAAGCGCTGGGGTGCCGGCCGTACGAAGGAGCTTTCAACGCGCCCCGCTCCCTGGGGGAAGTGCGCGCCGCTTTTGCCGAAAACCAGCCGGCGCGCGCGGCCGGCCGTTTGATGACGGTCCGGAATATGGGCAAGAGCATTTTTGCCGATTTGCAGGATGCCACCGGGCGCATGCAGAT
>CAZYXU010000164.1:0-7890 GCA_964650945.1 uncultured Verrucomicrobiota bacterium | reverse complement strand
AAAACGTTAGTTTTGAAATCAGCTCAATAATGTAATTTTTCCCGGCAGGCGTTAAAGCCGCGCCCGGGCGGCGTCATAGCCATCCGGCAATTCATCCCGGGATAAACAATCCTGATTGGGATCCGGCACCTTGAAATAAGCCGCTTCGCCATCCGGATCGGCATATTCGGTTAAAGTCAGGGACAACTCGGGTTTGACGTCGGGATAGTTGCTGCCCGGTTTCCACGCCCGCAAGCGGCAGGCTTGGCCGCCGGGATGGACGGCGGCATCGTCGAACGGCCCCTCCAGCGATTGAGTATCCAGCACCAGCAGACGCAAATCCATATCCGCCAATTCCGGGTGCCGCGCGCGGTTCAGGCAAAACAGCATGGGTCCGCGCATGACGGCTACCCGGCCGGCCTGCGCCTGCCGGCCTTTAATTAACCGGAAAGGCATGGGGAATTCAAGCGCCACCTCATCGCCTGCGCGCCACTCGCGGTCAATCTTGTGGAATCCGCCCTTTTCCGGCGCGCCGCCCGCGGCTTGTCCGTTGACTTTTACGGTTGCTCCTTTACACCATAGCGGCATGCGCAGACACAAGCCAAAGCGGGCCGGTTGTGAAGGATGCACGCGCATCAGCACATGTCCTGACCGCGGATAATCGGTCACTTGCTCAAGCGTCACCGCCACGCCGCCTGCAATTTTGATCCGGGCTTTGGACGGGGCATACAAATTAACAACAATATCGCCATCCAGCATGTAATAAATCATGCCGGGCAGTTCGGCTATGATGCGGCGGTAATTATTCGGGCAGCAGAAGGTGTCCTTTTTGAAATACCGGCGCGGGCCGTCGAAGGGAGTATAATACCTTATTTTCCGGCCTTCGGGCGATTGCGCGGCAAACAGCCCGTTATACAAAGCCCGTTCCATGACATCTCCGTAAAACGGGTTGGGCGTACGCCGCAACAGGACATCCAGCAACTTGATCAGGTAAGCGGTCGCGCAGGTCTCGCCGAGATTAATGGTCCCATCCTGGGTGTCATGCCAGCATTCATGATCGCCGACCTCGCCGGAAACCGCCAGGCCGTCCTGCTGGAACATGAAATCCAGCGCGCGGAGGGTAGCGCGTTCCAGCCGCGCGTCAGGCGCGAGACAGTTCAAATCCAACTGCGCAAGGCACCGGTTGAAATAATTGTAAACATGGCCTTCAATCCGGCCCCACCGCCCTACAACAATCGGCGCATCCCACTCCTGGATTTTCATATCTTTCAGGCAGAAATCAAGATATGCCTGTTCCTGCGTTTGATGGTAAAGCGCCAGCATGGCCGTTTCGACGCCCAGGGTGGTCATGACATATTGTTGCGGAACGCGCTCCGGTCCGGCCTGCCATTGCCGGATCAGGCAGTCCGCCAGCCGGCGCGCGGCTTCCAGCGATGCCGGCTCCTGCCATAAACCATAGTTCGTTACCAGGCCGAACACCAGGTACGCCGTCTCGTGAATATCCCACAGGCTGACAAAGCGGGCATCCGGTTCAAACGTCCCGATATAGCCGTCGGCGCTCTGCGATTGGAGGATTTCGGATATGATGTGCTGCCGCAGCCCCTGCAAGGCGGCGTCCTCCTGCCGGTAATATGCCAGCCGGGCGACGGCATCCATGAATTTACCCATGCCGACATAGCCTGCGCTTTTGCGTCTGGTTTTAAATGGCTGGAGAAAATCACGGTCGCAATCCACCGCCAGGCAATTGGCGGCGGTGATCTCCAAACGCCTGCCAATTTCGCCGCCCACGCTGATGTTACGGATATCTATTTGGCGCATCTTTACTTCCATTTTGTGCTGCTTTTGCTTTTTGTGGCTATTCTCTCCATGACATCCCCCTATCGGGAATCCGGAATTTAAACCGCCCCGGCTTCGTCAAGACTGCGCCGGGCACGGTCCCGGCGGAAATCAGCGGCACAGGCTTATCTTTATCCAGCGTATCACCGAGACATTATCTTCGTAACACCAGAAAGCGACCAGCACCGTCCCGTCGGGCAAGGGCGTCAGGCAAGGCGCGCCGAATTTCAAGACGCTGAAATTATGCGACATGTTTTCCGTGGCGATTGTTTTCCCGCCGCCATGATTTCCCCATAAAGGCAAGGCAGATTCGTTTTCCCACCGGCCGCCGCGCAGCGCCGATATATTCGCCCACAGGCCGGGCTGATCCAGGCGGCGGTAAACGCTCAGGATGCGGCCATCATCCAGCGCCAGCGGCGTCAAAGTCTGGCCATGCAAACCGGTGGAGGCCGGCGGGGTCCAGCTTCGGCCGGCATCGGAACTCAAGGTGTAATGATTCGGGCGGTCGGACTTGGCAAGATCGTCATACACCCAGGCGGTCGCCAGCAGGCGCCCATCCGGCAATTCCACGATTTTTGATTCCCAGAAAAACATCCGGCCGGCCGGGGCAGACATCACCGTCCAATATTCCGGCCAGGTCCGCCCCTGGTCGCGCGACACGAGCGCGATCATTTTCAGTCCGTTCGGGCAATTGCCATCCCAATCCGGCCAGGTATGCGTGGGAATCAGCCAGCGCCCATCCCGCAGCACCGTGATTGGCGAACACATTTCGAAAGACGGGCCAACCAGCGGCGGCTTGATGATTTGCGGGGGAGTCCAGGTTTCCCCGGCGTCCGCCGAGCGCAAAAGCAGCAACTCGGTTGGAACAAATCCCAGTGTCACGGGATTGGTCAAGCCGGCATCGGGATGACCGGTCCGGTCATGCCGCACCATGTATGCCGCCAGGCCGCCATCCGGCAGGACCGTCAAGCGCGCACATTCCGACGTCACCCGGCCGCTGGTTCCGGCAGGCAAGCAGCCCTCCGCCTGCCAGGTCGCGCCCTGGTCCAGCGAGCGGAAAAGGTGCGTGCGCAGGTTGGCCGCTTCAAACGCCTCGCCCAGCGCCGCCGCCGCCAGCATCTGCCCGTCCGGCAGCACGACGGCGGATGGGAAGTAGGCATGGATGCTGCGCACATGCGGTTGGGGATTGCGGTAGAGCAATCCGGTTTGGAGTATTTTCAGTTCACTCATCCGCCAGTAACCTCCGCGCATTGGCCCGGAATATTTTATTTTGATCGCGCCGGGAACGCACCGCCGCCCGCACCCGCGCCAGGAAAGCACGCGGCTCGTAGCCGTCAAAATCCGTGCCGAACAGGATCCGGTCAACCCCCAGCGTCTGCACCGCGCGTTCCAGCGCGCCCAGGCACAAGCCGCCATGCAAGCCGGCAATATCCAGCCAGAGATTAGGCCGGCCGGCCATGGCATCCAGCGCGGGCTGGTCGGGAATATGGGCTGCCACTATCCGGCAGCCCGGCAGTTGCCGGGCCAATTCCAGAACATCGGGATGATAATGCAGGTGCAGGATTTGCCCATAGGCCTGGCACTGCTCCGCCAGCCGCAAAAATGCCGTGTCGGAATAAGGGTGCTCCATGTTGCGCCGCGGGACCAATTCACCCACCCATTTCAGGCCGCGCCGGTAAAATTTTTCGAGCCACGCCGCCGAAACCTCATAAAAATCCGGATGGATGACGGCGCCCGGATAAAGGAACTTGGGATGGCGGTCCGCCAGGCGCAAGGCGGCCCGGTTGGCCTGGTCCAGATCCTCGGCCGACTTGGCGAAAACCCCTTGCCAGGTATTGAAAATCGCCCGACCGATGCCGGCTTGTTGCAAGTAGGCCAGGGCGCGCGCGGGAGTCGCAAAAAAAGATTGATGCCCCGGCCAGCCGGGACTGGGGAGATGGATGTGGACGTCAAATATCATGCCTCGCCGCCCTCAAAAAATCCCGCCAGGCGGCCCTGCCAATAGGCCCAGAGCCAGTTGGCCATGGCGTCGCCGCTGAGAAAACGCGTCTTGTAACGCAACTCCGGCGGCCAGCGCTCGGGATCGTTCATGTAGGTCAAGTCATGGATATCCTGCGCAGCCAGCACCTTTTTGGCGATGGCAAGCGCGGATTGCGGATCGGCCAGGTGGCCGGCCGCCTGGACTCCCGCCCGCGCGATCATGCTGCCCCAGCCGGACGATGCGCCGGTAATCCTGGGGCCGGCATCACACCGCGCGGCCGGCCGGCGCGCCACACCGGTATCCATATCCACCAGCACCTCGATGTAATACGTTCCATCGTCCCCGATGGACAGGCGTCCTTCCTCCCACATCGTCCGCACCGACTCGCGCCAGCAAGCGGCCCAGCCATTTTGCGGATCATGGCGCAGAAGGTAATCCAGTTCCATGATGTCCATGGTCACGGCATCCGCCAGATGCGCCGCCAGCCAGGCATGCTGCTCGCGTTCGTAATCGGTGGGTTTGATTTCGCCCGTAAGCTTGCGCCGCAAACGCGCTTCGCCGGGATGCCGGTTGACGCCTTCCGCCAACAGACGCTGATACTCGCCCAGAAATTTTGCGTCGCCGGCATGCTTGTATGCTAGAAGCAGCAAACTCGGAAACCGCGCCAGCGGCCAGAGCATATCCGGCACCTGGTAATACGTGTAGCGGTATTGGCGTTTTACCCAGAAATTGACCATGTGCGCCAGCATCCGCGCGATTTCCGCCCGCTCCCCCGCTTCGGCATGCGGCGCATACCGGTCCAGGGCCAGCATCGCGTAAAGCACCTGGTCGGTGCTGGTCTGACAGGAATACCGGCCGCCGTATATTTTCGGAAAAAACCCCTCCTCCAGTTCCTTCCCCAACCCGTAAATATGGCGCAACGCCAGGAAAGAGCGGCGCGCGCGCGCCAAAGCCGCGGCCTCGCCGGTGACTTCATAACGGCAGACCAGCGCCTGCAGGTAGGCGCCGGTGGTCATGCCGCAATTCTCGTAATTCCAGAAATCCGCCGGCCCTACCCCTTTCACATATTTTTGGACATCAACTCCCGGATCGAAAAAAGCGTCCGTCAACGGCCGGGCCGTGGCCTGGTCGAGCGCGGAATACACCACGCCGTGCGGATCAATAAAATGATCTTCCGCCCATTCCTCGATGTTCCGGGCGCGCTCCGCCAGCATGGTGTTGACTTCACCGCCATTTGTCGGTTTTTCCGTCATATTCTAATGATATAGGCTGATTAATTCCAAATTCCGTCTTCTGAATTCCGGACTGTAGTAGCGCCACGGCGTGGCGCATTCCGGTTCCGACGAAGTTTAGTCAGTGCTATCCAAACTGTTACCAGTGCGGCAAAGCATACCGCGAAGATCGCGGCATGTAATGCCGCTCCTACCATTATGGGCGCGGCGCTATGTGCCGCGATTCGTTTAATGGATAGAAAACATCATGCCCTCGGACACATACTCGTAACACCCCATGTCCACCAGGCGTGAGAAACGGTCCAGCCGCTGTCGCCTGTCCAAATCCACGCCGCCGGCCTCCCGCATCCAGGACTGGTTGACGCCGGCGTTGACACAGGGCGATTCCTTCGCCAGCCGGTAATCCGCTGCCAGGCCGGGCGCAACCGAAAGATTATTCGTGGAATACTGGTTGACCAGCGCGGCGGCGACCGTGGCGCCGCCGGCGGTGCAGCAATTCGAGAACGATACCGCGGTCGAGCTGGCTTCAACCGACACATTGGAACCGCCGGCCGGTCCGGTATTTCCCCAGACGATGCAATTCTGCAAGTAAGGGTTGGCGCCCGAAATAATACTTACCCCGCCGCCATGCGTGGCGTTGGTGTTGCCGATCACAGTGCAATTCTGCAGCATCTTGTTGCCGGTGGCGACGCCGGACATGTAAACACCGCCGCCCCGCCCCGCGGTATTGCCGGTGAACAGGCAATTGCGCAAAGTCCCAACGCTCATGAAAACGCCGCCGCCATATTCCCCGGCAGCCGTGGCATTGTCCCGGATGATGCAGTTTGCGACCACGCCGTTGTTCAATAGGTAAGTGGGTGTATAACTGATTCCGCCGCCACTCCGGGAACTGGTATTGGAGGCGATCAGGCAATCCGTAATCAACGCGTATCCGGAATTCACCGGACTAACTACTAGTCCTCCGCCGTAACCGCTGGATGTAGTGTAGATGTTTGTGATGGCGGAGTTGCCGATGATTTGGCAATTGCTGACCAGAAAATATCCCCCGGGAACATACATGGCCAGGCCTCCGCCTCCATTGGAAGTTATGTTGTGGCTGATGATCGAGTTCACCACCGCGCCGTAAGCCGTGATGGTCCCGCCCACGCCGCCGCCGCCATACACGCCCACCGTGTTGGTGGCATACGCGCGATTCCATGAAATGACGCAGTTGGAGACCATCCCCGCATTTAAGCTGACACCGCCACCCGGACCGTCAAACATGCAGCCGTTGGTGATCGTGAAGGCGGAGACCACCGCGCCGGTGTGGTTGAGAAAAAAGCAGCGGTTGGTGGTGAAGGGAAAATTACCGTTGACGATGGTGTCCTGGGGCTTGCCGCTGAATCCGCGGATATCCAACGCCTTGTTGACATAGATATACGTCGAGACCTTATACGTGCCGTTGGAGACCAGAATGGTGTCGTAATTCACCGCCTTGCCCACGGCGCTGCCGATGGTCGGCAGAGCGTCACTCCAGCCGTTGGTGCCGACGTTGGAGTCGGAACCATCCTCCGCCACGTAAAATGTCGCAGCCATGGCGCTGAACGCCAGCAACTGCATCGCGGCAACCAAACCCGCCAGATGAATTTTCATACCCCCTCCTATCTTGATGTGTTTAGTGTTCGGTTGTAAAACCTTTAAAACTTGTAACATATCCGCTGGCAAAGGGTCAAGCTCCGCCCGGTTTTCCGATTAATTCCTTGTATTTCCCGATTTGCGACGTAAGGGCTTTCAGGCGTTGCTGGAAGGTGGCGTTACTATCCAGGTTCAAACTCTGCCCGTAAGCTGCTATCCCATCCAGGTAATCGTCCCAGGCTTTTTGGATGTCCGCCGCCAGCGGCGCAAGTGCAGCCGGGGCAGGCCGGGGCGCATCCGCCGCGGCCGGCGCCAGCCGCGCATGCAATTCCAAGACCAGGTGCATCGCGGTCAAGTTGGCCTGGATCAGCCGGGTTTCATGCCGCGCCGCGGGCATATCCGCCGATTCCGCCAGTTGCATGACGGCCGTGCATTCCACCCATTGCCGGTCAATCTCGGCGCGCACTGGGCTGCCATCCGGCAGCGGCAGGCCCTCCGCCGCCGCCGTCAGGATTTTCGTCCACCCGGGCGACCTTTCATACAGCCGGACCGACTTGGCCAGCGGCTCAAAGGCGGCAAACCAATCGCCAAACTTTTCCGGACGGGCCAGACCGCGCCGCGTAGCCCAGGCGGCCGCCAGTTCCCGCGGGCCGCGCCCCCGGGCATTCCAGGTCCATTCCGCCAGGGTGTGATACTGGAAGTCGCCCCAGATTTGCGAAAACTCCGCGTTGTTCCGGGCATCCAGGCAGACTACGCCGCTGTAATGTTTTGACAATAAATTGCTGATGGAATGGCGCATATCGGATCCCAGGTCAAAGCGCGACCAGGTCCGGTTCAAAAAAAGGCCATCATAACTCGCCACCCAGCCGCCCTTGGCCGCATAATCCAAAATCGGCTGCTTGGGCGAGTAATGCGCTTCCACCCGGATGCCCTCCGGCGGAATCATGGCCAGGCATTCTTCGAGAGCCTTGACGTAGTGGTCCTCCATCCGCAGGAACGTAAAACATATCCGCCCGGTAAAAGCCGGGTGTTTTTCCCGGGCCCGCATCAAGGCCGCCACGCTGGCCTGCGTTTCCAACTGGAATTGGCGTGGCCCATCGCGCAGGCATTCGGCGCAGCCGCACTGCTGCGGGGTGAATTCGGACAGCCAGATGCTCAACTCCGGCACACCCTGCTCCGCCGCATCCTGCACCATTTCGTCCATCACCCGGGCAAAGCCGGGATGCGACGCGCACGGGGCGCGGCATT
>CAZYXU010000163.1:0-7899 GCA_964650945.1 uncultured Verrucomicrobiota bacterium | reverse complement strand
CATCCGGATGATACAGGCACGTGGGATGGAACTGGATAAACTCCAGATTCTTGATCGGCGCGCCGGCGCGCCAGGCCATGGCGATGCCGTCGCCGGTGGCGATGTCCGGATTGCTGGTGTAAAGATAAACCTTGCCGCCGCCGCCCGTGGCCAGAATCGTATAAGGCGCGCGCGCGGCGGCGATCACGCCGGTCCGCTGGTTGAGGAAATACACGCCCACGCACCGGTTTTCGCCGGCAAGTTCCAGGTGCCCGGTGGTGACCAGGTCAATGCTCATGCAATGTTCCAAAATGGTCACATTCGGCATCGCCCGGACGCGGTCCAGCAACAAGCGCTCCACCTCGCGCCCGGTGATGTCGCCGCAATGCAAAACCCGCCGGCGGGAATGCCCGCCTTCGCGCCCCAAATCGTATTGGCCGGCTTCCGGCGGCGGCAATTCGGCGAATTTCAAGCCGAACTGCTCCAATTCCGCAATCCGCGCCGGGCCGGCGCTGAGGATGGTTTCCACCACCCGCCGGTCGCACAAGCCGGCGCCGGCGATCAGGGTATCGTTGACATGTTCCTGGAGGCTGTCATCCGCCGCCACCACGCAGGCAATCCCGCCCTGGGCGTAATTGGTGTTGCTCTCGGCGCGGTCCTTCTTGGTCAACACCCCTACCCGGCCGTGCCGGGCCAGATGGATGGCCGACATCAAGCCGGCAATGCCGCTGCCCACGACCAGGTAGTCAAAGTCCAGAATTTGCATGCTCATGGTGTCGCGCAAAAACACATCGTGTTCAACCCTGCCGGCAGCGTTCCCGGCAGGTTGCCATCGCGGCATCGTAATCGTGTTCCACGGGAATGATTTCCGCCAGGCCGGCGGAATACCAGGTGTCTTCCACCAGCGCCGCGGGATTCAGTAAAACCATGGCCAAGGCGCGCTGCTGCAGCGCCTTCGCGCCGGCCAGCAACAGGCGGATGCCCATGGATCCCAGGAACTCCACCCCGGCCATATCCAGCAGGATGGGGTGCGCCGCCTGCGAAAGCTGACGGTGAAATTCGGGTTCCATGGCCTGCACGCCTGCCACATCCATGCGTCCGCTCAAAGTTAAAATCACAATCTTGTTTGCCTTGTCCGACTTCACGCTGATTTCCATAGCCCGCTCCTCCATTATCCGTTTAAATTCCGCAAGCCCGCCGGCAACGGCGCGATTTTAACCACCCGGCCGCCGGCCCGCAGCGATTCCGTGGCCGCGCACCCCACCGCCACGCTCATCCGCCCGGCCAGGGGCGAGGAGACCGGCCGCTTGCCCTTCAACAGCATATCCAGGAAATCCCGGCAAATCACCGGATCGGCCCCGCCATGCGTGCCCTCGGCTTTCTTGACGGCATAATTGCGGTCGGAGAGGTTTTTCCATTTCCGGCCGCGGCGCATTTTCACTGAAACGGCGCTATGATCGTCCAGGTTTTCCAGGCGTCCTTCCGTGCCGATGAAGACATAATTCCTCCAGTAATCCGGGGTGAAATGGCACTGGGTATAACTGGCCTTGATCCCCCCCGCGAGTTCCATGATCACCACGCTGTTATCCTCGACATTGACTTCCTGGCGGAAGCAGCAGAACTGGTGATGCGGCCATTCCTGGTATTCATTGCACTTGTCGCGGTCCGGGCAGGTCGGGCACTCGCGCCGGTTGGGTTTTTTACCGCCGTAAAAATCGAGTCCGCCGAACGCCGCCACCTTGGCGGTATAATCGCCGGCAATCCAATGGATCATGTCGAAATCATGCGACGCCTTCTGCAGCAGCAGCCCCGTGCTCTTGCGGCGGTTGGCATGCCAGTCATGGAAATACCAGCGGCCGCCATGCCCAACGAAGTGGCGCACCCAGACGGCCTTGATTTCGCCGATCGCGCCGGAATCCACAACCTCCTTCATGCAGCGGAAGATGTTCATGTAGCGCATGTTGAAGCCCATCATCAAATGCCGGCCGGAAGCCTTGTACGCCTTCAGAATCCGGTCGCAATCCTCCACGGTAATGGCCAGGGGCTTTTCGCAATAGACATGCTTGCCGGCCTGCAAGGCGGCGATGGCATGCTCGGCATGGCAATGATCCGGCGAGGTGACCACCACGGCATCAATATCCTTGCGCTCGAGCAGGCGGCGGTAGTCGGTGGTGAAGAACACTTCCTGGCCGTAAGTTTCACGGAATTCGCCGGCAAATTTGTTGTGAATATCCGCGCCGGCGACCACCAGGGCATCGCCCTGCGGTTGGTGCATGCTCTTGGCAAGTTTGCCTCGGCCGGAAACCCCGATTACCCCAATCCTGATTTGCGAATTTTTCGCGCGCTTGGCACACATGACGTTGTCGTTCCTTTGCGTTACAGTTATTTGCCGGAGAAAACCATGGCCGGCCGGCGCCAGCGGCGCACGCGGACAAACATGGTGTAAAATGGAGCAATCAGTATAATCCACCCTGCCATTATGTCAATCTTGATAACCGGCGCACGCGGAGATGGACGCTCGCTCACAGCCCTGCGCGCCACTCTGCCAATCCTCGCCGTTCCGTTCAAAGCACGGTTAAAAATGGCTGTTCGCGGCAACGCCCGG
This sequence comes from uncultured Verrucomicrobiota bacterium, assembly GCA_964650945.1. Taxonomy (GTDB): domain Bacteria; phylum Verrucomicrobiota; class Kiritimatiellia; order JAAZAB01; family JAAZAB01; genus JAXGPF01. Next base: position 5,315 of record CAZYXU010000163.1, on the reverse strand, counting down.
CGTGATCCAGCCCGTACCCCGTCACAAACTCGTCCGGGATGGTAAACCCGACATAATCCGCGCGGCAGGCCACCGTCCGCCGCGCCGGCTTATCCAGCAGGACACAGGTTTTCAGGACGGCCGGCCGCAGGCGCTGGAGATGGCGCACGGCAAAATCCAGGGTGCGGCCGGTGTCCAGGATGTCGTCCACCAGCAGCACCCGCCGGCCGCGGATACCGACACTGACATCGCGCAACAAGCGCACCTTGCCGCTGGAGACCGGCGCGGCGCCATAACTGGACACCAGCATGAAATCTATCACCAACGGCAGGTGGAGGCGGTAAAACCGGCGGGCCAGGTCGGCGATGAACATGAAACTGCCCTTGAGCAGTCCGACCAAGACCAGCTCACCTTCCGCTGAATCCGCGGAGATTTCCTCCGCCAGCCGCTGGATGCGCCGTTGCAGGCGGCGTTCGCCGATCAGCGGTCTGGAAGTCTGGCGGCGCGGATGAAGCATAGCGATGACCTGTGGCGCCCGCGGCGTCCGCCGGACGCCGGCATGGACGCGTTATTTTGACACCTGGAATTGCTCGGTTTGCGACTGCAACTGGGAGGCGGCGTCCTTCAACTGGCCGGCGGCGGCGTTAAATTGACCGAGCGAATCGGCGGTTTTGCGGGCAGCGGTGTTGAGGGACGTCATGGCTTCGCTGATCTGGCGCGCGCCCGCCGATTGGGCGTGCATGCCTTCGTTGACCAGCACAAAGCGCGAACTCAGGGTTTTAACCTGCTCGATGATCCGGCCGAGCTGCGCCACCACGCCGTCCACGGTCTGCAGCCCGCCGGTCACCTCGTTGTTGAATTTATCGACTTCCATGACGCCGGTGGAGACGGAAGCCTGCATTTCCCGCATCGTGCGCCGGATATCGGTGGCGGCGACGTCGGTCTGATCCGCCAGCCGGCGGATTTCGCGGGCGACCACGGCAAATCCCAGACCGTATTCACCGGCCTTCTCCGCCTCAATCGCGGCATTCAGCGACAGCAAGTTGGTCTGTTCGGCCACCTTGTTGATGATGGCTACCATGTTGTTGATTTTGGCGGTCTTGGCATTGATCGCCGCCAGCCGCGCGGCCATGGCGCCGGCCGCCGACTCCAGGCGGCGCATCGAGCCATCCATCTTGCCCAGGCCGCTGCGGCCGCTATCGGCCAATGCGGCGGTGGCGGCGGCGGCATCCTGCAACTCCTGCATGGTGTGCGCCAGTTCCTGGCCGGTCACCGATATTTCCTTGACGGCGGCGGCAATTTCCGTCGTGGACGCGCCAAACTCCGCCACGGTGTTTTCCTGCAGGCGCAGGTTTTCGGTCATGCCGGCGGCGGTGTCCACCAGCCGGCCGGCGGCGGATTGCACCTGTTTAACCAGCGCGGCCAGGCTGGCGGTCATGCCGCGGAAGGCCCGGGCGAGCATCCCCACTTCATCGCGCGAGCGCACGTCCGGCACCTCGGCAATCAGACGGCCGGCCGCTACTTCCGCGGCGCTGTGCGCCAGCGCGGTCACCGGCCGCGCGATGGCGCGGGCGATGAAAGCCACCATGACCAGCAGACCCGCCAGGCCGGCCAGCACAATCAAAAAGGCGCTCCGCCCGAGCCGGTGCACCCCGGCAAACAACTCCTTTTCCGGGACGACCACTCCCAGCGACCACCCCAGGGCGGTCAGGGGGGCGTAATACATCCGCGCCCGGCGCGCCAGGCGCGGGTGGTCGATACGCGCCATGCCGCTCCCGCCGCGCAACATCGTCTGGCCCAGGCGGCGCAATTCCAGGTCCTGGTCCTCTTCCGCCAGGCTGAAGATGCTTTCGCGCATGACCAGCTCCTGGTCGGGATGCGCCAGAAAAACGCCGTTGCGCGAAATCAAAAAAGCATAGCCGGAAGCGAACACCGACACCCGTGAGACAATCTCCACCAGCCGCTCGAGGGTGATATCCGCCGTGACCACGCCGGCCGGCCGCCGCGCGCCATCGCGCCGGCAATAAAACGGCGCGGCATAAGTGGTCATCAATTTCCGGCCGCCGGATTCGTCATAATACGGCTCGCTCCAGACCGGTTGCTCCAGCTCGCGCGGGATCAAGTACCAGTCCCAATCGAAATAATGATAGTTGGTTCCGCCCAACCAGAGCATTTCCAGGCCAGCCGGCCCGCGGCAGACATAGGGGGAATAATACAGGCGCTGGGGATCGGCTCCATACGGCTCAAACGCCACCGCGCAGCCATAAACCACGGGATTGGCGCTGACGGCATTGCTGATCAATCCGGGCAGACTGGCTAGATTGCCGTCCGGCTGCTCCAGCAAGGCGGCCAGGTAATCGGGAATGCTCTCCGTGGCGCGGAAGACCGTCTCCACCCGGCTGACGGTGGCGATGGTCAGGTGCCGGATGTTTTCCTCGATATCATGCACCGCCATGCGGCGCGTATTGATGAAATAATAGAAAAAAACCGTCAGAAAAATCGCCGCCACGCCGGCGAGAATCCAGACGCTTAATTTCAGGGCCAGCCCGCAACACTTATTCTGGTTTTGCGCAGTTTGCATAAAAATCCGACAATGCCGGCGCCGCCGCGATCATGCCCCGGGCCTGCAGCGCCTCCGCCACCCGTCGGAAATCCTCCGGCTGCAGGACGCCCAACTCCGCCGGGCGGTCGGCCGGCAGGATGATATCGCGCATGCGCGCCAGCATCCAGCGCTGGTGGGCGCGGTTGGCGGCATAATCGGGGGCGGACATATGGCGCATGACCATGTCCAAAGCCTGCTCCGGATGGGCGAAGGCGTAACGCCAGCCTTCCAGCGCCGCCTGGACGAAAGCGCGGCACCGCGCGGGCTGGTCGCGCAGGGTTTCAGTCCGGCAATAAATGCCGTCCTCGGGAAAGTTTAAACCGTAGGCGTCATAAAAAAACACCGTCAATTCATCGGCATCCAGGCCGGCATTGAGCAGGAGGTGATATTCGTTATACCACATGGCGGACGCCGCATCCACGCCGCCGCGCAGGAAGAGGTTGATGGTGGCGCCCTGGTTGACGATCCTGGGGGCGATGCCAAACTGGCGGAATAAGGCCTCCGGCTGGACACGGAAGTCGGCCCATAAACTGACCTTGCGCCCGGCCAAATCGGATGGCGCCCGGATGCCGGAAGACTTCCGGGCCACCAGCATCAGGGAAGAACGCTGCACCACCTGGGCAATATTCACCAGCGGCAGGCCCCGGGCGCGCTGCCCGATGGCATCGGCCAGGAACAGCGTGCCGAAATCGGCCCGGCCGTCCGCGACCATCCGGGCGGCCGGTTGATCCGGCCCGCCGCATAAAATCTTCACATCCAAGCCCCGGCGCGTGAAGAAGCCCTGATCCAGGGCCGCATAATACCCGGCAAACTGGGCCTGGTGTTTCCATTGCGGGATAAAAACCGCCGGGCCGTCCTGATTTTCCGCCGCCAGTTCCAGCGTCAGCAGACCCACCAACAACCAGGCCGCGCGGCCCAGACAATGCACACGGTTGCGATTCCGCCAGCCCGGGACGGGCGCGCCGGGAATGCCGGACCTTGCCTTAATTTTCATTGCCATGTGATCCGCCGGCCGATGCGGGCGACTGGTTGGCCCGGATATTGATGGTCAGAATATTGCGGTCGTGGGCGCGGCGGTATTCCATGGACTCCGCCATTTTGCGCGCCAGGTGAATGCCCAGCCCGCCGATCGGACGGTTTTCCAGGGGCTGGCGCACATCCGGCGGCGGCGCCGCCAGCGGATCGAACGCATGCCCGTCATCCTCCAGCACAATCGTCACCATCCCGCCATCCACGCGCAGCACCGTCTGGATTTTATGGCGGGCCATGTCGTCGTAACCATATTTGACGATATTGGTGATCATTTCCTCCAAGACCAGATTGGCAGCATAGATGGCGGCCGGGGCCACCCCGCGCCGTTCCAGAAACTCCTCGCATTCGGCGCACAGGCGGCTGATTTCCAGCAGCTCGTTATCTATGGCAAGCCGGAATTCTTCTGGCATCAAAGCGCCTCTTCCACCGTGGCAAAGACCGGCAAAATATCCGCGAATCCGGCGATGTCGAAAATTTCGCGCACTTGCGCCGCGGGCGCCGCCAAAGCCAGGCGGCCCTGCACCCCGCCGACGCGCTTGGCCAGGGCGAGCAAGACGCGCAGGCCGGCGCTGCTGACATATTCCAGGCCGGCGCAATTCAGCACCAGGCGCCGGGCGCCGCCCGCCACCAGGTCCAGCAGTTGTTTTTCGGCCGCAGCGGCCGTCCCGGAATCCAGGCGGCCGTCGATATTCACGATCGTGGTGTCATCGCGTTTGGTTGAGGAAATTTGCATCAGACCTCCAGTAATTTGATATTTCGCATTGGCGGGCGGCGGATTATGACGGAGCAAGCCGGAATTTATCACGGAAAGGCGAATTTCACAATCGAAAAATCATCCTCCAGCACGCCGGGGCCATGCAATTCATGCACCCGGCGTTCCAATTCCACGATTTCCGGCCGGCCGGCGGCGGCGGCCGCCGTCAGGCATTTGGCAAATTCGGCGAAAGACCACATGGAGCCGTCCGGCAGGGTGATTTCATAAACGCCGTCGCTCATCAGGAAGATCGAACTGCCCGGCGGCACCTGGCAGACGGCGCTGGTGTAAGACGCCCCGGGCATCCCGCCCAGCACCATGCCGCGGGTGCGTAATTCGGCCACGGCCGGCGCGCCGGCGGGCGGCGCCAGCAGGAGCGCCGGGGGATGGCCGGCGCTGGAATATTTAACCGACCCGGCGATGCGGTCATACACGCCATACCAGATGGTAAAATACATGTTGTTGTGTTTTTCCATCAGGAACGCCTCGTTCAAGGCCGACAGGGTTTGCGCCGGATCATGAAAATCGGTGTTGGGCAGCGCCTGGGAGCGCAGGACATTCATGGCCGAGATGGAGAGCAACGCCGCCCCCACCCCATGCCCGCAGACATCCAGCAGGTACATGCTCAAATGATCGTCATCCAGCCAGTGATAGCCGAAGGCGTCGCCGCCCAACTGGGCGGAAGGAATAAAGCGCCAGGCGGTTTGCACCGGCCCCGCGGACAGCGGCGGCGGGAGCAGCGACTGCACATAGGCCGCCGCCTCGGCCAACTCGGCCGCCAGTGCTTGCTGGCTGGCCACCAGCGCCTGGTAGGCCTCGTTGCGCTGCAAGAGATTGATGTAGCCCCGGGAATGATGGCGGATGCGCGCGACCAGTTCCACGCGGTCGGGCAATTTCACCAGGTAATCATGGGCGCCCCGGGCAAACGCCTCGGCCTTGGTCGCCGGC
>CAZYXU010000162.1:0-7911 GCA_964650945.1 uncultured Verrucomicrobiota bacterium | reverse complement strand
CGCTCGCGGCTGGCGGGGTCTTTCTCCTTCTTCAGGGCGGTTTCCTCGATTTCCAGGCGCAAAGTTTTGCGCGTCACCTCGTCCAGTTCCGCCGGCATGGAATCAATTTCCGTGCGGATGGAAGCGCAGGCCTCGTCCACCAGGTCAATCGCCTTGTCGGGCAGGAACCGGTCGCTGATATAGCGGTTGGAAAGCGTGGCGGCGGCCACCAGGGCGGCATCCTGGATGCGCACGCCATGATGCAACTCATAGCGCTCGCGCAAGCCGCGCAGGATGGAGATGGTATCCTCCACGCTCGGCGGCTCCACCATCACCGGCTGGAACCGGCGCTCCAGGGCGGCGTCCTTCTCGACATGCTCGCGGTATTCGTCCAGCGTCGTGGCGCCGATGCAGTGCAATTCGCCGCGCGCCAGCATGGGTTTGAGCATATTGCCGGCGTCCGAGGATCCCTCGGTCTTGCCGGCGCCGACAATCATGTGCAATTCGTCAATGAAGAGGATGATGCGCCCGGCCGCGGCCTTGATTTCATTCAACACCGCCTTCAGGCGCTCTTCGAACTCCCCGCGGAATTTCGCGCCGGCCATCAGGGCCGTCAGGTCCAGCGCGAAAATCGTGCGATCCTTCAATCCTTCCGGCACGTCGCCGCGCAGGATGCGGTGCGCCAGGCCTTCGACGATCGCCGTCTTGCCAACGCCGGGCTCGCCGATCAGCACCGGGTTATTCTTGGTTTTCCGCGACAGGATCCGGATCACGGACCGGATTTCCTGGTCGCGCCCGATCACCGGATCCAGTTTGCCCTGGCGCGCCAGCGCCACCAGGTCCATGCCGTATTTTTCCAGCGCCTCGTAGGCCGTTTCCGGGTTGGCGCTGGTCACCCGCTGGTTGCCGCGCACCGCCGTTAACGCCTCCAGGAAGCGCGCCGGGGTGACCCCCAACTCCCGCAGCAACCGCCCGGCCGCGGTGCGGTCTTCCTCCTGCACCAGCGCCGCCAGCACATGTTCCACCGAAACATATTCGTCTTTCAGCCGCGAGGCTTCATCCTGCGCCGCCAGCAGCAGGCGGTTGAGCCGCTGGGTGACGTAGATTTTGCCGGATTCCGTCGCGCCGCTCACCCGCGGCCGGCGGTCCAAGTCCTCTTCCAGGCGGGCCTTCAGCGTCGGCGCCGATACGCCCATGCGTTCCAGCAGCCGGCCGGTCAACCCGTCCGTTTGCTCCACCATGGCCAGCAGCAGGTGTTCCCCATCCACTTCCTGGTGGCCATGGCGCACTGCCAGGGCCTGGGCCGCCTGCAAGGCTTCCTGCACTTTTTGCGTTGTCCGGTTTGCATCCATATGTTCACACTCCCATGGCTGGGTTGCGGGGGTAGCGCCACCCGCGGTATGCGGGGGGATCGCTCGCATTGGAAGTTCAGTTTAGCATGGCCGCTGGAGTTTTCAAGATAAAACTTCCCAAACCGGCCGGCATCGCTTATACTCACGGCATTGGAAATGTAATATGCCCGAACTGCAAAACACTTTTTCGTGGTCGGTTTCAGCGCGGGAAGATTTCACCCAGTGCCCGCGCCGGCGTTACTGGGCCAAATACGCCATGTGGAACGGCTGGCAGGCGTCCGCCGCGCCCTGGCAGCGCGCCGCCTACCGCCTGTCAAAGATGGAAAACCGTTTCACCATCCAGGGCAACGCCGTCGAGCGCGGCGTCATGTGGCTGCTGGCCGAGACCCGCGCCGGCCGGACGCGCAGCGTCGAGGAAACTTACACGGAAATCGCGCGCCCCTACCTCAACCGCTGCTGGAGCGAATCAAAAAACCGCCTCTGGCAGTCCAATCCCAAACGCCATTGTTGCCTGCACGAACACTACTACCCCGAGCACCACCGCACGCCGGAGCCGGAAATGACCGCACGGATGGCGGAAACCATCAAGACCTGCCTGGAGCATTTCCGGGCGGAACTCCTGCCGCGCCTGATGAAAATCGAGCCGGCCGCGGAAGTGCCCATCGCCACCATGGGCACGGGCGACCCGGAATCGTTCATGCTGGACGAGATCAAGATTTACGCCATCCCGGATTATGTCTGCCGCGCCGGCGAAGTCCTGGAAATTTACGACTGGAAATCCGGCGCCGCGCGCGCCGCCCACAACGACCAGATGGCCATTTACGGCTTGTGGGCGCACCGCAAGCACCGCCAGCCGCCGGAAAACATCATCGTCCACCTCGAATATCTCGCCGCCGGCAAATCCCTCCAAACCAGGCTCGGCGCCGCCGACATCGAAAAAACCGTCCAACTGATCCGCCAGTCCACCGCCGAAATGGCGGAGTACCTGGAAGGCGGCGATCTCCGCCGCAACGTTCCCCTGCCCCGCGCAGACTGGGAAATGTCGGCCGACATGCATGTTTGCCATCACTGCAACTTCTATGAATTATGCCGGCCGGAACTGGAAGCCTGAACGGGCGCCGGCGCGCCCTGCCGCGCGCGCGTTGAAACACTGAAACTCATACCCTCCCTGACGCATGCACCTGCTCAACGATCAAACCTCCATCGTTCCCAAACTGGTCCTGCGGCGGATGCTGCCGCTGGTGACGGGCATGCTGATCCTGCTGATCGCCGGGGCGGGATTCCTGATGTGGCAACAGCACCGCCATGCCCAGGAATGGGACAGCGCCAACCGGATCGCCACCGTTCACCGCAATCTGCAATTCGATTTCAACACGCACGCCGCGGCCCTGGACATCGCCCTGCAATTCATCACCGCCGATCCGGCGACCGGCCGGGCCCTGCGCGACAATACCCCGGAAATCCTGCGCGACCGGTGGGGTGCGATTTACGAGACATTTCGCTGGCAGCACCAGATCGCCTTGTTGAATTTTTTCAGCACGAACCAGGTCTGCCTTTTAAGCCTGCATCAACCGCATCAATCCGGCGACATCGTCAACCTCCTGACCGTCCGCGCGGCCGCGCGGACCGGCACGCCCGCCACCGGCCTTGAACTCGGTTCCCGCGGGGGGCTCGCTTTGCGGGTGGCGCATCCGGTTTTCCACGCCGGCCGGTGCGTCGGTTATGTGGAGATCGGCAAGGATGTGGAAGATGTGCTGCGCTCCCGGAAGCAGCCCGCGGACACGCATCTGGCGCTTTCCGTTCATAAACATCACCTCGTCCGCGCGAAATGGGAAGAGGAAATGCGCCGGCTCGGGCATCCTTCCGCCTGGGAACGGCTTTCCAACAGCGTGGTGGTTTATTCGTCTTATGGGAGCGTTCCCGACGCCATCGCGCACTTGCTGGGAAACGGCGATGCCCCGCCGCGTCCCGATGACGCCACCGCCCGGGACATCCCTTTTGACGAACGCCTCTGGCGGGCATCGGCGATGCCCTTGCGCGATGCCGCCGGCCGGGAAATCGGCGCGCTGCTGGTCTGGTGCGAAATCACCACCGAACGAGCCGTTTTTTACCGCCGCCTGATGCGCGCCGGGACCGGCGCGGGGATTCTGTTGATCGCCCTGCTGACTTTCATTTACACGCAACTCCACCGCACCGACAAGGGCATCCTCGCGCAACACCAGGCGCTGCTGGAAACGGACGAGCAGCACCGCATGCTCTTCGATCACTCTCTTTCCGCCATCGCCGTGCATGAAATCGTGCCGGATGCGTCCGGCCGGCCGGCGGATTACATTTTTCTCAGCGCCAACCCGGCCTTCGAAACGCACACCGGGCTGCGCGCGGCCGATATCATCGGCCGGCGCGCGTCGGATATCTTTCCCGGCATCAACCATACGCCCTTCATCAAGATTTACGGCGAAGTCGTGGCCACCGGCAAGCCGGTCAGTTTCGAGCAGTATTCCGCGCCGCTGAACCGGCATTACCTGATCAACGCCTACCGGCTCGGCGCCAACCGGTTTGCCACGGTTTTTTTCGATATCACCGAGCGCAAGCAGGCGGAATTCACCCGGGACCTCACCAACGCCATTCTCGCGATCCTGAACACCCCCGCCAATCTCAAGGATGTGATGGGCCGGATTCTGCAGACCCTCAAGCAATACACCGGCTGCGACGCCGCGGGCATCCGGCTGGAAAGCGGCGAGGACTTTCCTTATTACATGCAAGACGGATTTTCCGGCGATTTCCTGCTGCAGGAAAACTCACTGCTGGCGCATGACTCCCGGGGCACCGTCTGCCGCAATCCTGACGGCACCGTCTGCCTGGAATGCACCTGCGGGCTGGTGCTGGCCGGGAAAACCGACCCCGCCAATCCGCTTTTCACGCCCGGGGGCAGTTGCTGGACCAACAACTCCTTCCCGCTGCTCGAACTGCCGGCGAAAGACGACCCCCGCCTGAAACCCCGGAACCAATGCATCCATAACGGCTACGCCTCGGTGGCGCTGGTGCCGATCCGCGCCAGCCACCGGATCATCGGCCTGCTGCAATTGAACGGACGCAAGCAGGGTTTATTCAACCTGAGCGCCATCCAGGCGCTCGAGGCATCCGCGGCGCACATCGGCGAGATGCTGCTGCGCAAGCAGGCCGAAGAGTCGCTGCGCGCCAAAAACGAGGAGTTGGACCGCTACTTCACCACCAGCCTCGACCTGCTGTGCATTGCCGACACGGCCGGCCATTTTGTCCGGCTGAACCCCGCCTGGGAAGCGGTGCTGGGTTATCCCGCGGCAGAACTGCTCGGCCGGGTGTTTATGGATTTTGTCCATCCGGACGACAAGCCCGCGACCCTGGCCGCCATCGCCCGGTTGACCACGCAGGAAGAAGTGTTCAGCTTCGAAAACCGCTATCGCCACAAGGACGGCTCCTACCGGTGGATCGAATGGCGGTCGCATCCGCAAGGCAACCTGATTTACGCCGCCGCGCGCGACGTCACGCAGCGCAAGCAGGCCGAGGCGGACCTGCGCGCCGCCAACCAGCAACTCGCCGCCGCCACCGCCCGGGCCAGGGCGCTGGCGGCCGCGGCCGAGCAGGCCAACATCGCCAAGGGCGAATTCCTGGCCAACATGAGCCATGAAATCCGCACCCCCATCAATGGCGTCATCGGCATGACCAGCCTCCTCCTGGACACCAAACTCGATCAGGACCAGCAACGCTTTACCGCGAACATCCGCGCCAACGGCCAGGCGCTGCTGAGCCTGATCAACAACATTCTGGATTATTCCCGGATCGAGTCCAAAAGGCTCACCCTGGAAAACATGGATTTCGACCTGCAGGATTTGCTGGACGACCTGGACGCGGCCATGTCCGAACAGGCCCGCATGAAAGGCGTAGCCTTGACCTGGACCGCCGATCCCGCCGTCCCGACGCGGCTGCGCGGCGATCCCGCCCGGCTGCGCCAGATTCTAACCAACCTGGTGGGCAATGCCATCAAGTTCACCGCGGCCGGCGAAGTGGCGATTCGCGTCGCGCTGGCGGAGCCGGCCCCGGCCGGCGCCAACGGCCAGGCGCGCCCCGCCCCGCAAAATTCGGATTGCAAATCGCGGACCACCCTGCGTTTTTGCGTGCGGGATACCGGCATCGGCATTGCGCCGGACAAAATCGGCTTGCTGTTCGAACGCTTCAGCCAGGCGGACGCTTCGTCCACGCGTCAATACGGCGGCAGCGGCCTGGGGCTGGCCATCGCCAAGCAACTGGCCGAATTGATGGGCGGCGCGATCGGCGTGACCAGCGCACCGGGCCAGGGCTCGGAATTCTGGTTCACCGTATGCCTGGACCGCCAGGGGGCCGCCACCCCCGCCGACAATCGCCGGCCGCAGTTGTCGCAGCGCGCGCTCCCGGCCATCCAGTTCGTTTTCCGCGGACATATTCCGCGCGTGCTCCTGGCGGAAGATAATTTGACCAACCAGGAGGTGGCCGTCGGCATGCTGGAGAAAATGGGAGTGCGCGCCGATGTGGCCGCCGATGGTTCGGAGACCGTCCAGGCCGTGAAAACCGCCGCGTATGACCTGGTTTTGATGGACATTCAAATGCCGTTGATGGACGGATTTACCGCCACCCGGCAAATCCGGGCATGGGAACGCGCCCGGGATGGCAATCCTACCTCAGCCTGCACCATTGAGCATTCTTCCGGCGCTCCCATGCCCATCATCGCCATGACCGCGCATGCCCTTGAAGAAGACCGCGATAAATGCCTGGCAGCCGGCATGAACGACTACCTCAGCAAACCGGTCACTCCCCAGGCGCTTGCGGAAGCGCTGCTCAAATGGCTGCCGGGCGCCGAACTGGCCGCCGGCCCGGACGCACAACCGGTCCAGGCGGAACCGCCGCCGGATCCAAACGGCCGCACGCCGCAAACCGCGGCGGTCTTTGACCGCGCCGGCATGTCCGCGCGCCTGCTGGGCGACGCCGATCTGGTCCGTAAAGTCCTGACCGCATTCCGCGGCGATATGCCCGGACAAATCACGCGGCTGGGTAAGCTGCTGGCGGCCGGCAGCCATGCGGAGGCCGCGCGCCAGGCGCACACCATCAAAGGCGCGGCCGCCAGCGTCGGCGGCGAACGCCTGCGCAATGCCATGGCGGCGATCGAAAAGGCGGCCCAAGCCGGCCGGCCAGACCACGGCCATGCCCGGATGGCGCAAGCGGAAACCGAGTTCGCCCTGTTGCAAGCGGCCATCGATCAGGAACTGGAACCGCGGGCCGCGGTCAGAGGACAGCGATCGGCAACCAGCATGCAGCCCGCCGCAATTTTTCCAACCATTGTTTCTTGAAGGAGTTTAAACATGCGCATTTTGATTGCCGACGACGATTTCACATCCCGCGCGATCATGGGCGGCATCCTGGAAAAAAGCGGGCATACGGCAGTGACCGCCCTTGACGGCAACGAGGCTTGGGAGGCGCTGCAGCGGCCGGACGCGCCGCGCCTGGCGATTCTCGACTGGATCATGCCGGGCATGGACGGCATGGATGTGCTGCGCCTGACCCGCGGCTTGCCGGCTGACCGCATCCCCTACATCATCATCCTGACCACCAAGGGCGAAAAATCCGATGTGGTCGCCGCCTTGAACGCCGGCGCCGACGACTACCTGACCAAGCCCTGCGATGCCGGCGAACTCCGCGCCCGGATTGATGTCGGGCGCCGGATGATGGAGATGCGGGATGCCCTGTCGGCCAAGGTTGCGGAATTGCACAAGGCCTTAGACCAGATCAAAACCCTGCGCGGCATTGTCCCCATCTGCGCCAACTGCAAAAAAATCCGGAACGACCGCGGCTATTGGGAGCAGGTGGAAGTTTACGTGCGCAACCATTCCGAGGCCGATTTCAGCCACAGCATCTGCCCGGAATGCATGCAGAAAATCTATCCGGAATTCGCGCAGGAAATGATCAAAAACCAGCCGGAAAAACCGGAATAGAACAGAGCGGCGCTACGCGCCGCCATGCTTGATGACAGCGTCGGAAATTGGCCACAAGAAGCACAAGATGCACATGATGGTGTAAAAGGAGTGCGTGGGTTTGTGAGTATGTGGAGCGGCGCTACGCGCCGCGCTCCGCCACCCGACACGCGCCACCCGACACGCGCCTTCCGACACGCGACACCCGACACGCGCCACCCGACACGCGACACGCGACACCCGACACGCGACACCCGACACGCGACACCCGTATCCCTTCCAGACTCACACACCCACACACTCACATACTTCCTCTGGTGGGAGCGGCGTTACACGCCGCGATCCGGCAGCGCGCCGTGCGCGCGCAGAAATTCCGCTTCGTCCGCCTGCCGCCAGCGGGCGACCTTGGTCAGGGGGGTCGGGCGCGCATGGGGATAGAGCACGACCTTGCCTTCCACCACGGCATCTTTCACTGCCGCCAGCGCCGCGGGAAAACAATCCAGGCTGCCGACCATATCGAGGTGCATGCCCGGATCGATTTCGCCGGCCGCGACCATGCGCAAGGCCTCGGCCACATCCGCCGGGCTGCCGCCGCTGGA
>CAZYXU010000161.1:0-8066 GCA_964650945.1 uncultured Verrucomicrobiota bacterium | reverse complement strand
TGTTCGGCTTCCTGCCGGCCACCTGGTCGCCGCAAGCCGTTGACACTTTGCGGACCATGATCGCCAACGGCGCCTCCCACGCGGAAATCCGCCCGGTGCGCGAGGCGATTTGCCGGGCAACCTCGGTCTTCAACCAGGACTGCCGCCGGGAATTCCTCGGCGCAGTGCGGGCTACCGGCCTGAATTGCACGGTCCTGACGGTGGGGAGTGAAAAAAGCCTGCACCACAGTCTCCACCGGATATCCTGGTACATCCAGATGTTCGATTACCTTGCGCCCTGGATGCGGAAAGCGGTTTGTTTCGATGATCTCGCGGCGGCGCGCGCGGAGAACAAGCTGGCGGTGATCTGCAGCGCCAACTGCCCGCCGGCGCAAAGCGGGCTGGAGGATGGCATGGATGTCCGGAACTGGCTGGAAATCTTTCACCGGTTCGGCATCCGGGTGATGCACCTGACTTATAACCGGCGCAATTGGGTGGGGGATGGCTGCCTGGAGCCGGCCAATGGCGGACTGAGTTTGCATGGCCGCGACGTGATCCGGCAAATGAACCGGCTGGGCATGGTGGTGGACACGCCGCACAGCGGCGAGCGCACCACCATCGAAGCGGCGGAATATTCGCAGGCGCCGGTCATGGCCTCGCATACCATCTGCCGGGCGCTGCACGATCACCCGCGCGGCAAAAGCGACGATGCCTTGAAGGCCATTGCGGCGTCCGGCGGGCTGGTGGGCATATGCGTGCTGCCGCAATTCCTCGGCGGCAGCGCTGATATCAATGCCTTGCTGGATCATGTAGATCATGCCGTGAATTTAATCGGGGCGGATCATGTGGCCATCGGGACGGACAGCGCCTACCAGAGCGCTTTCCCGGGTAGCCTCGCCGAGTTCGAGGCGCAATTTCCCAAGGCCGGCGCCTACAGCGCGGATCGCTGGTTCGGCGCTTGGGATGCGCTGAAGGATCCGGCCGTGCCCATGACCAGGGATGGCCAGGCCAGTTTAAGCTGGCTGAATTGGCCGTATTTCACCGTGGGAATGCGTCAACGCGGATATCCGCGGGAAGCCATCGCCAAGATACTGGGCGGCAACTTTCTGCGGGTTTTCAAGGCGGTCGAGGATGCGGCGGTTGTTCCGGTCTAGGAAACAATGGAGGCGCGAGCCGGAATTGAACCGGCGTGACAGGTTTTGCAGACCCGTGCCTAACCACTTGGCTATCGCGCCATTTTGCCGGAAACCGGCAGATGGTTGGCTATTGTAATCATTGCCGCCGGGACGTCAATCATAAATTGCGGCTGATATCTGCCAATTCGCATAATTAAATGCTTGCTTTGCCCGCCGGCGCGGATAATATGGAAGCCGTTCAATGGGGGTGTAGGTTTATATTAACCGCATGGTGGCGGAGGGGCTTATGCCGGATGAAATTATTGCTAATATAGCAGGCGCAGGCGAAATCAAAGCCGACGATATCCTGTTTGAATGCGGCAATTGCGGGAAGAGCCTGGTGATCGACCGGCGCGGCGCCGGGCTGATCATCCGCTGCCCGGATTGCAATGCGGAATTGCAGGTGCCAATTCCAGCCGGCGTGGATTTGGCGGAAATCGATCAAAGCATTTCCGCGGATATGTCCGGGGCGGAGGATGCTTCGCCGGATATCCTGAACCTGGGCGACTTGCCGCCGGACTTGCAGGAGAAAGTGCGCCATTTGGCGATGGAAAACCAGGAGTTGCACGCCCGGCGGGCGCACCTGGAGCGGTTGCATGCCAAAACCGCACCGGGGATCCAGGCGGTCAAACGGCAGTTGACGGTCATCCGCGCCGCCTTGGATCAGATTGAAGAGAGTCTGGCCAACATGGCGGAAGACTCCGCAGCTGAAACTCAGGTTGTAAGTTGATTGAGTCCGGAAGCATAGCCATGTCCGAGACGGATGTTTTAAAAATCGGCGATTACCGTCTTACTTCGCGGCTGCTCCTGGGCACCGGTAAATTTTCATCCCCGTCCGTTATGCTGGATGCCATCCGGGCCGCCGGCGCCCAGGTGGTGACCGTGGCCCTGCGCCGCTTCAACCGCGCCCGTCCGGAGGAAGACCTGCTGGGGCCGCTGGCGGGGTGTCCGGACCTGATCCTCATGCCCAACACCTCCGGGGCCTGTAACGCCGAGGAAGCCGTGCGCGCGGCGCACCTGGCGCGCGAAATCAGCGGCAGCCCCCTGATCAAACTGGAAATCCATCCCAATCCGCTGCATTTGATGCCCGACCCCCTGGAAACGTTTGAAGCCGCCCGCCGCCTGGTGGGGGATGGTTTTCTGGTCATGCCTTATATTTCCGCCGATCCGGTGCTGGCCAAGCGCCTGGAAGAAATCGGCTGCGTTTCCGTCATGCCGCTCGGCGCCGGCATCGGCACCGGGCAGGGGCTGGCAACCCGCGGCATGCTGGAAGTGATCGTGCGTTACAGCCGGGTGCCGGTGATTGTGGACGCCGGTTTACGCGCCCCGTCGGACGCCGCGGCAGCCATGGAGATGGGCTGCGCCGCCGTGCTGGTCAACAGCGCGATTGCCGCCGCGGACGACCCCCCGGCCATGGCCGCGGCCTTCGCTGCGGCGGTCCGGGCCGGACGCGCCGCGCGGCTGGCCGGGCTGATCTCCCCCGGCGACCATCCCGATCCATCCAGCCCCCTGACCGCATTTCTGTGAAGGTTATGCCCGCTTCCATCGATCAGCCTTGCGGCAGCATGCGCTTGCAGAAATTCCTGGCCGCGCGCGGCTGCGGCTCCCGCCGCGCCTGTGAACAACTGATTGCCGCCGGCCGCGTGCTGGTCAACGGCCGGCCCGCCGCCCTGGGCATGTCGGTCATTCCGGGAGATGACCGGGTGCTGCTGGACGGCCGGGAGGTTGCCGCCGCCGCGCCGCCCTGCCGCGTGCTGCTGCTGCATAAGCCCCGCGGTTATCAATGCACCGCCGCCGCCGCGCGCACGGTTTACGACCTCCTGCCGCCGGCCGACCGCGCGCTGCGGATTGCCGGCCGCCTGGATAAGGACAGCGAAGGATTGGTGTTGCTGGCCAATGATGGCGCGCTCTTACAGCGGCTGATGCATCCGCGCCATGGACGCGTCAAGATCTACCGGGTCACCGCCAGCGGTCCGGTCAATCCCGCCGTGCTGCGCGGTTTGCAGGCGCCTTTGACCATGCCGGACGGCTACATCACCAGGCCGGCGGCTGTGTCTGTGCTGCAGGCCGGCGCCGCGCCGGGCCGCGTCATCCTGGAGTTCCAGTTGACGGAAGGGCGGAACCGCCAGGTGCGCCGGCTGTGCGAGCGCTCCGGTTTGCGCGTGCATCGGCTGGTCCGGACGATGCTCGGCGATCTGAATTTGCGCGGTTTGTCACCGGGGCAATGGCGGGCTTTGACGCCGGCGGAAATCCGCGCGCTGGGCTGAGCCGCCGGATTCGCTTCCAATTGCCATTTCAAGTCTAACCGCCGCGGCAAACAGACAACGTTACGAATCAGGTGTTCGAGACCCGCGTCGCGCGGTTTGAGAATTGCCTGGGTTTGGTTGTTGGGCTGGTTCTTTGTCCGTGCAGAGCATCAAGAACTGCAGCCGGATTGCGCGAAGCGATGGTCAGCAGCGCTTTCGCTGGACCATCGGGCTGGCGTCGGCCTTGCTCCCAGTTCTGGAGGGTGCGGGTGCTGACACCAATCATGACGGCAAACTCTCCTTGTGAGACGTCGAGTTGCTCACGAACGACTCGAATTTCAGGGGGCTTGATCTCGTATAGTCGGCTGGGCGTGTGGCGTCCCGCCTTGATCTCTCCGGCCTCCTTGATGCTGGCGACCAACTTGGCAAACGTGTCTTCTTTCATGTTAACCACTCCTTGACCAACTTCCGGAGGAATCTTATTTGCGCCGGCGTGAGGTCATCTTGATCTGTCTTCTTGTACGGCAAAAGCATCTAGATCGCATCCGGCATATCCCAGTAGTATATGACCCGCAGGGCACCGCGCTTACCCATACCGGGTAGCTTCCACCGCACCTTCCGCAATCCACCGCCGCCGCGGAAGAGGTCACCGGCATCCGGCCTGAACATCAGCGCCGTCTGCAATCTTCGGTACTCTTCATCCGGCAAGAGGTTCCTGATCTCTTTTGTGAACACTGAGGTCTCAATGAAAATCATGTAAACATCATACGCCAATGGCGTATATTGTCAATCTCCGATTTCATCCTGTTTCTGCTGGCCCAACGACGCCGTTCTCGCGTGGCTACAGGCCGCCGCGATCAACGGCTTGTTCGAGATTGTCAATTGTCAAGGGCTGACCCGAATGGCGCTTAGTTAAGCCCTAATACTTGCTTGCTTAACGACTTACGCCGGGGCGGTTCGGGGATGGTGCGGAAGAGCACTAGGCGGGAAATCTGCTGCATACGCTTAAGCGTTTGCTGCGCCTGTCGCCAGTTTGCAATCGCCGTTTTCATCCACAGATACTGTTCTTTGGACAGCGCCACCGATACGGTTTTCTTCAACTCCTTACGGCTCCACTGATAGCACGGCCCGCCCGCGCCCGGGCCGCGATCTTGGACATATCCGTGACTAATCCAGCCCGTGCGCGCCAGTTGCCGCTGTAGCCGGCCATATTCCTTCTGTAGTTCCGAAAGATTGGTTTGCATGCGAATAGTGTAGCATATATGTCAATAAGACGGTATATATACCGTCTTATGAACACACCTTTTTTCCTCTATGGCGTTCGAAACTGGCAGCTTATGGACGACGGCCTGCGCGGTACCAGTGCGCCGCAGAAGTCGAAAACGAATTCACGCGTTTTCTACCACGCGCGCTTTTAGCCCAAGAACCGCAAGGCTTGGGTAGTCGCAAGCGTATCTATACCCGCAAACTAACGTTCTGGTGTTTCCTCTGGCAGACATTACAACCTGATACCGCATGCCGGGCGGTTGTACGTAAGGTGCAGGCAGAGCATGAGACACACCGCCGGAAAATTGATGAAAGCAGCAGCGGCTACTGCCAAGCACGCGCCCGGATACCTTTGGCGCTTTTTCAGAACGGCACGGAGCAGTCTGCGCAGTGTGCGGATCGCATGGCGCTGAATCGCGTGCCCGGTTGGAACCGCCCGGTGAAAGTTGTTGACGCGACCAGCTTCCGCACTCCCGATACTCCGGCCAATCAGCAGCGGTATCACTACCCAACCGGGCAGAAAAAGGGCTGCGGCTTCCCCGTCATGCGTGCTTTGGCGATTTTCTCGCTGGCAAGTGGCGCCATTTCGCAAATCGTCACCGCGGCCTGTTATACGAGCGAGATGGTTATGCTTAAATCACTATGGCGCACGCTACTGCCCGGCGACATAGCGCTCGGCGATCGGGTGTATGGTTGCTTCATCTTTTTAGCCGCCATGCCGTTGCAGGGCGTCGACGTGGCGGCCCGACTCTCTCAAGGGCGAAACCTCGATCTGCGGCACGCAAAAAAACTCGGACCGCATGATTGGCAGACCTGTTTCCCGAAACCGCCCGTGCCCCCGGACTACATGCCCCCGACTGAATGGAAATCCATGCCGGCCAATATTCCCGTGCGCATTATCCGCTTGTGCCTCCAGATCAAAGGCTTCCGAACCCGTACCCTGTGGATTGTAACCACGTTGCTCGATGCACAGCTTTATCCCGCTACCGCCATTTGCGACTTGTACCTGCAACGATGGCAGATGGAGCTGTCCTTTCGTGATCTGAAAACCACTATGGGCATGGAGTCCTTACGCTGCCGCACTCCGGAAATGATTGAAAAAGAACTCCGGGTGTTTCTTATCGCTTACAACTGCGTGCGGGCGCTGATGGCCGAGGCGGCCATCACGCACGCGCTATCCCGCCAGCGTATTAGCTTTAAAGGGACCATTGACTCCCTGCGATCTTTCATCCCGGTCATGTTCCGTGCCGTTTCAAAACAAGCGCGTTTTCGTCTGCATTCACGCTTGCTGGAAATCCTCGCTGCCGATGCCCTGCCAGTACGCATCGATCGCTCAGAACCCCGCGCCGTCAAAAAGCGACCCAAACATTACCCATTGCTTACCAAGCCTAGACGCATTTTTAATGCGCCTGCTCACAATTATAGACCCACTATCAAACGCCCTCAAGTTATCTTAACTTAGCGCCATTCGGGGCTGACCCTGGAATCTTGCTGGAATCTTGGAATCATGGAATCACTGGAATCCTCATTTTTTTCCTGGCCGACGCTTTTTCTGTTCCGAGCGTCCTGCCTCTGGCTGAGGCGCGGTGGCGCCGATAGCCAGCAGGTGGTGGGGCGACTCCGTCATTTCATTGTCAGGTCTTATGAGTTGATGTTGTATCTGAGCAAGCCATATAGCGTTCATCACGCTCACACAAAAAATTCCGCCAGTAATTCGCCGGGAGGTCCGTTAAATCGCGCTTCCTGCAGGTCGATGACGTTGTACTGGTCGCCGCCACAGAAATAGACGAGCGTACCGCCGTTCCATACACAGAGTTCCGCGTCCGAAGCGTTGCATTCGAAAATGCCCGGTCGCCGCTCTGGATCAGTTTCGATCGTGGCGTTCGGATAAAGAAACGTCCGGTCGTCCGGCGCATCCTCCCAGCGCCGGAGATCCAGCGAGCGGGTCAGCCGTGTAGCCCACAGATGTTTGCCTTTGTCCTCTTCGTTTAGGAAAAGCGTATAGTACCAGCCGTCATAATAATAGAGCGCCGGTCCGCCGACGTATTTGTCCGTCCCGTAAAACGCATTTTTGATCCGTCGCCACGTCCGCAGATCGGACGATTCACAGTATTTGAACGTGAATTTCGGCCAGCGTCGATCATCCGTTTCGTAGAGAAGCACAAACCGCCTGCCGTCGTGACAAAGACCAAAGTTGAAAATATGCTCATCATCCTGGGCCTCGAGAATTTTGACCGGCTCGCTCCAGGAGCGGAGATCACGCGAGACCGTCAAGTACGCTTCTCGAATGCGCCACCAACCCTCCGGCCTTTGCTTGCCGGCAATAACGTGGACAATGCCGCCATAAACGAAAGCGATTCCGAAATAGAATCCGGTCAAAGGTTCGGCAATGATCTGATCCGTTTCAACGTCGCGGATGCGGACCGAATCTTCAAGATACCTGTCCCGTACCGGCGCGTTGGCTGTTTCGTTCGATTTCTTGTGGTTTTCAAGACGGTAGAGGCGTCCATTAAAGACAAACGGCGTCACCTCGAAAGCCTGGACACCGGTCCAGCGCGCAGTTCGGGATAACGGATGATGCCAGATACCCCCGTTTTTCTTAGCAGGATATGCCTTCTGTTGCATTGGTGCAAGCGGAATGCCGATACCCTGCGGTGCTATTGGTGCTTCGCACTTTGGGCACGCAGGCGCAGTAGTTGGGACTTGATTCCCATATTCAGAATATTTCACAAGTGCCATGTTTTCTCCTTGTTTACCAACGCTGCGGATCATGCACGGTGGGCTTCGCGCCGTCATATGCATCCGACTTGTTCGCTGGTTTGTGTCTTGACGGTCGCACTCTGGCGGATACGGTCAGTTGACCTCCGGTCAATGATTGACAGCGCACCAATGATTGGGAGGAGACACAGTGACAGGTTCAGCCAGCAGAGAAACCATGCAAAGGGAGCACCCGATTCCTGGATGGCATTGCTTTGTCGGAACAGGAATACAAATGTGCCCCATGAGACGATCGCCATGACGAGTGACCAGGCAATTGCTGCGCGGGGAGTCATTTTCAGCAAGAGCAAGACCAGGCCGATCACAAATATTGCTGGCAATCCCGCCAATTGGAGGTGAAGTAATGGGCGCGAGAATAAGTCTCCAAATAGAGCCACCCAAGCTGAGGCTGCAATGGCGAGAACGTAAACTTTGTCGGGATTGAATCGCTCCGCGGTCAGCGCGGTCACAAACCAGACACTTGGCAGAACGAGTAGAAAGAACAGCCTTCTCCTCATGCTCCCTCCGTCAGTATTATTGAGACTATCTCGTAAAAAAGGCAGCCTGTGTTTGATGATTTTTCTTGTAATCGTTGTTATGGCTGTTATCAATCACCCAATCTTTTGGTTATCAACTGAAAACA
>CAZYXU010000160.1:0-8084 GCA_964650945.1 uncultured Verrucomicrobiota bacterium | reverse complement strand
GCGCTTGGCCTTGTCCGAGGGCGAATACATCGGCAGGCGGACCGCGGCGCTGCGGTTGCGCCGCGAGTAGGCCAGATTGACCGGCGCCTCGTAGCCCGGCACCAGCCGCTTGTAGCTGTTGGTGGTGGGGCTGACAATCGCCAGCAGCGACGGCGCGTGCCGGAGGATGCCGCCGATGGCGAACATCGCCATCTCCGACATCCCGGCATAACCGTCGCCGGCGAACAGGTTCCTGCCGTTTTTCCAGAGCGACATGTGCACGTGCATGCCGCTCCCGTTATCGTTAAACAACGGTTTGGGCATGAAAGTCGCCGTCTTGTTGTGGGCGAGCGCGACATTCTTGATGACATATTTGTATTTCAACATGCTGTCCGCGATGTTCACCAGGGAGTTGAAGCGCATGTCGATCTCGCATTGCCCGCCGGTCGCCACTTCATGATGCTGGGCTTCAATCGGAATACCGATGCGCTCCAGGGTCAACATCATCTCGCTGCGGATGTCCTGGAGGGTGTCGCTGGGGGGCACGGGGAAATAGCCTTCCTTGTAGCGCGTCTTGTAGCCCAGGTTGGGATTCTCCACCCGGCCGCTGTTCCACTGGCCTTCGATCGAATCCAGGTGATAGTAACCTTCATGCGAGTTTTGATCGAACCGGACATCGTCAAAAACAAAAAATTCGGCTTCCGGTCCGAAGTAGCCGGTGTCGGCCACGCCGGTTTGGAGCAGGTAGGCTTCCGCCTTCCGGGCGATGTTGCGCGGGTCGCGGGTATAGTCCTCGCCGGTGATCGGATCGCAGATATTGCAGATCATCACCAGGGTTTTGGCCTTGAAGAACGGATCGATAAATGCCGTCTCGGATTGCGGCTTGACCAGCATGTCGGATTCGTTGATCGCCTGCCAGCCGCGGATGCTGGAACCGTCAAATCCCAGGCCTTTTTCAAAAGTGCCTTCGCTGACTTCAGCCGCCGGCACGGAAAAATGCTGCCATAATCCCGGGAAATCCATGAACCGGAAATCCACCACTTCGATTTTCTCGCGCTTGATCAGGCTGACTACGTCCGCCGGGTGCTTGATGCCGTCCATTGCTGCTCCTTGTTAAATGCCTTGTGGGTGTTTAAAAAATGACTTCAAACTACAAGTTTTATAAAAGCATTTATCGTGCCAGGTGTTCGCTGCATCGGAATTTTCTGGTTATACGGTCTGGGGGCACGGCCATTGTAAGCTCGGGGAAAAAGATTTCGGTTAAAACGGCGTTCCGGGTAGGGCGAGGCGTCCCTGCCGAGCCGTTTGCCCTTGGCGCTATCTGAGTCTCTTTAAAAAGTGTACAGTGTTCGGTGTTCGGTGCCTGAAATTTTACAGAAGTGTAACGCGTAGATATTGTGCATTTTGTAATGATTTATAATTCTGACTTCCGAATCATGAATTCATTCAAAACGTGAGTTTTGAAATTTACTGTCTATCTGTTTTTAGCCGGATTTATCTTTGCTAGAAATGCAGGAAATCCGCCGAAAATGACACTGCCGTCAGCACCGGCGCGGAACTGTGCGGCAGCCTGGTTGCCCCTGATAATCGTACAAAATTGTATTTAATTTAAAGTGATGATACAAAAATGTATAATCTGGTGACGTTTTTCGGCTGGGGTTGGGGGGGTATCCCAAGGGTTGGATCACTGGCGGATAATCCGCGCAAAACCGCGCTTGCCGACTTGCAGCACGCTGCCATTGGGACATTCCACGGCGGCTTGGTGATCGGTGATTTTGGCGTCACCCAGGCGCACGGCGCCTTGTTGCACCAGGCGGCGCGCGGCGCCATTGCTCTCCGCCAGGCCGGCGGCGACAATCAGCGCCACAATCCAGATGCGGTTGTCTTTGAATTGGCCGGCCGGAATGACCGCTTCGGGAATCTCGTTCGGCAGTTGGCGCTCGGTGAAAATCCGCTTGAACTCACCGGCGGCGGCGGCCGCCGCCGCCGTTCCGTGAAAACGGCTGACCACCGCCTGCGCCAGTTCATCCTTGAGGGCGCGCGGATGCAATGCGCCTTGCTCCAAAGACTGCCGCCGGGCGGCGATTTCAGAAGCGGGTCGGCATAACACCAGTTCAAAATAACGCCACATCAACTGGTCGGGGATGGACATCAGTTTGCCGTACATTTCGCCGGGCGGCTCGGTCACCCCGACGTAATTCCCCAGGCTTTTGCTCATCTTGCGGGTGCCGTCCAGCCCTTCCAGCAGCGGCAGGGTCATGACCGCCTGCGGTTCCTTGCCAAAGGCCTTTTGCAGGTCGCGGCCGACCAGCAGGTTGAAAAGCTGGTCAGTGCCGCCGATTTCGATGTCAGCGTCAATCATCACCGAGTCGTAGCCTTGCACCAGCGGGTAGAGCAGTTCCACCAGCGAGACGGGGAAGTTAGCTTGCAGGCGTTTTTGAAAATCCTCGCGGGCCAGCATATGCGCGACGGTGATCTTGGCGGTGAGGCGCAGGATGTCTTCAAACTTCAAGGGCGCGCACCATTCGGAATTGAAACGGACTTCCGTGCGTTGCGGGTCGAGGATTTTGAACACCTGCTCCTGGTAACTGCGGGCATTGGCCTGCACCTGTGCGCGCGACAAGGGCGGCCGGGTGTCGGAGCGGCCGGACGGATCGCCGATCATGCCGGTGAAATCGCCGATGATGAAAACGACGGTATGCCCCAAGTCCTGGAATTCGCGCAGCTTGTTCAAGCCCACCACGTGGCCCAGGTGAATGTCCGGGGCGGAAGGATCGGCGCCATACTTGACGCGCAACGGCCGGTGGGCGGCCTGGGCGCATTCCAGTTTGCGGCGCAACTCCTCGCGGGACACCAGATCCACCGCGCGCGCGGTGATCACATCCAGTTGTTGGTTGATGTCCATGTGCTCAGTGAGCAGTGGTCAGTGACCAGTTGTCAGTGACAAGTGAGTAGTAATCATTGACCAGTAATCAGTGACCAGTGGGCAGTCAAAGGTAACCTGGGAACAGTGAGCAGTACTCCCTGATCACCGATCACCGATCACTGATCACCGACTTCCGCCAATCCGGGCTCACTCTGCCTTGGCGTCTTTATTCTTGGCATTTTTGCCTTCGCCCGGCCGCCATTCCTCGCCGCCGGCGATGCCGAAAGCTTCGTTGAAAGCGCCAGCCAGGTCAACCAGGTCTTCGCCGGGCCGCAATCCGGTCAGCATGTCTTCCTGCACGACGAATTCATCGTCCGGCAGGGCGGCGGCCTTGATGCTCAGGCCGATGCGCCGTTCCGCCTGGTCAATTTTGACCACGCGCGCGGTGATTTCCTGGCCGACTTTCAAGACATCGCGGACTTTTTCGACATGCTCGTCGCCGATTTGGGAGATGTGCACCAAGCCGTCAATCCCCTCGTCCAGGCCGACGAAAGCGCCGAAGGAAGCCAGCTTGGTAACCTTGCCGGTGACCACCTGGCCGACCTTGTAGCTGGCGGCAATGGATGACCACGGATCTTCCTGGGCCTGCTTGAGCCCCAGGCTGATGCGCTGGTTCTCGGGGGAGACTTCCAGGATGACCACGTCCACCTTGTCGCCCTTCTTCAAGACGTCCGAAGGATGGTTGACCTTGCGCGTCCAGGACATGTCGGAAACATGGATCATGCCGTCAATGCCTTCTTCCAATTCCACGAACGCGCCGTAGGATGTGAAGTTGCGCACCGTGCCGGACACCCGCGCGCCCACCGGGTAACGGTCGCGCACCAGTTCCCAGGGATTCTGGGTGGTTTGCCGGATGCCCAGCGAAATCTTCTGGTCCGTGGAGTTGATGTTCAGGACCACGGCATCCACTTCCTGGCCGAGGCTGAGCACGTCGGAGGCGCGGTTGACCCGCGTCACCCAGGAAATCTCGGACACGTGCACCAGGCCTTCCACGCCTTCCTCGATTTCGACAAATGCGCCATAGGGCACCAGGTTGACCACCTTGCCGTGAATGCGGGTGCCCACCGGGTATTTCTTGTCGATGTTGTCCCACGGATTCGCCAGTTTCTGCTTCAATCCCAGCGAAACCCGCTCCTTCTCGAAATCGATGTCCAGGATCATCACTTCAATATTGTCGCCGACCTTGACGACCTTGGAAGGATGGCTGACCCGGCCCCAGCTCATATCCGTTATGTGCAGCAGTCCGTCCAGTCCGCCCAGGTCGATAAAGGCGCCGAAATCGGTGATGTTTTTAACCACGCCCGCGCGCAATTGGCCGATCTTGATCTCGGACATCAACATGCGTTTCTTTTCGCGGCGGCGCTGTTCGATCAGGTCGCGGCGCGAGAGGACGATGTTGCGGCGCTCGCGGTCGATTTTCATGACCTTGAACTCGAAGCGCTTGCCCATGTAGTCGTCCATGTTGCGCACGGGCATGACGTCAATTTGCGATCCCGGCAAAAAGCCCTTGACGCCGCAGATATCCACGATCATGCCGCCCTTGATCCGGCTTTTAATCTCGCCTTCCAGGATGCTGCCCTCGCTGCTGGAGGAAAGCACGTTGTCCCACATGCGCTGCTGTTCGGCCTTGGTCTTGCTGAGCACCACCTTGCCGTCTTCATCTTCAACCTGCTCCAGCAGGACTTCCACCGCATCGCCGGGCTTGACTTCGGGCATGTCGCCGAATTCTTCGCGGCTGATGGCGCCTTCGGACTTGTAGCCGATGTCCACCAGCACCTCGTTGGAGCGGACTTCGATCACCCGGCCCTTGACGATCGAGCCGGCGGTGAAGTTTTTCAGGGTGTCTTCGTAAAGCTTGGCCAGCGCGGCCTGCTTGTCGCCGCCGAATTGTTCCAGGTCGAAGTTGATGCGGGTTTTGGTTGCGGTTGCCGATTCCATTTTGTTTGCTTTGGTTGGTTTGCGGGCTTGGTTGATAATTGCTTGCTTAAATTCCAGGCGGAAACAGCCCAATAATTTCCGACTAAACGTTAAAAACTGCCATCTTTTACCGCCAATGGCAAGCTAAAAAAACGATTTTCCCGAAAATTAAAATATAAATCCATCCGGGCTTGCTTTTTAATCGATGTTTTCCTACAATTTTGCAATTTTTGCTGACAGTTAAATATACAAATATCCGCGCCGGCGGGAGGGTGGCACATTATGGCTGAAGAATTGCAAGGCTTGATCGATCGCATTCAGCAGGAAGGCGTGGCCAAGGCGCAGGCCGAAGCCGATGCCATCGTTGCCGGCGCCAAACAGCGCGCCGCGCAAATCGTCCGGGAGGCCGAGGAACAGGCCGCCGCTAAATTGAAACAGGCGGAGCAGGATGCGGCGTTGTTCATGGAACGCAGCCGTAAAACCCTGGAACAGGCGGCCCGCGATTTGCTGATCACCGTGGGGCAGGGGGTGGAAAACATCCTGAAGGACATCGTGGCCGGGGCCGTCAAGGAAGCTTTGAGTGTGACCGTGCTGGAAAACATGCTGGTGAAAATGGCCGAGGCTTATGTCGCGCACGAGGGCGGCGGAGCGCAAATCAACCTGTTGGTCAGCCCGCAGGATCAGTCGGAACTGGTAAAGTTCTTTGCCACGCGTTACCGCCAGAAAATCGGCCAGGGCGTCAAATTGCATGTGGATAACGACATTTTCAAGGGATTCAAGGTGTCGTTTGTCGAAGACCATCTTTATCATGATTTCACGGCGCCGGCTATCGCCGAGGCGCTGATGAACCTGCTCCGGCCCAACCTGGCGGAAATTGTGCATCGCGCCGCCCGCAGCGGCAGCGAGCAAGGCGGGTCAGACAAGCGCCATGCGTGATTTGACTTATGTATTACTATTTTTGCGCCAGTTTGCCGGTGTTGGACCTGGGAGAGCGGCCGCCCTGGACGGTGGCGGATTTCCTGGCGGAATGCCGGCGCCTGCTGGCGCCCGGCGATTTGCAGCAGGTGCGGAACCTGCTGGGGGAGTCCGCCGCGCTGCCCGCCGCGCCGTTTGTCCGGGATTGGCGGGCCTGGGATACGCAGTTGCGCAATGCCCTGGCGCGCTGGCGGGCCGCGCGCGCCGGCGTGGACCTGGCGGGCAAACTGCGGGATCACCCGGGGTTCGACTGCTCGCTGGAAAAGGATGTGAGCGACGCTTGCGCCCGGCCCAATCCGCTGGAACGCGAACTGGCGTTGGACCGGCTGCGCTGGCGCTGGGCGGAGCGGGCTGCCCGCCAAGCTCCCTTTGGACTGCCGGCGATTCTGGCCTTTGCTCTGCAACTGCGCATTGCCTGGCGCTGGGCGGAGTTGCAGGATGAAAAAGGCCGGATGGTGGTGGCGGATTTTGCCGGAAAACTGGAACAGTCGTTTTGAAATGGATTAAAATATGAGCGCCAACCTGGGCAGAATCGCGGGGGTCAACGGCAACCTGATTACGGTGGAATTCGACAATCCCGTCATCCAGAACGAGGTGGCCTACGCGCTGCTGGATGATTTGCGCCTGAAGGCGGAGGTCATCCGGGTGCGCGGACGCTACGCCGAGTTGCAGGTGTTCGAAGACACCACCGGCCTCCGTATCGGCGGCCGCGTGGAATTCAGCGGAGAATTGCTCGCGGTGGAATTGGGCCCGGGCCTGCTGACCCAGGTTTTCGACGGCTTGCAGAATCCGCTGCCGGAATTGGCGGCCCAGGGCGGATTTTTCCTGGAGCGCGGCAAGTATCTCGCCGCCCTGCCGCGCGGCGGGGAGTGGGACTTTACGCCCAAGGTCAAGCCCGGCGATACGGTGTATGCCGGCGATACGCTGGGCGTGACGCCGGAAGGAATTTTCGAGCATCAGCTCATGGTGCCGTTCCGCCTGGCCGGCGCCTGGCAGGTAGCGGAGATCGCCGCGCCCGGCAAGTATAAACTCGACCAGCGCATTGCCACGCTCCAGGGGGAGCAGGGCCGGACGCAGGAAGTTACCATGGTGCAGCAATGGCCGGTGAAAATCCCGATCAAGTGCTACGCCGAACGCTTGCGGCCCACCGAGCCGTTGGTGACCAAAATCCGCATCATTGATACCTTTTTCCCCGTGGCGCGCGGCGGCACGTATTGCATTCCCGGACCGTTCGGCGCCGGCAAAACGGTTTTGCAGCAGTTGACCTCCCGCCATGCCGACGTGGACATCGTGATCATCGCCGCTTGCGGCGAGCGCGCCGGCGAGGTGGTGGAAACCCTCAGGGAATTTCCCCAGTTGACCGATCCGCGCACCGGACGCAGCCTGATGGAGCGCACGATGATCATTTGCAACACCAGTTCCATGCCGGTGGCCGCGCGCGAGGCGTCGGTTTACACCGCGGTGACGGTGGCGGAATATTACCGCCAGATGGGGTTGAACGTTATGCTCCTGGCCGACTCCACCTCGCGCTGGGCGCAGGCCTTGCGCGAAATGTCCGGCCGCCTGGAGGAAATCCCCGGCGAAGAAGCCTTTCCGGCCTACCTCGAGTCGGTGATCGCCGCCTTCTACGAACGCGGCGGCGTCGTCAAGCTGCGCGACGGCCGCGTCGGGTCCGTCACCATCGGCGGCACGGTCAGCCCCGCCGGCGGCAATTTCGAGGAGCCGGTGACCCAGGGAACGCTCAAGGTGGTGGGCGCCTTTCATGGCCTGTCGCGCGCCCGCTCCGACGCCCGGCGTTATCCGGCGATTGATCCGCTGGACAGTTGGAGCAAGTACCAGGGCGTGGTCAACCCGGAGCATGTCGCCCTGGCCCATCGCCTCCTGCGGCAGGGTAACGAAGTCAACCAGATGATGAAAGTGGTGGGAGAGGAAGGCACATCGCTCGACGATTTCCTGCTTTATCTGAAATCCGAATATTTGGATGCGGCCTACCTCCAGCAGGACGCCTACCACGAGGTGGATGGCGCGTCGTCCGCCGAGCGCCAGCAGTATGTTTTCAACATCCTCGTCAAAATCCTGAAAGCCAAGATGAAATTCGCCGACAAGGATGCCGCCCGCAGTTTCTTCAGCCGGCTGACCCAGACCACCAAGGACTGGAACCGCGCGGATATGACGGCGGCCAAGGACGAATTCAAGCGGCTGGAAGGGCAGCTTGTCCAAATGCTCGCGGAGGTTACGGATTATGCATAAGATTTATCACCGCATCGAACAGATCGCGGGCAGCGTC
>CAZYXU010000159.1:0-8193 GCA_964650945.1 uncultured Verrucomicrobiota bacterium | reverse complement strand
TCCCTTCGGGCAACGGAATTCACCGCGCGGTGCATCAATTCCGGCGAGGGTGCTGGCAGCACCCCGCCGGAATTACCGGAAATATTACGGAATGCATCCGCAAGCTATAAATTTATATGCTGTAAAAACAAGCTTGTAACGAAAATATCACGCTTGGTAAAAAATGTCCCGCAGCGCGACTTTGCTGCGCTATTTGCTTGCATTCCATGGTATATTTGCCTATATTGCCTGATTTTACCAATACGACCAACACGGGGTGAACATGAGTAAAATTGTTTTAGGATTGCCGAAAGGCAGCCTGCAAGAGGCCACCTTCCTGCTGATGAAAAAAGCCGGATTTAACGTGGCCGTCGGTTCCCGTTCCTATGTGCCGACCGTGGACGATCCCGAAATTCACGCGCGCCTGATTCGCGCGCAGGAAATCAGCCGCTACGTCGAGCATGGCCTGCTGGATGCCGGTATTACCGGTTATGACTGGATTGTGGAAAACGGCGCCGACGTGGTGGAGGTGGCCGATTTGATTTACGCCAAACAGGGATTGCGCCCTGTCCGCTGGGTGCTGGCGGTGCCGAACGATTCGCCGATCCGCAGCGTGGCGGATTTGAACGGCAAACGCATTGCGACGGAAGCTGTCGGCATGACACGGCGTTTCCTCGCCGCCCGGGGTGTGCAGGCGGAAGTGGAGTTTTCCTGGGGCGCGACCGAGGTCAAGGCGCCCGAACTGGTGGACGCGATTGTCGAACTGACGGAGACCGGGTCGTCCTTGCGCGCCAACAACCTGCGCATTGTCGAGACCATCCTGGAGTCAACCACCAAGTTAATCGCCAACAAAAGCGCCTGGGCCGATCCGGGCAAACACGCCAAGATCAATCAGGTTTCCATGCTTTTGCGCGGCGCCCTGGCGGCCGAAACCAAGGTGCTTTTAAAAATGAACGCCCGCCGGCATCAGGCCCCGGCCATTGCCTCGATTCTGCCCGCCCTGCATGCGCCGACGATCAATCCGCTCAGTTCCGACGGCTGGGTGGCGATCGAGTCGGTGGTGGAGGAAAAAGTCGTGCGGGAGATCATCCCCCGGCTGAAACAGGCCGGGGCCGAGGGGATTATCGAAATCCCCCTGAACAAGGTTATAGAATAATCACGGTTGTGATTGACTTTGCCGCGGCGGTTGTTGTATAAAACAACGTTTCGTTTTGCCGCGGCCCGCCGGGCAGGCGGGGCGGATGAAGCGAACAACAGATACAGGTGCATAAATTATATGGGTTCCTTGAAGAAATGGCGGCGCAAGAAAATGGCCAAGCATAAACGCAGTAAACGTTTAAAGGCCAATCGCCACAAAAATATCAACAAATGAAATTCCGACGCATGCCGGCATGCCGCCGGGTGGCGCTGGTCTGTGCGGCGCTGGCATCCGGCCTTGTATGCGGCTGCCGCACCCGCTCCGATACCCAATTGCCGGGCGGAGCTGCCGGCAGCCAGGCCGAGTTCCGCCCGGACGCGGAAATGGCGGAAGCCCTGGCTAATTTTGGCGCCGGCATTCTCCGCGCCGGCCAGGGCGAGCATGACGGCGCCTTGGAAAATCTGGCGCGCGCCGAGGCTTTGGCGCCGGAAAATGCGCGGATTTCGTTCCACCTGGCCATGCAATATGCCGGCCGCGGCCAGGCGGATCAGGCGGCGGCGGTGATGGCGGCCGCCGCCGCGCGCCACCCGGATTCGGCCGAAGTCTGCTGGTTACAGGCGCGTGTGGCGCAGGCCATCCAACGTCCGGAACTCGCCCGGCAGGCCCTGGAGCGCGCCGTCGCCCTTGCGCCGCGGCAATCTGCCAGCCACCTGCAATTGGCCCTTTTCCATGCCGGGCTCCAGGAGGATGCGCGCGCGCTGGCCGTGCTGGAGGAAGCCCTGCCGCAGGTGGACGACCCGCTGCCGCTGTTGCGCATCCTGGGGGATTTATACGCGGCGCGCCTTAATTTCCTCCCCGACAAAACGGATGCGGGCCGCGAAAAAGCTTTGCGCCGGGCGATCGAATGCTACACCCAGGCCGCCTTACAGCCGCCGGATGGATTATGGGCGGATTACCAGAACAAGCTGGGCGATCTCTACATTTTGAACGGCCAGTTCGATCTGGCGATTGAAATCTTCACACGCCTGGCCGAACGCCAGCCGGACGATCTGGCCTTTCGCAAAAAACTGGCCTTGTGCCAGATGGAAACCGGCCTGGACGCGGCGGCCCTGGATCAATGGCAGCGGATCGCCGCGCGCGCCCCGGGCGATGCGGATGCGCATTATTACCTGGGCAAGCTCTATGAAGATGCCGGCGATCTCCCCGCCGCCATCGCCGCCTTGAGCGCGGCCGTCAACGCGGGGCCGTCCAATCCCCTGCCTTACCAGAAATTGGCATTGCTGCTGGCGCGGGACAATCTGCCGCAAGCCATCCGCGTGCTGGAAGAAGGCGCGCGGCGGCTGCCCGACAGCCTGGAACTCCAGGATTTGCTGGCGCGCCTTTACCTGCGCGCCCGGCGCGGGGCGGATGCGCTGAAAATTTTTCAAACGCTCCAGCATAAATTGGAAGGCAAAACGCCGGGGATGCTCGCCGCCAGTTTCTGGTTGGGATATGCGGCCGCCGCCCAGCAGAGCGGCCAGGCGGAAGAGGCGGTGAAATTATACGAGAAAGCCCTGGCCGGCAACCCGCAACTGCTCGACGCCTACGTCAGCCTGGCCCTGCTGCATGTTGCCCGGAACGCCCCGCAACCGGCCATGTCGGTCATGCGCCAGGCGCTGTCCGCCATGCCGGACAGCGCGGAGGCCCATTACTTTGCCGGCATGATCGGCAACCAGGCCGGCGAATATGCCCAGGCCTGCGCCGCCTTCCAGCGCGCCGGCGAACTGGCGCCCCGCCCCGGGGCGTCCCGCCTGGAACTGGATGCCGATTACTATTTTTATTACGGCACCGCCTGCGAGCGGGAAAAACGCTACGAACAGGCAGCCGGCCTTTTTCAAAAGGCGTTGGCGCTCGATCCGGACCATGCCGATGCCGCCAATTACCTGGCGTACATGTGGGCCGAGCGGGGCGTCAACCTTGAACAGGCGCTGTGGCACATCCAGCATGCGTTGGAATTGGAACCGGAAAACGGCGCGTATCTGGATACCCTGGGCTGGGTGTATTTCAAGCTGGGCCGGCTGGAAGAGGCTGAGGATGAAATTTATAATGCCCTCCAGCTTGCGCCCGACGACCCGACGGTCCTGGAACACTACGGCGACATCCTGGAGCGGCGGGGGAACCTGGACGCCGCCCGGCCCTGGTGGTTGAAAAGCCTCGAACGCCATCCCGATAATCCGGGCTTGCGGGAAAAACTGCGCCGCCACGGCATCCTTCCTACCGAAGCTCCCCCGGCCGGCGATCCGGTGTCGCCCGCGGCGGCTCGCCCCTGATTTTAACAAACAATCCCAAGGAATAAAGTTATGCAAAAAGCCAAGCATCCCGTGGAAGTCCTGATCATCGGCGGCGGCATGATTACCCATGACCTCCTGCTGCCCTCGTTGTATCATTTGCAGCGGACGGGCGTTGTCGGCAAAATCCAGATTTGCGCCCTGAACAATGTGCCGTTGCGCGCCCTTATGGAATCCCGGGAGATTCTCGAGGCCTTCCCCGGCCAGACGTTTACGCCGCATCCCGCCTTGACGGCGGCGCCGGAAAGCAATCAGCCGGATTTGTATAAGCAAGTCCTGGCGGCCATGCCGCCGCGCCAGATTGCCGTGGTGGCGATGCCGGACCAATTGCATTACCAGGTGGTGCTGGAAGCGCTGCGGCATGACCAGCATGTGCTCTGCGTCAAACCGCTGGTTTTACAATACCAGCAGGCCGCGGAAATCGAAAAGCTGGCCCGGGATAAGGGGTTGTTCGTCGGCGTGGAATACCACAAGCGGTTTGACCGGCGCGCGCTGCTGGCCCGCCGCCAGTACCGCCTGGGGCATTTCGGCGATTTCGCCATGGGTGAAGCCAAGATGATCGAGCCTTACTATTACCGGAGTTCCAATTTCCAGAATTGGTTCACCACCGACAAGACCGACCCGTTTGTCTATGTCGGCTGCCATTACGTTGACCTGGTGTATTTCATCACCAACCTCCGCCCGGTGGAGGTTTCCGTGGCCGGCGTCAAGGGGCGGTTCCCCAACGGCAAGGAGGGCTACATGTGGGCTACGGGCCGGGTCCGGTTCGAAAACCAGGCGCTGCTGACGGTGACCGACGGCTTGGGATACCCGGACGACGGCGCGGGCAGTAATGAGCAATGCCTGACCATGTTTTGCGAAGGGCAGGGGAAGAGCGGCCTGATCCAGCATGACGATCAATTCCGGGGCGTGATCCACAGTTACCTGGGCGGCATCGGCTGCGCCGGCTCCCATTACAATTACATCAATCCGGATTTCTACCGCCTGGTGCCCTGGGAAGGCCCCGGCGCCAAGCCCGTGGGCTACGGATACGAGTCGGTCGCCGGTCTCGTCGGCGCCATCGTGCGCGTCGAGTCGGATGCCGCCGGTCTGAAGGATGCCGCCGCGCTGGCCCGGCGGCGCGAGGTCATCCACGCCATTGACGAGCAGGGTCTGGTTGCCACACCCGCCAATAGTTATATCAACGAACTGGTGGTGGAGGCGGCGCGCATCTCCATCCTGCAGGACGGCCTGCCGGTGCAAATCGTTTATGACGGGACGCCGCATGTCCAGCCGCGGCTTAAATAACATCTGAAAATCGGAACCGGCAGCCGCCGCCGGTTCCCATGCAACACGTCCGGCGCTTGCCGCCGGCAGGAAGGGAGTAGTGTATGAGTAAAACGCAGCAATTATCCGGCAACATGCTGATCGCCCAGAGCGGCGGTCCTTCAATGGTGATCAATCAAAGCCTGGTGGGCGCCGTCCTGGAAGCGCGCCAGCAGAAAGTTATCCGTAAAATCTACGGATCGCGGCATGGCATCCGCGGCGTGCTGGAGGAAAACTTTGTGGATTTGGGACGCGAGACGCCGGCCAAACTGGAACTGGTGGCGGCCACTCCGTCCTCCGCCCTGGGCACCGTGCGGAAAAAACCCTCCCCGGAAGATTGCGCCCGGATTTTCAGCATCCTGCGCAAATACGATGTCCGCTACTTCTTTTACATCGGCGGCAACGATTCCGCCGAAACCACCCATATCATTAACGAAGAAGCGCGCCAGGCCGGGTTCGCCTTGCGTTGTTTTCACATTCCGAAAACGATTGACAATGATTTGCGCGAGAATGACCATACCCCCGGCTTCGGCAGCGCCGCCCGTTTTGTGGCCTGCGCCGTGATGGGGGACGACTTGGATAACTGCGCGCTGCCGGGGGTCAAGATTGACGTCGTCATGGGCCGCCATGCGGGCTTTCTGACCGCGGCGTCCGCCCTGGCGCGCGTCCGGCCGGATGCCGGGCCGCATTTGATTTACCTGCCCGAGCGCCCGTTCTCCATGCCGCGTTTCATCCAGGACGTCAAGCGGGTGTATCGCCGCCTGGGCCGTTGCCTGGTCGTGGTGTCGGAAGGGATTGCCGACGCCCGGGGCACAGCGATTGCCGCGAAATTCACCGCCGAAAAGGATTCGCACGGCAATGTCCAGCTCAGCGGGTCGGGCGCGCTGGGCGACTTGCTGGCGAACGCCGTGCGCGAGCAGGCCGGGATCAGCCGCGTGCGCGCGGATACGTTTGGCTACCTCCAACGTTCCTTCCCCGGCGTCATCTCCCCGGCGGATGCCGCCGAAGCCCGCGCGGCGGGGGTGGCGGCGGTGCGCTGCGCGGTGGGCAAGGATGTGGATGGCTCAATCGCCATCCGGCGCGCGGCGGGGAAGAAATACCGGGTCAGCTTCGAACGCGTGCCGCTGCGCAGCGTGGCGCGGGATACCCGCCATATGCCGCCCGCCTTCATCAACCGCGCCGGCAACGACGTTACCGCCGCGTTCCTGGAATACGTCCGGCCGATCGTCGGGCCGTTGCCGCCCATCGGTTTCCTGCAAAACTATCCTGTCGCGCGGCGGTAAAACACGCGCCAGAGAAACAAGCCCTGGGGTGGGGCGGTGGGAACGCGCGCGGTGCGTACCCGGCTGTGCAGGATGGTTGCGGTGGCGGACGCCGGTGCCGCGCCGGCGCCGACCTGGATCAGGAACCCTGCCAGGCTGCGGACCATTTTATACAAAAACCCGTCCGCCCGCGCGATGATGACGATTTCCGCGCCGCGCCGGCGGACCTGCAGCCGGGATAGTTCGCGCACCGTGCTTTCCACCGGGCGGTTGGGGTTGGCGGTAAAAGCCGCGAAATCGTGCCGGCCTTCCAGTTGCGCGGCCGCCTGCTGCATGGCTGCCACATTCAGCGGTGTGCGGATGTGCGCGCGGCAGCCGCGCAGCATCGGCGGGAGAATTTCAGCGTTCCAGATGAAGTACCGGTATTCCTTGGCCGCGGCGCTGCGGCGCGCGTGAAAACGCAGGCCGCAACGCGCGGCGCCCATCACCCGGATATCCGGCGGCAGCATGGCGTTCAAAGCCCGGGCCAGTTTGGCCGGCTGCCAGTCCGACGGCAGGGCGCAATGCGCCACCTGGCCCACAGCATGCACCCCGCGATCGGTGCGGCCGCTCCCGTGCAGTTTGACCGGCGCGCCGGCCAATTGACCCAGGGCCTGCTCGATCACGCCCTGGATGGTGACGGCATTCGCCTGCACCTGCCAGCCGCCGTAGGCGGCGCCGTCATATGCCAGTTTAAACCGAAAATAATGTGATGCTGCTTGCATGGCGGTCGAAATCCCGGCAGTTGGCGCGTCTCCGCGGTCACTGCGCTTTGCCCGGTCCGGATGGTAAAATGAACACCAAGAACCAAGTAAGCATGCGGAATTGTTGCGGATTGTCAAATGATATTTTCGGCAGGGCGGCCGGCAGGAGGGCGAACCTGCTGTGAGCCTTCCGGTTCTTGCCGCGCCGAAGCCCGACTTTGTCCCTATGTGCCTTTGATCCTTTGCCCCTTTTCTTCTCTGATCCTTTGCCCCTCAGAAAGAAGTGTGTGGGTATGTGAGTGCGTGCGTGTGTCTGATCCCCGGGAGGGAGAACCTTCCTGCGCCGCTGAAGCTTTGCAGGACAAGCCGGTGAGCCGCTCGGGCGTGCCGCGCCGAAGCCATGCGAAGGCGGGTGTGCCGTGCCGAAGCCCGACTTTGTCCCTATGTGCCTTTGATCCTTTGCCCCTTTGCTTCTCTGATCCTTTGCCCCTCTGCCCCTATGCCCCTTTTATTATTATAATTACATATCAATAAAAGACATGCAATCAATGGCAAAACGTTCTCACTTCTTGTTTGTTGCAAAAAATATTTAAATTGACATCGTCTCAAATAATGCTAAATGATTTAAGTTAATCGTTAATAATTCAACAGGTTAGCCTAATCATACTGTTAGGACTGCACTACAATGATTTGGGAATCCCAATACTGGAAAGACCCACTCCTCAAGTCAGCCGACTATCTTCGACGTGTCCGCTTAAACGAGAAAACATCCGAGAAGACATTTGTTCGAATTGAGAAGGAACTTTTTATCGGCGTCTATGCGGTTCGCAAGATACTTGACACATTTAAAGTGTCAGACAGCACCAAGAAAATGAAATTCGATCTTGTGGTTCACCCAGCGATTCGACGTGTTGACTATTTGAACTGGCATCATCTGGACAAAAATTACGACTTGTCTTCGCACAAAGCAGAGACCAAAGACATACGCTTCCTCTGCAATCAATTCATGCATAGCTACGTCTTTATCACATCTGAAATAGATGGTCGCTTGAATGGCTTTTTTGTGGCCTCCGACCGCGATCGACACTCTAAGTGCTACTTTGTTGACCTAGAGCACGTGCTGAACATTTTCCGTACCGTTGGCAGAGACTACCCTTCTACGTCAAAGTTCCACCGTGGCGACACCGGGCAATGGGTCGGTCAAGTCGGGTAGGCCTAACAATTCATTCAAGCCGACGCCGCTTCGCGGCGCGGCTTAACTCAGGCGTGTGTGCCGGGCATGGCACGTAACTAGTGGGGTTGAAGTCCCCACGCCAGGTGAAGGAGAAGCCGAAGGGAAGCGGAAGGGCAACTGCTTCGTCGTGAGGCGGGGTGGGGAGGCTGACTATCCGTCAGCGCGAAAGCCCGAGAGAGACTCAAGGCGAGGATACGGGAGATGA
>CAZYXU010000158.1:0-8224 GCA_964650945.1 uncultured Verrucomicrobiota bacterium | reverse complement strand
TCCTCCATGGAGCGCGTGGAAGGAAACATGCCGTCGGCCGCCCAGATGATGAAAACCGTGTGCCATTCCAGGCCCTTGGCCTGATGGACGGTGCTGAGCCGCAGGTAATCGCTGTCCCGGCCGGCGGTGCGGTCGTTTTCCGCGTCCACGTTGGTCACCAGCGCCACCTCGTTCAGGAAATCGGCGGTGGACTCGAAGTCGGCCGTGAACAGGATCATTTCGCGGATATCGTCCATGCGGCGGCGGTAATCCTCGAAGGTGTCGAGGGCGTATTGGTCGTAGAAAGTTTTGATGAATTGCGCCGCCGCCTCGCCCGGGTCGTCGGCGAGTTGTTCGGCGAAGTAGGCTTTCAACACCGGCTGCACGCCCTGCCACAGCGGCCGGGCGCCGGCCGGCAGCAGGTCAAGCAGTTCCGCGCGGCGCGCGGCCTCGCCGGCCTCGAACCGGTCGCCGAGTTTATGCCACAAACGTTCGGCGGTCTTCGGCCCCACGCCGGGGAACATGCCCAGCAGGCGTTTGAAGGCCAGGATGTCGGCGGGATTGTTCAGGACGCGCAGGAAGGCGCAGACATCCTTGACATGGGCTTGTTCGAAGAACCGCACGCCGGAGGTGACAATATAGGGGATATGTTCCCGCGCGAGGGCCATCTGCAATTCCATCGCGTGGTGATGGGCGCGGTAAAGGATGGCCATGTCGCGCCAGGCGCAGCCGTCCTGGTGGCGCCGGCGCAGTTGGTCCACGACATAGCGGGCCTGGTGCTCGCCGTCGCGCAGCAAAGCCAGGACCGGCTTGCGGTGGGCCGGCCGGGTGGGACGGAGCACCTTGCTGAATTGCTTGGGATTGCCGGCGATGCAGCAGTTGGCCACTTCCAGGATTTCCGGCACGCTGCGGTAGTTGGTTTCCAGCTTGAACATCCGGGCGTCGGGATAGCGGTCGGGGAAGGACATGATGTTGCGGTAATCCGCGCCGCGCCAGGCGTAGATGCTTTGGAAATCGTCGCCGACCACCAGCAGGTTGCGGTGTTGGGCGGCCAGCAGGTCCACCAGTTCGGCCTGGACGGAATTGGTGTCCTGGTATTCATCCACCATGGTGTACAGGAAATGTTCGCGGTAATGCGCCAGCACCGCCGCCTGTTCGTGGAAGAGCCGCAGGCTGTTGATCAGCAGGTCGTCGAAATCCATCAGGTTTTGTTTGGCTTTCTTGCCTTGGTATTTCCGGTAAACCTTCAGCACGTCGGCTTCGTCCACCGGGTGGTTTTCAAAGCGTTCCCGGATCAGTTCCTCGATGTCCCGCCGCCGGTTGGCGGCGGCGCTGAATAATGCCAGCAGGACTTCCGGCTTGGGGAATTCGCGGCCTTTCAGCTTCAATTCGTCCAGGCAGTCGCGCATCAGGGCGCGGGCATCATCGGAATCCAGAATGGTAAAATCCGGGGTGTAGCCGACCAGGTGGGCGTTGCGGCGCAGGATGCGGTTGGCCATGTGGTGGAATGTGCCGCCCCACATGCCGCCCACACCCTGGCTCACCAGCCCCTCGGCCCGCGCGAGCATCTCCTTCGCCGCGCGGTTGGTGAAGGTCAGCAGCAGCAGCCGCCGGGCATCCACGCCCTGGGTGAGCAAGTAGGCCACCCGGTACACCAGCGTGCGGGTTTTGCCGGTGCCGGCGGCGGCCAGCACGAATAACGGGCCGTCCGGCGCGGTGACGGCGGCCAATTGCTCGGGATTCAATTCGCGTTCGAAGTCAATCTGTGCCATGATCCCCCGCCACCGCCACCATGGCCAGTTTGATGCGGTCCGCCGCCTGGATCAGTTTTTCGCGCTCCAGTAAAATCGTGCGGCGGGCTTCCACCGCCAGCGCCGCGGCGCCGATCTTTTTCAGCACCGCCAAAGTCTTCAAGCCCACCACGGGAATGTCAAAGCGCATGTCGTGGCCCTGCTTGGCGGCCTTCACCGCCACCAGCCCCGGCCCGCCCAGTTCCCCTGCCCGCAACAAGGTGGCGTCCGTGCCTTCAAACGCCTCCACCGCCAGGATCACGCCTTCCTTGACCGCCACCGTCTGGCCGATTTCCAGGCCGCTGACGGCCTTGGCCACGCGCAATCCCAATTCGATGTCGCGCTGCTCGCGTTCGTTGGGCGCGCGCGCGCTCAAGCGGCCGGGTTCCGGCATGGCGTGTTCCATGAACAGATAAGCCGGCAGCAGCTTCACGCCCGCGGTTTGCAGTTCCGCGCTGACGGCGCCGAAAATTGTATGGGCGTTGCGCGCCGGCAGGCTGGCGAGAATTTTCAAGGCCCGGCGGTCGGGACGCAGCCGGAACAGGTGGGTGGGGGTGATTTGCCCGGCCATGACGGCCTGGGTTATGCCGGCGCGGCGGAATGCCTCCAGCATGGCCTCCAACTGGCCGAAATTCAACCAATGCACTTCATCCGCCAGTCGGGCGATGGCCGGGTCGGTTTCCTGCTTGAAGGCCACCACAAACAGGCGTTGCACTCCCTGTTTGCGCGCCGATTCGGCCAGCAACAGGGGGTAGGCGCCCCGCCCGGCAATCAACCCCAACTGGGTGGGCAGTCTGATACTCGCATTGAGCTGGCTGGTGATGGTTGACATGGGCAGGAATTTTTGTACAAGAATTCAGGTTGGAGGCAATGCAAACGGATGATACCATCCCTTGCGGCCATGTCAATGCGGCGTTATTCATACTGTTTTTTTCACCGGCCGCAACCGAGCGGGCACCGCTGGTTTGCCGTCAATTTGGAGGCGCCAGCGAGAAAAATACACAAAAAAGGTGTGCGCGTCCATTGTGGATGGCGGCTGGACGGTATATGGTGAGTGCATGTAATCTTTAAAAGTTTTGGCTGGGGGATAAATCATGGGCAAACGTCCGGCAGGATATTACGTTGAGGCTGCCGCGCAATACCTGGCGCGCGCGCGGCTGGACTCCGAGGCGGCCATGCCGGTCGAATTGCAGCGGTATCCGGGCGAGCCGTCGGCCATCATGCGGGCATTGATGCCCAAGCCTGCCGGGCGGGTGGAAAAGGGCTTGATCCGGGACCGCCCGTTCCGCGTGCCCGGGCTGGCGCAAAAATACCAAAAGGAAAAGATGACGTTGTTTGTGCCGCCTGATTACAATCACCGCCGGCCGCGGCGGTTGATTATCATGCTGCATGGCGGCGGGAAAAGCCCGGCCGCGGCAACGGATGACTCATGGTGCACGATCGGGTCCAAAGTCTGGGATACCTACGAGATTAGCGATTTGTTCCAGGATGCCGGCGCGCTTGTGTGTCTGCCTTGCGCGCCTTGCAGCGCGGTTTCATCGGCACGCTGGAACCTGCCGCAAGTGGATGATTACCTGCTGGATGTGATCGCGGAATTGGAGCAGTTCTACCGGATTGACCGGCAGCAGGTGTTTCTGCTGGGCCATTCCATGGGCGGTTTTGGCGGTTACCATCTGCTGCAACGGATGAGCGACGTATTCGCGGGATTTTGCATCGGCGCCGGCACTTGGAATTATGCGTGCTGGGCCGCGGCCGCCGGCACGGAAGCCTGGCTGCTGCAGGGCGTCAACGATGCCGTCTGCTTCAAGCGCAAGCATTGGACGGACATAGAATATGCCCGGCAGGCCTGCCTGGGATTGCAGCGCGCCGGCGTCAATTGCGTTTATCGCGAACATCCCCTGGGCCACGCGCTCTGGAACAGCCGCCCGGCATTGCGCGAATGGCTGGCGCATATCCGGGATGTGCGCCGCGATCCCTTTCATCCGCGGGTGGTGGCGGTCAGCCCGCGCGGCGAGACGGTGATCACAACGGGCGAAATGGACCAGCGCGGCGAGCCGATCCACGCGCCGACCCCCGCGCCGCATTGCCGCTGGATCACGCTCGGCCGGATCGGCCCGGAATCCATGATGTTCGAATATGCGCCGCCGGCGGCCATCGGCGGCAAGTACCAGGCGGTCGGGGACTGGGACGATTTCCATCTGCCGGTGCGCCGCAAAAACATCCGCGGCGGCATTGTGGAGGCGCAATTATGTGCGGGCGTGATTGAGGCGGCGGCGAAAAATGTGGATCAATTTACCGCCTGGCTGCATCCGGCGATGCTGGATTTACGGCGGGTCACGCTGCGGGTCAACGGCCGGGTGCGGTTCCAAGGCGCCGTCAAGCCGTCGCTGGCGGTGGCGCTCGAGTCTTATCTGCGCCGGCGGGATTGGGGTTTGATTTATCCCGCGCGCGTGACTATCGTGCAAGATGAATTCTGGCAGAACAAGGACCAGATTGGATTAAAAAAACATGCGCCATGAGTTGTCGTTGAACGGGTTATGGCATTTTGCCGCGGCGCCCCTGGGGAATTCCAAACCCACCGTGCGCGACTGGATGCCGGTGCGCGTTCCCGCCTGCTGGAACACCTATGCGCCGCATCTGGCGCAATATGAAGGATGCGCCTGGTTCCGGCGGGAATTCGAGCCGCCGCCCGGCACATGCTGGCGGCTGTGTTTCCAGGGTGTCAATTACAAGTGCGAAGTGTTTGTCAATGACCGGCTGGCCGGCGGGCATGAGGGCGGATATACGCCATTTGCCCTGGATGTTACGCCCTGGATCCGGCCGGGAGTAACCAATGTCCTTTGCGTCAAGGTGGACAATGCCCGGCCGGCGATGCGGGTGCCGCCGGCCGTGCATGGCTGGTTCAATTATGGCGGAATTTATCGCGATGTCAGTATTATCGGCCATGAAGGATTGTTGATTGAAAACGCGCGGGTGGATGCCGCGCCGATGAATCTGCGGCAGGGCGCCGCGGATTATGCGCTGGTGCATGTCCGGCCGGCCTGGGCCGGTTCCATGCCGCGCGGCGGGCGGTGGCGGGTGACTTTGCGCCGCGCGGGGCAGGCTGCGGCGCCCTTGGCAACGGTTGTATTCCGGCGCCGGCCGCCGGCCATGCGTCTGGAAAAGCCTGCATTATGGTCGCCGGAAAATCCGGCCTTATACCAGGCCGAAATCGAGCTGGTCACTCCGACGGGCGTTGCCGACCGTTCGATTCAAACCTTTGGCGTGCGCCAGGTGGAATTCCGCCGGACGGGCTTTTTCCTGAACGGGCAAAAAGTATTTTTGAGGGGGGTTAACCGGCATGACGATTATCCCACCACCAAGCGCACCGTGGACGCGGACGTGCTCGATCTGGATTTGCGGCGGCTGAAGGAGTTGGGCGTCAATGCGCTGCGCCTGGCGCATTATCCCCACGATCCGCGGGTTTTGGCCGAATGCGATCGCCGGGGATTTCTGGTCTGGGCGGAGACCCCGGTTTATTGGAAAGTTGATTTACATTCCCGCGCCGTCCGGACGCTGGCCGTGCAAATGGCGCAGGAAATGGTGCGCCGCGATTGGAATCACCCCTGTGTCGCCTTCTGGGGGCTGTATAATGAGATTGACTCGGAATTGCCCGCCGCCCGGCCGCTGGTGCGCGCGGTTGCCCGCGCCGTGCGGGCGCTCGATTCCACGCGCCTGGTGACGGCGGCCAGCAGCCGGCTGACCGCCGGGCCGGGCGGCGATGTCTGCCGGGATCTGCTGGATGCGGTCGGGTTGAACACTTATCCCGCCTGGCATGGCACGGCCGGCGTGCAAGCGCGCCAGACCGCCGCGGGTTTGAAAATCAAGCCCCTCGATCTGGCGCATTTCCATGTCACCTTGCGCGCCGTGCGCCGCCGCCTGCGCGGACGCGCGTTCCTGCTCTCGGAATTCGGCGCGGAAGGCATTTTGGGATTCCGCGCCGCGGATTTGCCAAAGTATTCCGAAGATTACCAGGCGCATGCCTTGATCCGCCAGTTTGCGGTGATCCGGCAATACCCGGAAATCGCCGGAGTGTTTGTCTGGCTGTTTGCCGATTTCCCCGATCCCAGCCGGCGCGAGTCGTGCTTCCATGTGGATTTCAACTGCAAGGGCCTGGTGGACTACGGGCGCCGCAAAAAAATGGCTTTCGAGGAGTTGCGGAAAATTTATGCCGAATGGAAATAAATATGGAAAAACCAATCAGGCACACTCTGTTAACGGCTGCGGTTTTTGCGTGGGCGGCGGGCGCATGGGCGGTGCCGGCGTCCCCCGTGGAAACCAATACCCAGGCGGTTTTGTTCGACCAGGCCAATCGCGCCTTCCAAGCCGATGACTACGCCGCGGCTTACCGGCAATATGACGCCATTTTCCAGGATGCGGCTGTGCCGTTTGTGTTGAAACGCGCCGCGTATTACCGCCGGGAGCAGTGCCTGGCGGAAAGTTTTACGGGCATTCAACGCAGTCTGCTGGCCGGCCAATTGGAGCGGGGCCAGGCGCTTTTGGACCAGGCGGAGGCCTTCGCCGCGCGCGGCAGCATCGAGCGCGCCCGGCTGGACTTGTTCCGCGCCCGGTTGCTGCATGCGCGGGGTAGGGCGTCGGACGCTCCGGAAAAAAATTTACAACGCCTGCTGGCGGATACCGGCCCCTTTGCACCCGCCGTTGAACGCTCGGAGGCCTGGTTCCTTTTGTGGCAGTGGGCGAAAGAATGCGGCGACGAACCGGCTGCCTCCGCCGCGCGCCAGGGGCTGCGCAACGACCCGGCGCCGGACCCGTACTGGGCATGGCGGATGGATCCCGCCGGCTGGGCGGATTGCAACTACGGCCCGCGGCGCCACGCGGAGTTTGACGCCGTTCTGGCTCAGGCCGGCCGTCCGCAGGCCGCCATCATGCAGGCGGAGGGTTGGCTGGCGCGGATGACGGTTACCAATCTCGCAGGTTTGACCAATGGATTGGAGCAGTTGCGCCAGTTGCCGGCGGCCGAACGGATGGGCCGGATTGTGTTTGTGCCGGGCGGCCATGACTGGGATTTGCACGGGCAGATTTTGAATGTGCCGGAAGGCGTGATCCTGGCCGGCGATCGCGGGATTGACGGCGCCCCCGGGCCGATCTTGCGCTGCGGCCATTTTGCGAGCGCGGGGGCTTTTATCATGCTGCAGAGCCATGCGCGCATCACCGGGTTCCGTATTCTGGGCGAACGCGATCCCGACACCCGGCCGGGATTTGTGTCAGCCGGGACGGCGGCTGTTGCCGCGGCGGCATCCGGCCCGGGAACCAACCATGCCGCGGCGGCGCAATCGGCGCCGGGGTCGGGCGTCGGGCTGGCGTGGGGCGCCGTCCATGGCGCTGTTGACAATTGCGAAATCGCCTGGTTCGGCCGCGACGGCGTGCACACCCATGGCCATTATTTACGCGTTGCGGATTGCCACATTCACAATGTCGGCGGTTATGGGGTGTTGATGGGGATTTACGGCAGCC
Organism: uncultured Verrucomicrobiota bacterium; assembly: GCA_964650945.1. Classification (GTDB taxonomy): domain Bacteria; phylum Verrucomicrobiota; class Kiritimatiellia; order JAAZAB01; family JAAZAB01; genus JAXGPF01. The sequence continues at coordinate 941 of CAZYXU010000158.1, read as the reverse complement.
ACCTGCTGGTGGAGCGTTCGCGGATTGACTGGCTCTGGCAGGCCATCGGCGGCGGGCGGAGCATGATTGTCGGATATGAAATCCGGCAATGCGTGATTGAGGATGCCCGGCGGGTCGAAAATTCACGGGTGGAAAAAGGGTCGGAATATTTTCATTACGGCACGGCCATGGGCCACCATTCCGACCTCGGGGGGTTGCGGGTGCATGTCTGGGGCAACGTCTTTCCCCGCGCGGATTTGCGGGTGCTGGGGATGCGCACGGTTTCGCCGCGCAACGGGCCGGGCGCCGGCGCGTTTGTGCACAATAATTGGTTTCCGCAGCCCTATCTGGCCGATCAGCCGCCGGCCGTGCGCGCGGACTTACTGGCCATGTTGCGGCAACGCGGGAAAAGCGGGGACGCCATGCTGCTGGCCGACTACGTGGCCGGCGCGGATTACGATCCGCGCGAGATGGAAATCCGCCTGCGCAATCAACTGGCGAATTTATGGGCCTGGCGCAATTTTTACGGCGAAGCCTGCGCGGAAATCCCGGTCTCCGCCTGGACGGCGCCCATGGTTCAATGGCTGATGCCGCGCGTCCTGCCGCCGACCTTCCGGCTGAAAGACCCCGCCAGCCTGGAGACCGTTTTGCGCTTGAAGAGGCAGGCCGACGGGCAGGCGCTCATCCCTTTGGCGTGGGAAGTGCGGATGTTTCCGGGGCGCCAGTTGACGGCCTTGTCCGTCAAGGTCACCGGGCCGTTCGACGAGGTGCTGCCGGGCATCGGGAAGGATGGCGCCTTTGTCCGGGAAATCTACCGCGAGTCCGGCGCCGCGCGCGCGGAATCGGCCGCCATCCGGGAGGTGGCGGCCGCGTTGCCCGCGCCGGGATTTTACCGGCTGGACCTCTGCGTTGCCGATACCGGCGGCCGGGTGATCCGGTACCCGGGATTCGTTTATTACGGC
>CAZYXU010000157.1:0-8225 GCA_964650945.1 uncultured Verrucomicrobiota bacterium | reverse complement strand
GATCGCGCATGGCCGGCGCATCGGCATTGTGCTCGCAACCCGGCCGGTAGCCCAGGCGGTCGCCGTCCACCTCGCCGCCCAATCCGAATTCGAACAGCAGAACAAATCGGTTGCTTTTATGATCATGTTGAAGCATGGCTTTTTCCCCAAGGCGGGCTCAAACCCGAAATTTAACCGGAACCGGATTTTTGGCAGAACCATTTTTCGGCAGAATCATTTTCGGACGGAAAACAACCATCATATAAAAATTACTTTTCATGGTTTTAAATACTTTCCGCCACTTCTCCGCTGCTTTTTCGTCAATGGTTCTGCCGATAAGCAGTTCCGCCAGTTTTCTGACTTTTTTCCCTCTTATGGTTCTGCCATAAAATGGTTCTGCCGAAACTCTTTTCGGTGCGTTCCTTGCGCTTTTTCGCGGATAGATTTCTTAAAGATTTTGCTACGCAAAAATGTATCATGTCGAAACGGAACAGTGTAACAACCATGACATTTCATCCTTGGGCGATGGCCGGCACGCGGTATTCCAGGTCTGGAACAGGATTACCGGCCGCATCGGTGATCTCGAAAAACACGCGGGCGGCGCCGCGTTGGACGGCTTTGATGAAAATACTGTTCCAGCCTTGCCTGAGGCTGATCCGCGCGGAATCCTGGCGGGGGCTGGACGGCCTTTGCCCGCCGCGCGGCGTGCCATGCCCGCCATACCGGATGCATTCCGTGCCGTTCAGCCGGACGGCAATCGCATGGTCGCTGCCGACATGCAGCACCGCCTGCAAATCGCGCGGCGCATAAACCTCCGTATAGGCATATGCCACCATCCAGTAGGGCTCGGGCGAGCCGGCAAGCGGCATGAATGATAGCCAATAAGTCTTGTCGGTTTTCTGCCAGCCTTGCTGTCGGCCAGGATAGACTTGGTATTGCCGGCTGCAGTCCGGCGCGCCAGTCTCGTCAATGAATGCCGTATCCATGCCCTTGAAGCCGTTGACTACATCGCCTTTTCTGGTGTCCGACTTGGTATCGTCTTCCCTGCCGAAGGGACCCAGAACGAGAAAAGGGATGATTTCCAGGGATTCGTGCGTTACCTGGTTGCGGGCCTGTTCCAACTTCCAGGAAACCGCCTTTGCACGGGCGGCTGCCAGGTTCCCGGCGGCGCGATCGGATTGGATGTCGGCGAGCATGGTTTCGAGGTCGCCGACGCGGTGCCAGCCCGGCGTGTCGCGCAACCGTTCTTCCCTGGCGCGCGCCTGCCGGAGCAGGTCTTCGGCCAGCCGCGTGTTGGTTTCAATGTCCTGGTTGATGGTCTCTCTTGCCCCGTCAGGAATGGTCGTGGCCGCCCCGCGCAAGGCGGAAGCATCCTGCGGCCGGCCGGCCGGGATGGTGATTTTGAAAGTTTTGGCGTCAAATTGTTGCAGGTGAAAGGCCCATCTGCCATTATCAAGCGTGACGGGCTTATCCTCGATCAGATCGTGGACCACCGTCCCGGGCTCAAATTCCAGCGTTACCTCGGCTGGCCACCAGGCGGGATTGGCCGCGTAGGCGTATTCCCCGCCCGGCGCGGACATGCTTGAGACCCAGATGTTTTTGTCCAGCCCGTTGCCGGTCAGCCGGCGGTAAATGCCGTTGGGTAAGGTCCGATAGACGCGGGAAAACTCGCGCAATTCCTGCAGACGTCCGGCGGATTGCGCGACATCCATCCAGGTATGCGGGATCCAGGCCGGATTGGAACGGATCAGGGCATTGATCCAAATGTCCTTGAACAGCGTCGGCCAGAGGTATCCCTGGCGGGAATAGGTGAATTTGAACATCCAGTCATGCTTGGTAAAGCCGAAACCGGAATGGTAAATGCCGCACCAGACATAGGCGCCGCCCCTGGCGTCATTGGCGAAGAAATCGTGCAGCGCTTCGCTGTGGTTGGCGTCGGACCATGTCCGCCAGGGCGACCAGAGCGGGCCGTTGGCGCCCGGGGAGCGGTACATGTTGCACAGCGAAATATTCGGCGAGTGCTTTAACGCGCGGAAATCGAGACCGAACGTCTTGAACACTTCCTCGTGCGCGGCGGCATCGTTGTATTTTCCCTGCAATTGCACGCCCTGGCGCGTCGGGCCGGAAGACCAGTCGTAAAAAGGCTCGGCATTGATGATATACAGCATCAGGTCGGGGCGCGCCTGAACAATCTTGTCGCGAATCCTGCCGAACAAGGCGGTAACCTTGGCGCAGCGCCATGCAATCCACTGATCCCGGGCGTTGGCCGCAATCCATTCGTAACGTTTCCGGAAGCGGTCCGGATCGTCCGCGGCGCCGGGCACATGCAGGCCGGTTTCCTGTTGGAACAGCGCGATAGTATAATCCTCGTAGCCCCAATCCAGGGGGTCGCCGGTTTCGCCGACCCAGGGACAGTGTATCATAGGTCCGGCGAACTGGCGGGAAAGCAGCAGGCAGATGCCCTGGTAGGCCGGATATTGCGCGTAAAGCTCCAGCAACTCGTCTATCACCGTCAGCAGGTCGTCCTGCGGCTGGGGGTGCATCCAGTTCAGCCAGGTATTGTCGCGCCCCCAGCCGCCGGGGCGTCCTTCGCGGCTGACCAGCGCCCAGGGTTTTTCGCCCCGGGCGATTTCCTCGACGGTCGGCATCCGGTGTGCCTTGGTGCAGTTAAACTGGATGTTGGAGATCAGTTTCATGCCATTGCGTTCGAACATGCGCAGCATGAGCGCGCCGTAATCCAGGGCGCCATCGCCGGGCTGGTAGGTGTTCTGCGAATAAACAAAACGTTTGGTCGGATAAAGCGTGGAGCCATACATGTAGTGTCCCAACAAGTACATGTTCTGGCCGGAAAACCGCATGAACTTGATCATGTTCTCTGTGGTGGTGTGCCAATTCCGGTAGAATTCGATATGGTTGTTCAAGCCCAGGGTGAGGGCAAAAAGGTTGCCCAGCGGCCCGGCATAGAAATTATTGGCCATGGTCTGGGGTCCGCGTTCGGAATGATAGCCGATCAAATGCCGGCCGCCTTGGAGGTTGTCGGCCTGGGGCTCCCGGATGCGCAGGGCCGGCAAATCGTTCAACACTTCGTAAACCGTGATACGGCTGACCGCGGCCGGCGCTTCGGACGCCAGGTTCAGGAACGAAATGCAGGCGTGCTCCTCGTTGGGCCAGTATAACAAGTGGGTTTTGCGCATGGCGCCGGTGTGGGTCGGATGCTCGCGCGGCGAGGTCAGGCCGGCATCGGCGCGCTGGAAACCATATTCCCTGGCTTTCAGCGCACCGGGAATGGTCGTGCCCGGCTCGAAAATCTGGATGCAAGTGGAGCGGGGCGCGTCATCGGGATATTCCACTTCCACCACGTGGGGAATATACAGGGTTTTGACTTGGTATTTCCAGGTCATGTAATTGTAGCGGGTATTGTCCGCGAAGGTGCGGTAGGGGCCGATGGAACTATTGGTCACCGTGGTTTCAAGGACATCATCGCCGCGGAAGGCCAGAAAGTCGCCCGGCGCCGGCTCGGCGGCGCAATCAATCGAGCCGATCTCCTTTAATTCCATGCCATCGGTGAAATTTGTTCCCTGAACCAAAGCCTGCGGAATTTCGCCGACGACCGCAATCTCGAAAATCCGCGTGTAAATCTTTTTTCCGGATGAATCGGCGAGGTTAAAACGCAACTGGTAGGCGCCCTGCGGCAGTCCCGGATGGGAAAGCGTGCCGGCCAGATCCAGCTTGCCATCCGTCGCGAGTTTTATTTCGGTTTCCGGCTTGATTGTCCGGCGCCCGTTTTCGTCGAACAGGTCATATTTCAACTGCAGGCGGGCCGCGTCTTCCGCCAGCCCGGCGGCGTTCATGATCCGGATGTCCAAAGCGATGGGCGTTTGCTCGTCGAATATGGGGGCTTCCGTCTTTTGCGGCGTAACGCGGATCGGCTCGTCGTAAGGAGGGTTGAGCGGTATGCCGTAAGTCCAGGAGTACTTCACCGCGCGCGCTGCCGGCAATGCTTCCAGCGCGGTTTCCGGTTTGTCCCAGCCGTCCGGCAGATTGCATCCGCCGCGCCATGAGGCGTCCGTAACCAGATCGAAAATACTGCCGTCCTCGCAATAGATCATGCCCTGCGCCACCAGGCTGACCGGGCCGCCCGGGATTGAATTGCCGCGCAAGACGAAACTATTCGAGCCTGGCCGCAGGCAGGCGGCAATATCCACTGTCCGGTATCCCCACACGCGCGCCGGGGCCGGGGCCAGCGCTTCTTTCCCATTCACGCAGACCGAATAACCATCAACAAACGCGGGCGATACGGCAATGCGCGCTGCGCGCACGCCGGCGGGAAGCGTAAAGTCCTTTCTAAACCCGATTTTAACCGGTGGCTGCTTTTTGTCCGGTATGACGGAGGAGACGGCCTGCACGGCCTCCGCCCGCCAGGTGCAGTAATTGGTGTTCATGGCCGATTCCGCCCAGCGTTCGCCTGTGGCTGGAATCTGTGCCGCGCCCGACAGGGCGGCGGCGCATACGAGCGCTGCCAGCGGCCGTAATAACCATGCGGCGTTATCGGCGCCGGCAATCAGATGCTTTGTCCGTCGGTTTGTTTTCATCCGGTTTCCCATAGTTTGTATTTAGGTTTTCAAAAATCGAAAAAGCATCGGAATCATCTTGCAGCCGCCTGGCCGCTGGATGCCGGCAGGCGGTAACGCAGGTCATACATGGGCGTGCCCTGTTTGAAATTGTAGCCCTCGAAAATCTGGAACTTGAACCAGGCGCCCCGTTTCTGGATGATTTTAAAAAGGATGCGGTTCCAGCCGGCCTCGGTTACGAACGTGATGTTGCCATATCCATTGAAAAGGTAAGGCTTTTTATTCAGGGGATTGCCGGTGTAGCACCGGTCGTTGACAAAGCACATGATTCCGGCGAGGTTGCCGGCCTTCCAGCGGAAATGCGCCCCGCCGGCTTCCGGCGCGTAAAATTCGCCGTAAATGTAGGCCACAGTCCAATATTCGCCCGTATCATAAGGCAGTGAAAGCCGATCCGTCATGACCCCGGGCTGCCAGCGGCATGGCCGGCCTTGAAATCCGGCGTATTCGGCATGCAGGTCGGGAATGGACCCGGCAAGATCGAAACGTTGCGGCACTGCCTCGGCCGCGGCGCGGAATTCCTGCAGGAACGGGGTGGTCAGGTAGGCCGCGGGGTCGCGGGCGGGCCGGCCCTCGCTTGTCACATCCGTCTGGCGCTCATCGCCGAACGGACCCAGGAACAAAAGCGGGATGGCGTTCAGGGCATTGTTGACCACCTGCTCGCGCAGCAGGTGGAATTGCCACGAGGCCGCGCCTTCGAGGGCGCGCAGCATGTCGCCATCCTGCATCAGGGTTTCGATTTCCAGCGTGCGTTTTTCAAGTATTTCAACATCATGCCAGCCGGGCAGCAATCGCAAATCATCCTGCCGGGCATGGGCAGATTCCAGCAGTTGGCGGGCATGTTGCATCGGCACGGCGTAGGTGACCGCCGCGAATGCATCCGTGTCCGGACGGGCGGCGGCGGCGCGGATTGCGGAAACAGGGCGGGGGCCGTCCGCGGCGGCCGGCGGCAGGCCGGCGGCCGCCGCCATGACGGCCAGGATGCAGCCAGCCAGCGAAGTATTGATGAATTTGCGCTTCATGTCGGTATCACCGTGAACGGGAACTCACGCTGTCGCGTTCCACCAACACCGCCGGCACCTTGACCTCTCCGGCGTTGTCTTCCGGCTGCGCGATGCGCCGGATGATGCCTTCCGCCGCCCGGCGGCCGATCGCCTCGATCGGTTGTTGCATGGACGTCAGGGAGGGCAAAAGGTAGGCGCCGATTTCATCGCCGGCAAAACCGGTCAGCGAAACGTCGTCGGGAATGCGCCGTCCGTTTTCCCGCAGGGCGCGCATGGCGCCGATGGCGATGTAGTCGTTGGCGCAGACCACGGCCGTGATTTGCTTGAAAGGTTTTGCGCGCTGCCACTGCATCACGGCCTGGTAACCGGCCGCCATGCCGTAACCGGGAATGGCCGGCGGCATTTTGTCCGCGGGCAGTCCCGCGTCCCGCATGGCGGCAATGAAGCCCCGGCGCCGTTCGCGGGCGGTGAACAACGCATCGCCCGGCCCGGCAAAGACAATGCGGCGATGACCGCGTTCGATCACGTAGCGGGTGATGGCGCGCAGGCCGGCGAAATCGTCCGTGCATACCGACAACGCGCCGCGCGTCAGCGGCGGGGCGTCAATAAAGGCCAGCGGCACACGTTCGGCGGCCAGGCGTTGCAAAATGCCGCGCCGGATATTCGCGGCGATAATGATGCCGTCCACCCGCCGCGCCAGCAGGCATTCGAAGTCAGGCCACGCGAGTTCCGGCGAGCCGCCGTCTACCTTGCGGGGCGCGGTGTTGGCGAGAATCAGGACATGATATCCCGCGGCATGCGCCGCCGCCTGGGCGCCGATCAACAAGCGCGCGTGATAGGCGTAGCCGCTGGCGGGAATGACGACCGCCAGGCTGTGGCTGCGCCGGCCGCGCAGCACGGCGGCGCTGTAGTTGGGCCGGTAACCCAGGCACCGGCACGCCTGCATCACCGCCGCGCGCTTGCCGGCCGCCACGTTCGCGGAACTGGATAACACGCGGCTGACCGTCATGGGCGAGCAGCCCGCCGCGCGCGCCACGTCCACGGTGGTCGGCGGCTTCTGGTTGTGGTGATGTTTATGGTTCACTGTTTGTTAACGTTACCATAATTTTGCCCGGCGTCAAACTTTATTTGTCGGCGCCGATGACGAAGGGCGTGGCAGATATTGTTTTCCGCATCAATATCGCGAATATTTCTTATTGCGATTTTCCGGGATTGCTCTAGACTTTAAAAAGTAGATGCCGGAAATATGATGTTATGCAAGGAGCATTCAAAATGAAATGGACGCAATTCACGTGCATGGCGGTGATGCTGGTCGCGCTGGCGGCCCCGGCCGCGGGCGGCGAGGATTATGTTCTATCGTACCGCAGCTTCATTGACTACGCGAAACAGGGCCAGGTCAAGTCGGTCGTCATTTCCGGTTTCGGTATGGACGCGATCAAGGCCGCCATTGAGAAAGACGGGGTGGAAACTTCCTACACCGTAAAGAAACCGTTCAACCCCGGGGAAGACGCCCTGTTGCTGGACTTCCTGAAAGAGCGCAATATCCCGCACGAAGTTGTCGAGCGGGACATGACGAGTTCCCGTTTCATGTGGGGCGCCATGCTGCCGGCACTGCTCATGTTTGCCGTGCCGGGGCTCATGCTCGTGCTGGTGGTGATCCTGGCCGTTTTGACCCTCAGCAAGGTTTCACGCTTGGAACGCATGCTGGAGTCGGCCAGCCGGAAATGAATTCGGTTGCAGGAGATTATGCAGCCAAAAGAAATCATTGTGAACGACCGGATGCAGCGGGGCTATCGCTACCGGTTGACCGCACCCTGCGGCCGCGGCTTCCATCCGGATTTCTCGCCCGACCTCACGCCCAGGCAGATGCTGGCAATGGGGGTCTTCGGCGGAAAGTACATGACCGATTGCCGCCGGGAGTTTCCCGCATCGTGGTTTGCCGGCGCCAAGCTGTCGCCGGCGCGTGCCGATCCTGAACTGAACTTTTTCAAGGTGCCCGCCTCGAAGCCGCTCGCGTATTGGATTGCAAAGGGATGGATCTGCCCCCAGGATCCCCGGGGCTGGTTTCAATGGTACTGCCGGTATTACCTGGGCCGGCGGTCGGAAGACGACGCCCGCCAGATCAAGCGGTGGCGGGCCATGCAGCGCCATGTTGCCCAACTTAAGAAATACTGCCGCAAAGGGGACCTCGCATGCCGGCCCGTCCAGCGGCAAGCCCTCTTGCATTGGGCATATGACAGCAGGAAAATATAATGCGGGTGAGCTGCTTTCATGACTCGGCTTTTGAAAGCAGCCTTCAGGATCCAGTCGTCAGTCGTCAAACATTGTAAAGCAACAAGCATCGAGGAGAAAAACGATGAATATCGAGGCGTTGACCGGGTTCTTCATGTGGTGCAGCATTATCAACGTCGGCCTGCTGCTATTGTCTTTCTTGATGATGGCCTGCGCCGGTGATTTTGTCTACCGCCTGCACAGCCAGTGGTATCCGATGCCGCGGGAGACGTTCAATGTGGCGCTTTACTTCTTTACCGGGGCGTACAAGATAGTCGTTCTGGTATTCAATCTAGTGCCGTGGATTGCGCTGACCATGGTGAATTAGAGGTCAAAAGGAGCG
>CAZYXU010000156.1:6350-8291 GCA_964650945.1 uncultured Verrucomicrobiota bacterium | reverse complement strand
AACAATTCCTCCGGGTAAACGCCTTCCGCCGCGGGCTGGATTTCCAGGATTTCCCGGTCGGGAAACGGATTGACCCATTCCCACTGATACAGGCAAACGGTGCTGAAATCATCCGCCGGCAGCCGGAGGATATAGCGGCAGTTCAGCGAGCCCCGGAACAGCGGCCCCATATCCGCCGGCAGTATATTGTCGCCATGGCGCAATTTCAAAACAATCTCCGACCCATCGGCGTATTTGACCAGGTACTGCCCGTAAGGATACCCGTAAGGGTAATCCCGCCAGGTGGGGAATTTCGGTTTTTGCTTTTCAATGGCCGGCCGGTTGAACAGCGCCGTATGCAGAAACACCAGCGCGGAATATTTTCCATTGACCGCGATCGCCCGCGGCGCCCGGGTTGCGAGCCGGATGCAATTTTCCTTGTTTGTCGCGAGCAGCATGGGTGTTTGGGCGACTTCGGCCAGGCCGCGCGGCAGGGTCGCGGGCGGGAGCCCGAACGCCCGCGCTTCGGCGTCAAAGCCGGCATTGAAACATGGGGCAAGGTTCAAGGGCTGCAGTTTCGCGCCGGCCCGGGGATTCGCGGGAGCGGCGCGCGCGCCGCGCACGGTTTCCAGCCAGCCGGATTCGAGGGCCTGTTCAAGCGAGGTGTCGTTGCCCTGCCGGACGTTCCAGGCGTAATCGGCGGCGCGGAGCAGGGTGTAGGATGGGATGTAATAATAGAAATTCTGCGAATCGCGTATCAGAAAGTTGCCGAAGGAATATACGGTCTTGCCAAACCCCTGGATGCGCGGATCGTTTTTAAACTTGTCGTCCAAAGTGTAGAATCCCGTGCAGAGGCACCACACGGTAAATCCCTGGTCGAGTATCCAGGGCAGGCCTTCGTCCAGGTAAAGTCCGCCTTTCCACCAGGTAATGATAATATCCTTGGGCAAATCCGGGACGATCTTGTAAGTGCCGTGATATTTGCCGTTGTGGTAGGGGCTCAGCATGTCCTCGAAGAGCGTCATCTGGACGCCGCGTTCCGCGAGCCAGCCGTGCAGTCCGACCTGGAAATCGCGGAACACTTCGGCCCGGGATTTGCCGGCCAGGAGCGGCGCGGGCGTCTCGCCGGGCCGCATTTTCTGCCACCATTCATCGCCGTAAGGCGAGGCCATTTTGGCGGACATGGCTTCGATCAAGTCCTGCATGCAGTCGCGGTAGATCGCGTCATGCAGCGGGTCGGCGACGTTGGCCTGGTTTTTGTAGCCGGTTTCCCGCAGTTCGGGGTGGTATGCCAGCAGCCACCAATCGGCATGCCCGCCGCCTTCCATGAATGGATTCAGCGAGATGAAGCGGTCCCGGCAGAATTGGGCCAGCCGACGGATGTCGGCGAGCGTATAGATTTTTTCCGGGCCGTTGAATTCCGGCCGCCGCTCGAAGCGGACCGCGCCGGAGACGTCCAGGAAAAAGGTATTGTACTTATTTTCCGCCACCATCCGGTCCGTCCAGTCCATCAGGTACTCGATGGAGCGGACTTCCCGGAAGGGGGTGGGGGTGAGGCGTTGGGCATGCGCCAGCTTGACCATGCGGTTGGGCATATCCGGCCAGTCGAGGATTTCCACGGCCGGCGCCGCCAGCCGGGCGCCGGTCAGCCCGGCATGATGCAGCAACTGCAGGAAGGTCAGTCCGCCGTAAAACAGGCCCGGCTCGTCGGCGCCGACGATTTCCACCCGGCTGGCGGTCACCGTCAGCGCATAACCTTCCGGTTTCAAATCCGCCGTCTTGCCGCCGATCTCCGCCGCGGCGGCGATACGGAAAACGATGCCCGCGGCGCCGGATAAATCGTTGGTCGTGCGCGTCTCCAGGTTGATCCCGGTATGCAGGAAGTATTTCTGCTGGAACAGTTCCGCCGTCAGGCGGGTGCGGTCGGAGGCGTTGTCGGGCAGCCAGATGGCGGTCTGGCCG
>CAZYXU010000156.1:4410-6250 GCA_964650945.1 uncultured Verrucomicrobiota bacterium | reverse complement strand
CGTCAGGCGGGTGCGGTCGGAGGCGTTGTCGGGCAGCCAGATGGCGGTCTGGCCGGCGGCGTGGAATTCACCGGGTTTTAACGCCATGAATTTCGGCGCCGGGCAGAGCAGTAATTCACCGAACCGGTCGGGCGGCTCCGGGCTATTGACGGCATTGGCCGCGAAAATTTTGACATTGCCCGCCGGGTTGGTGATCGCCAGGAAGAAAGAATAAATGCCGGTGGATTCCTTCAGATTATCAAACTGAAAATCCAGTGCTTGGGAGCCGCGGTCCAGCCGCAATATTTCCGCCTGTTCCGTGGCAGCGCCGTCGGGCGTGACCAGCCGGCCGGTGGCTTGATACTCGCCCGGGTCGAACTCCGCCAGCAGCACGCCGACGGCAAACCCGGCGCGGTCGGCGCTCAGCTTGATTTTGTCGAACGATTTGATGGTGATTTCGCCCGCGCCGAAAGGCGCGGGATTAAAAACCAGGAGGCCGAAATTTGGCGCGCGGGGAAACACATCGGTCGGCGCCCAGCACTGCGAGGCGAGGCGCGGATCGCCGCGGTCCTGGTAATAATTCTGAGCCAGTTGGAAGCCGACGATCCGGTCGCGGGCGGGATCGCATCCCAGGTCGGCGAATGCCAGGCTGATTTTGGAGTAAAAATATCCATCGCGGTATTGATTATCGCGCCGGAACGGCAGATCGAAAGCCATGTCTTTTCTGAGTTTGCCGGCAGCCAGGGTGGTTTTATAGTCGAAAGCGACATTACTGGCATTGATGGCCAGTTGGATGACGGAGCGGTTGTCGTTGGGATGGCAGAAGAAATATTCCACGGATTCATCCTGCCAGACCTGGCCGTCGCGTTGGGCAACGGCGGCAATGGGCGGGGTGGGGAATTCGGAAACGGTGGCGATATATAAATTCGAGGCATCATAAGCGATGGTGGCCGAAAAGGGCGCCGGCGTGGTGGCGATGCCCGAACGCCAGCCTACGATCCCGGACAGGGCGGCGGCGCCGGCATTGGTCAGGGGCACTTCATGAATCTTGCGGATGCCGGCGATGGGCAGGGGGGTGCGCGCCGACGGCTGGGCGGGGGGCAGCGCGCGGATTTTTTCCAGGTAAAAAACGCAACCGGCGGGCGCCAGCGCCGGCCGGAATAAAATGCCGATACTGCGCAAGGATTGCCAGTCGAAGGCGCCCGGATTGCTCCGGCTGGCGAAGCCGCCATCCACGGGATAATCGTGCAAGCCCGGCCGCAGGGTCAGCCGCCGGACCAGGGTATTGCCGCCGGTGTCATGCAGGGATACATCCAGGCTGCCGAACTCTTCCAGCGGATAGTCAATGGTCAACACCACGCCCGCGGCGGCGGCATCAGCGGGCGTCAATTTCAACAGCGACCGCCCCAGCCCGGAATCGCCCTGGTAGCTGAATTTGACGAAGGCCCGGCCGCCGCGCGCAACGTTTTCCGTCGCCGGCAGGCAATTGCCCGGCTCCCAGTCGGCATTCCGATTTTCAAAGGCCGCCGCGCCGTCGCGGGCGGCGTCGAAATACACCATCCGGTCGCCGCTTTCCGCGGGCGAGCCCGCATCCGCGGCCAGCGCGGTTGTCTGGTTGAGCAAAATTGCGCAGATCAAAGCGATAAATAAATGTTTCATATTCGCTGTCATCCCATAGATAATAAAGTAGATAGTAAAATAATTCAGATACTTCGGAATGTAGTAGCCGAACGGCGTTCGGCATCTGATGCAGCATATTCTGTCTTCGTCGGAACCGGCGTGCGCCACACCGTGGCGCTACTACAGTCCGGAACCGGAGTGCGCCACACCGTGGCGCTACTACAGTCCGGAACCGGAGTGC
>CAZYXU010000156.1:0-4310 GCA_964650945.1 uncultured Verrucomicrobiota bacterium | reverse complement strand
CCGGAGTGCGCCACACCGTGGCGCTACTACAGTCCGGAACCGGAGTGCGCCACACCGTGGCGCTACTACAGTCCGGAATGCAAGAGTCAGAATTTAGAATAAACTCAATTTGTTTACAATCAACACAATGCACTGGTTTTTAGTTCTGAATACTTCTTTCAAAAGCTGACTTTAAAATTAACTCATTTAATTGGCTTTCAAATTTTTCCATAAGGCGCCAACCTTCTCCAGGCCCATTCGCCGCCGCTCAGCGAACTGGCGGCGCTCAGGCGCTGCTCCTTGGCCCGGACTTCGTTGGCATACAAATGCCGCCGCCGCTTGATTTCGATCCGGCATTGCCGCAGCGCCGCCGGCCAGGGCCGATTCCATTTCTCCCAGGCCAGGGCAATCGCCAGTTGGAATCCATCCTGGCGGACGGACGAAATGACTTGGATCGGCCGGCGGCCGACCCGCCAGGGTCCTTCGGGCTCGGCATCGCTGCGCCGCAGGTTCATTTCCTTGAAAAAGCCCCGGTGATTGATCATGCAGAAATACATGTGCGGGTTGCGCCTGGCGGACGCAGCCTGGAAATCCAGCCGGATTTCCACGCGGTCGTCGCTTTCCAGCGGCCCGTTGCGGTGGTCCGTCCAGCAAATCAGGCGGTCCATCAGCGGTTCGACAACATCCACCAGCAGGAACAGGCCCTGCCGATTGGCGCCGGCGCGGACAATGACCCGGTCGGGTTCCGGCATCATCCAGGTGTCCACCTTCTGCAACTCCGTCCCCGGCCATTGCTGCGCCGCACGGATGAGCGACCGGTTGAGCCGTAAATCATCGGCAATGCGCCGCACTGGCAGGCGGCCGGCGACCCGATGTTTGATCGGGTTCGCCGCCGGCGGCGGGCTGGCCGGCATCCTGGCCAAAGGCCCCGGCCGGCCGCCGCGGGCATACGGCCGATTACGGCGGAGCCGCGCGGCCGGATAACCGCCCAGCGCCACGAATGTTTCCCGGAAGGCGAACAGGCTGCCCACCACGCTGCCTTCCACAGTCAGCGGGTCATCGGCATTCAGGGAAGACAAAGAGCCACAGGCGCCCGGGCATTTGGCGCGGCCATGGATGAGCAGTGGCGGGAGGAATTTTTCGAATTCGACCAAAGTCGGACGCCGGGGATCGGTCTGGCGGAAACACATCCGGTTAACCAGCAGCCGCCGGCCATCCGGGGCGTTCACCACTGACAGCGCCACCGGCCGGTTGCAGAACAGGTTATCGCCTTCGGCGCTGATTGCCTGGTAGGGTTGAAAACACAAGCGCCGGCCTAGCCGGATACCCTTATAAAACCGCACCTGGGATGTATCATTGTCGTCGTCCTGAAAGGCATGCACCCGGCACTGCCCGCCGACAATCAGGTCCGGCACGCCATCGCCGTCCCAATCGGCCAGTTCCAGGCCGGACATGTGATGGCAGCGGATGGGCTGGCCGCGCGTATCGCGCAAGACCCGGCCCTTGCGGAACCGCGGCAGGCCGTCGGCCTCCAAGCCGGCCCAGGGGTAATGCATGATGCGGCCCAGGCCCGTGCCGATGAGCAGGTCGGGGTGGCCGGCGCCGGAAAGATCCGCCGCCAGCGGCTTGGAATAGCCGTCGGCCGGGCTGTTGGGATCCGGCCCGCCCTGAATTTTCAACGACGCGTTTCCCGCCCGCAGCAGGCGGCCGGCAACGAAGCATGGATTGGCGTTGGCGGCGAGGTTGCGGTAGCCGTAAACGCCGCCCTTGACATCGCCGCTGACGATGTCCCGCACGCCGTCACCGTTCAAATCCGTATAATGGGCGACCGGCATATGGTGCACAATCCAGGCATTGGACATGGTCACCGGCCGCCCGGCGTCGAACTGCTGGTCGCCGGCCCGGTTCCGGCCGGTTTGCCGGAAATATTTCACATGGCCGTGGAAATCGCCCACCAGCAAATCCTGGCGGCGCCCTTGTACAATGGCCAGCGGGAAGGAGTATTCGACTTCATCCGGCACATTCACCTGCCGGGGCGGGTGGAACACCGGGGCATCGTTGGCGAACCCCGCCTGCACGATGCGGAAGACGCGCCCGAAATAATCACCCGCCCACATTACGACCCGGCCGGGCCGGGCATCCGGCGCGCAGGTGGGAAAGCATGTGGCGGCATCCACCCGCAAAGGCTTGCCGGACGTGTCCTGCAGCAGCCGGCCGTGTTCGAATCCCGCGCGGGTATGCCGGAACCAGATGAAAAATCCGCCGCGGGTGCCGACAATCAAGTCGCAAACGCCGGCCTGCCGGCCGGGCGCGAAAAGCGGCACGGGATTAAGGTGGCAGCGGCCGCCGTGCATGACGATCAGCGGCATGCGGGAATAAAGCCGGTTGGGCCGGCCCTCCCGGTCTGTGACCAGCCTGAATTTTCCTTCCAGAAACGGCTTGATCTCCAGGGGGTGTCCGTCAACTCCGCAAAGCGTCCGCGGCGGGGCGAAGCGCGGGTCGGCGGCCGTGCCGGTGTTACGGGACCATACCAGGCGGCCGTCATCCAGGCCGGCGACCAGGTCCAGCATGCCGGAGCCGCTCAAGTCGTGGAAGGTGGGAATGCCGCCAATCACCTTGCCCTCGATATCGCGCAGATGTCCGCGATTGACAAACACCGGAGAGCGTCCGCCGCCGATATCCTCGAAGAAATAAATACCCATGGCCATGGATGAAGCCACCACCATGCCAGGGCGTCCGCATAATTGCGTGCCCCATAATACCGGCCGCGCCTGGCCGGGGACGGCCAGCGGTCCGGCGCGCTGGGTAAAGACATCGCCATCGCCGATCAAGCCGCCGTATTCCGGGGCGCATTCCGGAGCATGGCGGGCGCGGCGGGAATTGAAATACACGCTGAACCGCTGCCGGCGCTGTGCCGTCCGCGCCAGGAACACCAGCCGGCCCCGGCGCGCGTGCAGGGGCAGGGCCCGGCCTTCATAATCCGGGTCAAACCGGCTGGGGATTTTATAACATACCGGCGCGGGCGCCGCCGGATCGAACACCAGCGGCGCGCCATGCGCGTCGTACGCAGTCACCCAAAAACTGTCCGGGTCAATCCGGCGGGCTGCGATCTGGATATCCGGCAATTCCACCGGGACATATGC
Source organism: uncultured Verrucomicrobiota bacterium (assembly GCA_964650945.1). Classification (GTDB taxonomy): domain Bacteria; phylum Verrucomicrobiota; class Kiritimatiellia; order JAAZAB01; family JAAZAB01; genus JAXGPF01. The sequence continues at coordinate 1,188 of CAZYXU010000156.1, read as the reverse complement.
GCCGGCGGCAGCCGCCGGCGTCTGGATTTCCAATTCCAAGTCGAACCGGCCGGCGCGCGGCGCGGTCCAGGTTGCCGTAGATGTTGATTTAGGTTTCATGGTTATTCCTGCAAGGTGAGCCAGGCCAGCGTGGCGCGGCTGAAGCAGTTACTGGCAATCTGGCGAATCAAAGGATGGCTGTCCTGCAGATTCGGCGCCGCAAAAACACAGGCGCCGTTGCCGGCATGTTTGTATGCCAGGAAAGGCCGGCCCCGGATTTCGCCATGCCGGATGGCGCCGCTGCCGGTGATGATGACCTCGGCGCTTTTATTCAAGGTGTCGCGGGTTTTCAGGATTTTCCCAAGGTCCAGGGCCTGGCCGGCCGGCAGTCCTGCGCTGAGCGGGCATTCCACCAAGACGGAAATGTTGGTGATGGAGGCGGTGGCATGGCCGAAGATGCCCAGGGTGGGGAAGCAGCTCCGTTTGCCGGGCCAGGGCGTATCGCCGTCTTTGCCGTCGAATTTCCGGTCGCCATTATGGTCTATGCCATAGAGGATGGAATTACTAATCAACAAGCCGCCGTTGTTCACATAATCGGTCATGCCGGCATACATCACGGGGGTGAAACAGAAGGCATGCCGCGGAATCAGGATCCGGCGGTATTGCCGACATTGCGCGCGCTGTTCGGGTAAAAAGATGTCCGCATCCACCCACTCCGGCTCCAGTCCCAGCGTTTTGGCAAACTCGCCCAGGGAGAGGATCTCCGCCTTTTCCGCCTTGGACAACGGATAACTGGCCAGCGAGACGATGGCCAGTTCCCGGCTCCAGGGCGCCGGCGCGCCGGCAGCCGGCTTAGCCGGTCCGGCGCCGGCGGTCAGGCAGCATCCTGCAAGCATTGGTAACAGGCCGCGGACTAGTGAGATTTTTTTCATAATAGATTCGCTGGTTACCCCCGCATCAAGGTTTATCCGCCGGCGGTTTATCCCCGGCCAGCCAGCGGACGGTATTCAAAAACACTTCCCATTCCGCGCCGGTGGGCGCCTGGATGGTTTTTCCAGAGCCATCGTCGCGTGCGCCCGCCGCGCCCGGCAGCATGCCGTTCAGCGCCACCCGGCCCTGGCCGACCGCGCCCGCCGCCACCACCGGGGCGCCCGCATCATCCACAATCACGACCGTGCCATCGGCGCCCAGGTCAATGACCAGATGATC
>CAZYXU010000155.1:0-8332 GCA_964650945.1 uncultured Verrucomicrobiota bacterium | reverse complement strand
GCTTGATCTGCTCTTCGCCGTCCAGGTGATAAATGCCATAATCAACATGCTCAAAGAACCGGCGCATTTCCTCCGCCACCAAATCCCGGAACATGGCGGGTGAAATCATCACGCACAGGTCGCATTGGTTGCTGGCCAACCGGCCGGGAGCCCACACCTGCATACCGTCAAGCGAGCCGTCCTGAAAAGGGTGCAGCAGCTTGTAAAGCACATCGTAAGTTTCCAGGGCCCAGCTTATAATCCGATCCCGCAACGCGCGCATTTCGTCCGGCTGTTCCAGCATGGCCAGCAGCGTGGCTTCCGTTCCAATCAATTCGGCGATCAGGTCGAATGCGGCGCCAATTCCGCCGCCCTTGGTCACCAGGTAACGACCCCGGGCATGTTCCGCGGACTGGCGCGCGATTGCCTGCGTCAACCGCCACCATGGGTTGGCGCGGTCAAATTCCAAGTCCTTTAATTCGGCAAAATCGGTATAAGGTTGTTTGTACCAAGTGGTCTTCGCCTCAAACACCGGCGCGCAGCCCAGGTACGCGCAGCAGAACATCGGCCCCATGTAAACCATGTGATTCGGAAACGCCTCCGCGCCCCAGAATGTGGCTTCCAGATGGCAATCCACATTGTGCAAAATGGTGTCGGGATCGATATATTTGGCGGGGACGTCCGGAATTGATTTGCGCCGGACAAAGCCTGCCCGCAGCGCCGCCACATAAGCCGGAACCCGATCCGTCCGCCGGCCGGCCCACCAGTCGTTCATCCGCTGGCGGGCCTCATTCCAATCCGGCTTGAATTCCGCCATGCGATTATCCATGGCCGTCTTCCCTAAACCGGTTGCCGGCCTGTTGGTGGCACTTTTCCACCACGGCCATCACGCGCCGGACGCGGACTTATTTCTGCTCGTCCACCAGGCCCTTTTCCTGCATGGCGGCCCGGCGACTCAAGCGGACGCGGCCGCGCTCGTCGATCCCGATGCATTTCACCCACATCTGGTCGCCCAGCTTGCAGACATCCTCGACCTTGCCGACGCGGAAGTCGGCCAGTTCGCTGATGTGCACCAGGCCGTCCTTGCCGGGGAAGATTTCCACGAAAGCGCCGAACTCCTTGATGCCGGTGACGGTGCCGTTGTAAATCACGCCTTCCTCCGCCTCGGCGGTGATCAGGCTGACCTCGCGCAGGGCCATGTCCATGGATTCGCCGTTGACGCTGAAGATGTGGACCGTGCCGTCATCGTCAATATCAATCTGCGTGCCGGTGACTTCGGTGATGCGGCGGATGTTCTTGCCGCCGGGACCGATCAGCAGGCCGATCTTCTCCGGGTCAATCTTCACCACCTGCACGCGCGGCGCATAGGGTGAAAGTTCGGGACGCGGGGCGCTGATCGCCGTATCCATGAAATCGAGGATTTTCAGGCGCGCCGCGCGCGCCCGTTCGAAAGCGCCTTCCACCAGGTTCCAAGGCAGGCTGCGCAGCTTCAAGTCCACCTGGAAGCCGGTAATCCCGTTACGGGTGCCGGCCACCTTGAAGTCCATGTCGCCGCAATGGTCCTCGTCGCCCAGGATATCGGTCACCAGCAGGGCCCGCTGGGCATCGGTAAACAAGCCGATGGAAATGCCCGCCACCGGACGCTGCAAGGTCACCCCCGCGTCCATCAGCGCCAGCGAGCCGGCGCATACCGTGGCCATGGAAGTCGAGCCGTTGGAGCCCATGATTTCGGACACCAGCCGCACGGTGTAGGGATATTCCTTGGGCATCATCTGCTCCAGCGACCGTTCCGCCAGGTTGCCGTGGCCGATTTCGCGGCGGCCGGTCGAACCCAGCCGTCCGACCTCGCCCACGCTGTAGGGCGGAAAGTTGTAATGCACCATGAAAGTCTTTTCCGACGGCCCGCCGGTGATGGCGTCCATGGATTGGGCATCGGACTTGCTGCCCAGGGTCACAATGCCCAGCGCCTGGGTTTCGCCGCGGGCGAAGAGCGCCGAACCGTGTGCGCGCGGGATCAACGCCAAATCCGCGCTCAACGTCCTTAAATCATCCAGGCCGCGCCCGTCAATGCGCCGGTTGTGTTCCAGCACGTTGCGGCGTACGGTTGCGATTTCCAGCCGGTCATAGGTTTCGCGGAATTGCTCGGCGGTCATCTCCGGGAAGCGCGCTTGCATGGCGGTCTGCAAGGCGGCGCGGATTTCCCCCGTGCGCGTCCGGCGCTCCAGTTTGCCGGGAATGGTCAAAGCCGCTTCCAGGTCCTTGCCGGAAATTTCGCAGGCCGCCGACAGCAGCGCGGCATCCTCCGGCAGGTCCGCCACCACCTTATCCGGCAGGCCCAGCTTGCGGCGCAGTTCCAGTTGCAGGTCAACCAGTTGGCGGCAAGCGGCATGTCCGAACCGCATGGCGGCCACCATGTCGGCCTCGCTGATTTCCTTGGCATCCCCCTCGATCATGATCGGATGCTCGCGGTCGCCGACGTAAATCAGGTCCAAATCGCTGGCGGCGCGTTCCGCGTTGGTGGGATTTAAAACAAACTTGCCCTCCACCCGGCCGACGCGCACCGCGCCGATGGGCCCGTAAAACGGCAGGTCGGAGATCACCAGGGCGGCGCTGGCGGCCAGGATGCTGAGGATATCGCCGTCGTTCTGTCCGTCCGCCGACAACAGCATATTGTTGATTTGCACGTCATTGTGATACCCCTCCTGAAACAGCGGGCGGATGGGGCGGTCGGTGAAGCGGGCGGTGAGGATTTCCTTTTCCGAAGGGCGGGCCTCCCGCTTGAAGAATCCGCCCGGGAACGCGCCCGCGGCGTAAAACTTTTCGCGGTATTCCACCTGCAGCGGGAAATAATCAATGCCTTCGCGGGGCGTCTCGGTGGCAGTGACGGCGGAGAAGACAATGGTTTCACCGAACTGGACGGTGACGGCGCCGCGCGCCTGGCGGGCCAGCAGCCCGGTTTCAATGCGGAGATTCTGACTGCCGATTTTGGTTTCTACGACGGTTGTGTTTTTCATGCGATTCCTGCTTTTCCTTGTTTTTTTGCTTTATTTTTGTTGGTAAATTAACGCCGGCCCGGCGGGCGTCAGCCGCGGGCAGCCTGCCTCCGCCGCGCCCAATCCAAAAGAAGCCGGGGCGGCAAAAAGCGGCACAATGCTTGCGATCGGGGATGGGAGGGGCAATCCGAGCCGGGACCACGGCGGCGCCGCAGACTAATGCCGCAAGTTCAGACGCTTGATGATGGACTGGTAACGCGACTCGTCCTTGCGCTTGAGGTAATCCAGCAAACGCCGGCGGGTATTCACCAGCTTGATCAATCCGTAACGGGAGCTGTGGTCGGAGGCATGCGCCTTGAGGTGCTCGGTCAGGCGATTGATGCGCATGGTCAGCAAAGCCGACTGGACATCGGCGGAGCCGCTGTCCTTTTCATGCAACTGAAATTCCTTGCGAAACTGCTCTTTGGTGACTTCTTCCATGCCATCATCCTTGTTGTGCTTTTTGAACCTGTTTTTTTGTTGTTGGGCGGAATTGTAGATAAAACCCCGGCGGTTGTAAAGCATTAAATCGAGAATTATATCGTTCCCGCGTGAAACCAGGCGCGCACCCGCCGGATATCGCGCGCGATCTGGGCGGATAATTGCGCCGGCGAACCGAAGCGGCGCTCAGGCCGCAGGCGCCGCAAGAACATCACTTCCAGTTCCCGGCCGTATAAATCCTCGTTCAAATCCAAAACATGCACCTCCACCAGCAGCGGAGCGTCCGCCGCGGCGCCAAGGGGCGTCAGCGTGGGGCGCAAACCGACATTCGCCACACCGCGCAGGCGGCGGCCGCCGATCAGCAGCCGCACGGCATAGACCCCCGCCGGCGGCTGCGCTTCATCCGCGGTGGCCAGGTTGGCGGTCGGCACTCCCAGGCGCCGGCCGCCCACGCCGCGGCCGGTCACCACCGTCCCAAGCAGGCTGAAGGGCCGCCCCAGCATGGCCGAGACGTCCGCCAGGCGGCCGGCCGCCAGGGCGCGCCGGATGCGCGTGCTGGAGACAGGCGCCCCCAACCGGCAAACGGGCGGAACGATCAAAGCCTGGAATCCATGCCGGCGCGCCAGCGCCCGCAACGCCTCCGGTCCGCCGCGCCCATTGCGTCCGAAGGTCCAGTTGCTGCCCACGCAGATCGCCGTTAGGCGGGGCGCGGCCGCCGCCACCCGTGCAATGAAAGCTTCCGGTTCGCAGGCGGCCAGTTCGGCGGTAAACGGCAGCGCTACGCAGCCATGCAGACCCAGCGCCGCAAACAGGCGCAGCTTGTGCGGCATGGCGGTGAGCAAACGCGGCGCGGATTCGGGCGCAAGCACTTTCAGGGGATGGGTATCGAAAGTCAAAACCCAGGCTGCGCCATTTTTGCGCCGCGCCGCCGCCACGGCGCGGCGCAAAATCTCCTGGTGCCCCAGGTGGACCCCGTCAAAAAAGCCGGCGGCCAACACCACCGCCCGGCGTTGCGTGGTCAAGACATCCAACTGCCGGCTGAGTTTCATGGATCAGGCGTTACCCGGATAACGGCACGCGCGGCGAGGGCACGATCCGCCGGATCAATTCCGCGCGCGCCAGGTTTAAAAGCTCCGCCAGCGGCGCGGCCGCGCTCAGTTTGAAGGCGCCGCTGGCGAGGCGGCGCAGGCTATCCAGGTAGGCGCCGCAGCCCAGCGCTTCGCCCAGATCGGCGCAGAGGGTGCGCACATAACAACCCTTGCTGCAACGGACGCGAAAACTTCCCGCCGGCGGCTGAAAATCAAGCAGGGCGAATTCGTAAACATGAATCAGGCGGGGTTGCCGCTCAACCACCTGCCCTTTGCGCGCCAGCCGGTACAAGGGCACGCCGTCTTTTTTCAGCGCCGACACCATGGGCGGCACTTGCATGATGTCGCCGGTCAGCCGCGCCATTTCGCGCTCCGCGTCGGCGCGCGTCACCGCGCTGTAATCCCGCTCCTGCAGCACCTGCCCATCGCCGTCCTGGGTGTCGGTTACCGCGCCCAGGCGGAAGGTTCCCTCGTAAATCTTGTCCTCCGCCATCAGGCGGTCAGCCAGCTTGGTGGCGCGCCCGAGCATGATTACCAGCAGGCCGGTGGCCTGCGGATCGAGCGTGCCGGCGTGGCCGACCTTGGGCGCTCCAAAACGGCGGCGGATGCGGTCCACGACGTCATGCGAGGTCAGGCCGGCGGGTTTATCCACCAGCAGGATCCCGTCCGGCAGCGCACCGAACGGCGCGGTATGGCAAGGTCCTGATTTCATTCGACCCCGGCCTGTCCCGCGGCTTGATCGTCCAGCAGCTCCGGATGCGCGCGTTCCATCTCCGCGATCACATTCAGCACCCGGTCCCCCTCGGCGATGGACTGGTCCAGCTCGAACTCCAGGCGCGGCGTGTACTTGATGTTGATGTCGCGGTTGATGCGCTGCTGGATTTCAGGGCGATGCTTGTCCAACAAGGCCAGCATGCGCGCCTGCTCGGCGGCGGCGGCGCGGATGGAAACCCAAACCCGCGCCTGGCGCAGGTTGCGGCTGGTGATGACGCGGGTGATGGTCACGGCCGCCAGATCGAACACCTGCTCGTGCATGACGCGAAAAAGCGAGTCGCCGATTTCGCGCTTTAAAAGTTCATTTACCCTGGTCAAGCGGTCAACGTGCATGCCATCTCCCACCGTCAAAGCTTGGCCGCAATTTTTTCGATTTCGAAAAACTCCAGCACATCGCCGGGCTCGAAATCGGAGTAATTGTCCAGGCGGATACCGCACTCCTGGCCCTCGCGCACCTCGCTGACCTCGTCCTGAAAACGTTTAAGGGTAATCACGGCGCCTTCATAGAGCAAATCGCCATTGCGCTTGACCCGCACCTTGGACCGGGCGCGCAAGCGGCCGCTGACCGCCAGGCAGCCGGCGATTTTGCCGGTTTTGGTGATGGGAAACACCTGGCGCACCTCGGCGCGGCCCAGGCTTTTTTCCCGCAGTTCCGGCGCCAACAGACCGGTCATGGCCTCGCGGATCTCGTCGGCGATGTTGTAGATGATGCTGTAAAGCCGGATTTCGACGCCTTCGCGTTTCGCGGCCCGCAGCACTTCCTCCGACTTGCCGACATTAAAGCCGATGATGATCCCATCCGAAGCGCTGGCCAGCAGCACATCGTTTTCGGTGATGCCGCCCACCCCCGCCAGGATAATGTTGATGTGCACTTTTTCGCTTTGAATTTCCGAAAGCACCTGCTGGATGGCTTCCAGCGACCCGCGGGTATCGCACTTCAAGACCAGTTTCAACTCCAGACGCCGGCTTTCCGCCATGCGTTCGAAAAGATTTTCCAGCGAGGTTTTGCGCGCCGGGGCCGCCAATTGCGCGTCCCGTAGTTCCATGGCGCGCTGCTCCGCCAATTGGCGGGCCGCGCGTTCGTTCGGATAAATCTTGAACATTTCCCCCGCCGGCGGAATATCGGAAAGACCCATGGCCTTGACGGGCGTGGACGGCAACGCCTCGCGCACCTTGACGCCATGGTCGTTGATCAGCGCCTTCACCCGGCCCCAACAGGCGCCGCAAACGATCACGTCGCCAACCCGCAACGTGCCGCGCGTGACAATCAGGTTGGCGGTCGGTCCCATACCGGACTCCATCTGGGCCTCCACCACGTAGCCTTCCGCCCGCGGCTTGGGATTGGCCTTCAATTCCATGACTTCCGCCTGCAGCAGCAGCATTTCCAACAGGTGGTCAATTCCCGCCCCCGTTTGCGCGCTGACTTCGCAGCAGATCAAATCCCCGCCCCAGGCCTCGGGCGTCAGGCCGGCGGCTTGCAGTTGGCGCCGGACCTGGTCGGGATTGGCGGCCGGCAGATCAACCTTGTTAATCGCCACCATCAGCGTCGTGCCGGCGGCCTGGGCATGCTTGATCGCCTCCTCGGTTTGCGGCATGACGCCGTCGTCGGCGGCAATGACGATCACGGCGATATCCGTCAGGTTGGCGCCGCGGGCACGCATGGCGGTGAAGGCGGCATGGCCCGGGGTGTCCAGAAAGGTGATCAAATGGCCCTTATGCTGAACGGTGTAAGCGCCGATATGCTGGGTAATGCCGCCGGCCTCGTTCTTGGCGACAGTGGTTTTACGGATGCAGTCCAGCAGCGAAGTTTTGCCGTGGTCAATATGCCCCATGAACGTCACCACCGGGGGCCGGGGAACCAAATCCCCGGGATGGTCTGCTTCGGACTCCTCCACCGGCGGCGGTCCGGCCGGGCGGATTTCAGTTTTACGTTCATGCTCGAGGATAAAACCGTGTTTTTCCGCGACTTGCTGCGCAGTTTTAATGTCCAACTTTTCGTTGATGGACGCCAAAACGTTCATCATCATCAATTCGGCAATCAATTGGTTGGGTTTCACGCCCAGCAAGTCGGCGAAATCCCGGACCACGATCGCGCCGCGCACGGTCACCACGCGGCCGGCGCGGGCCGGCGCCGGCGGTTTTTCAGTTGGCGCCGACGGGGAGGGCGGTGCTGCCGGCGCCGCCGGGGGCGGCGGTGGCGTATGCTCCACCGGCGCCGGGCGCCGGGGGGACGCCGGCGCTTTTTCCGGCTTGGCTGGCTTGGACGGCTTGTCGGCAACAGCCTCCTTGGCCGGCGGCGCGGGAGGCTCGGTGGCGGCCGGCCGGGCCGGCGGAGGCGCCAGGGCGGCGCGCAGCATCTGCGCCGCCTCGTCAGGCACGGCGCTCATGTGATTTTTAACCACCACCTTGGCCGCGTGCAGGCGCTCCAGCAAATCCTTGCTGGTGGTTTTCAGCTCTTTGGCTATTTCAAAAACCCGCATAAAACTTATTCCTTGTCTGCCGCAGCCGGCGGCCGCGCGGCGGCGGCGGCGGCCTTGACGGCCTCGGCGGTGGCGCGGTCAAACCCGGCCATTTCCTCTAAATCGCCGACTTCGGCCGCCACGATGCCGTCTACCGTCAAAAACCCGGCGTGCACCAGTTTGTCGGCCATGGCCCGGTCCAAGCCTTTCACGCCGGCCAGCGTTTCAATGGCCATCAGGACTTTTTCCTCAAAACTGATGTCATCCTTGTCGCGCTGGATATCCACTTTCCAGCCGAGCAGCTTGGATGTCAAACGCGCATTCTGCCCGCGCTTGCCAATGGCCAGCGACAACTGATCGGTATCCGTGACAACCGTCACGCGATGTTCGCGCTCATCCACGATGATTTTGTTTAACTTGGCCGGGTTCAAGGCGTTGGTCACATAGGTCTTGATGTCGGAGCTCCAGCGCACGATGTCAATCTTCTCGCCCAGCAATTCGCGCACGATGTTTTTCACCCGCATGCCGCGCATGCCCACGCAGGCGCCCACGGGATCCA
>CAZYXU010000154.1:7339-8372 GCA_964650945.1 uncultured Verrucomicrobiota bacterium | reverse complement strand
CGCCGCCCGCGAACTGGGCGTGCATAAAACCACCTTGTTCCGTAAAATCCGGCAATTGGGATTGAACTTGCCGCGACCGGATGGCCGCGCGCGCCGGCGCCACCCTGACAATTAAATTTACCCGAATCCACCCCAATACCACCCAAGGCGTTTCATTCCCGGATAGAAGGGCGGATTGTCCCTGGCGCTCCGTCAGAAGGACGCAGTCCTGCGCTGAAATTGGTCCGGGCGTCCGGCAAAAACCCTTGACACCCCGGGGATTTTTGTTAGCGTCCCCTTAGTTCTTTGAAAAGCATTTTTATGACTGCGGGAAACGAACGGAAGTCCGTGAAAATCGGACACGGTCGCGCCGCTGTAAACGGTTACGAAACCTTGAAGCCACCAGGAGGCAGATATCCGGGGAAGGCAAGGTGTTAGGTCTGAAGCCGTGAGTCAGAAGACGTTGTTTTCCGCTGCTCGTGGCAACCGGATGGTTTGATTTATCATGACGGTTGTGCTCCTTCGCCAGAGGGGGGCAGGCGGGATTTGCCGGATGATATATTTCCGGCCTGAAAGCCTTCAAGTTCCCCGGGCGGGGAACTTGAAGGCTTTTTTGCTTATCAGGGAAGAATATCCAGCGCAATCGCGCCAGCGCTTCGGAAGTGTGGCCGCGAGGTTTTGTGAAAATGCACGGATTATAATGATGTCAGACATGCCAAGTTTGCCGGTTGGCCGCGGTCAATGCCGGATATGGGTGAATTTGCCGCAGATGGCGGCGCATACCGCTTTGGCGTTGGAGTTGTTGTTGTTGACGTCCTGCCGGCCGACGCTGCCGGCTCCGGCCGCGCCGGATGCGCCGCCGCAACGCATTGTCTCGCTGGCGCCGAATCTGACGGAAATCCTGTTTGCCATCGGCGGCGGCGACCAGGTAATTGGTGTAACAGCCTATTGCCGGCACCCGCCGCCAGCCGCCGCCCGGATGGTTGTCGGAGATGCTTTCAACATCAACTACGAACAAATCTTTGCCCTGCAGCCGGATATGGTGTTGTTGACC
>CAZYXU010000154.1:0-7329 GCA_964650945.1 uncultured Verrucomicrobiota bacterium | reverse complement strand
CGGAACAAGTGACGGCGGCGCTAAACCTGCACGCGCTGAATTTGAATTGCCAACAGGTGGATACTTCATCGCTGGATGCCATTCTGGCGGCCATCCGCCGCGTGGGCGAATTATGTCAGCGCGCAGACCGGGCGGATGTGCTGGTTAATGAAATGCGGCAGGCCATGGATCAAATCAGCGAACGCATTCCCTGCGATGCGCCGCCGTGCTCCGTGCTGATTGTCATTGGGCGGACTCCGGGCGCGGGCGGAATTGCGGATGTTTGCCTGGCCGGGCCGGGTGCGATATATGGCGATATGTTGCGCCGACTGCGCGTCAACAACGCTTATCAAGGCCGATTGCCATACGCCCAGGTTGGTCAGGAAGGCCTGTTGCGGATGAACCCGGACGTGATTATTGATTTGGCGCCGGATTTGGATGAATCCGCCGCAATGTCCCGCGTACATTTGCAGTCAGATTGGGATGTGTTGGCATCCGTCAGTGCGGTAAAAAACGGCCGGGTTTATGTGCTGGGCGGCGATTATCTTTGCATCCCGGGGCCGCGGGTTGTTCGGATATATGAAGATTTGGCGCGCGCCATTTATCCGGATTTGTTTCCGACGGAATCGCAGTGAAACGGCGCGGTTGATAATCAGGCAAAAAGACATGTTTTCCCCATTGATCCATATCCGCGATTTAACTCTGTGTCTTGACGGCAAGAGTATTTTGCGGGAACTTGCCCTGGATGTGTTCCCGGGGGAATGCCTGGCCCTGGTGGGCCAAAATGGCGCCGGCAAAACCAGCCTGATCAAGTGTCTGGCCGGTATCCAGCGCGCCGGGCGCGGGGTAATCCAGATTGCGGGGCGGGACCTGCGTCAATACCGTCCGCGCGCCCTGGCCCGCCGTCTCAGTTATGTGCCGCAGGCGGAGGGCCATGACATACCGTTCACCTGCCTGGAGTTTGTGCTGATGGCGCGCTATCCGCACCTTTCCCCTTTCACCACTTTAAGCCAAACTGATCGTGACCTGGCCGTGCAATGCCTGGTGCAAACCGGCACCATCGCCTTGCGCGATCGGCCGGTATCCACGCTCAGCGGGGGTGAGCGTCAAATGGTGGCGATTGCCGCTGCACTGGCGCAGGGCGCGGAAATCATGCTGCTGGACGAGCCGACCGCCTTCCTGGATTATCGCCACCAACAGCAGGTGCTGCGCATGCTGGGAGAACTGAACCGCCGCCACGGCTTGACGATTGTTGCCGCCATCCATGACATTAATGCCGCCTGCCGCTGGAGCACGCGTGTGGCCGCGCTGTGCGCCGGCCGGATATTAGCTTGCGCGGCGCCCGGGGAAATCCTGCAGCCGGCCATGCTGGCGGAGATATATGACGCGCATTTCGCCATGGCCGCCATGCCGGACGGCCGGCGCCTGGCGGTGCTGGAGGATGCTCCATGATCTGGATGTCATCCAGAGACGCCTGGCTGGCGCTCTTGGGCGTGCTGGCGGCGGCTATCGTGCTCCTGACGCCTATGTTGGGACTGGACTTTATTCCACTGCATGCGCTATGGACTGCAGCCGGCGGTATGGATGCGGATATTCTTGGCCGCATCCGCATTCCGCGGACACTGACCGCTTTTTGCGTCGGCGGCGCGCTGGCGCTGAGCGGCGCCGCCTTCCAGAGCATGTTTCGCAACCCCCTGGCCACACCGTTTACATTGGGTATCGCCAGCGGCGCGGCTCTGGGCAGCGCGGTTTATATCCGGCTGGGACTGGTCTTTTCCCTGCTCGGATTGAGCGGCACAACCATAGCGGCATTTACCGGCAGCCTGCTGGCCGTTGGCCTGGTTTATGGGCTGACACGCTTCCGTCGGGGGTTTTCAACGGCCACCCTCTTGCTGGCGGGGGTGGCGGTTAGCTTCTTTTTCTCGAGCTTGATTGTTTTGATCCAGTATCTCAGCGGCACAGCGCATTCCTACCGCATCATGCGCTGGATGATGGGGTCGGTTGAAACGGTCGGTTATGATGCCCTCCGGAGCATGCTGCCGTTTGTGGCAGCGGGGGCCGTCAGCCTATTCTGGTCTTGGCGCGAGTTGAATTTGCTGGCGTTGGGCGATGAACTGGCCGCCAGCCGCGGGGTGGATGTCAACCGCGTCAAGCAATTAATCTTTTTTGCGGGGTCGCTCATGGTGAGCGGGGTGGTGGCGGTCTGCGGTCCGATCGGGTTTGTCGGCATGATGGCCCCGCACGCCTGCCGCATACTGATCGGCCCCGACCATCGCTGGCTGTTGCCGGGCGCGCTGTTGGCGGGCGGAATTTTTCTGGTGGTGTGCGACATCCTGGCGCGCACGCTGGCCGCGCCGCTGGAAATTCCGGTGGGGGTGATCACCGCCCTTTTGGGCGGACCGTTTTTTCTGTGGGTGATGCTATCCAAGAGCAGTCGCGCGGCGTTATAATGATAGAATGTCAGGGCAAGGATTCCGGTGACCAAGCGGCGGAACTGCAGATGCCTTGCGGCGGAAATGGACGGAAAGACAGGGCTGTTTGCCGCTTCCGCCTGAAAACAATGCGGACGCCCGCGCGCTCGCGGACGCCCGCTTCGAGTTTTCCCGCGTTAATTACTGGACATCCATGCCGGCCAGTGCAAAACCGGGCGCCGGATTAAGCGCCAGCCGGAATCCGGCAGGCGATTCGTCGTGGTTCAATTCCATGACGATGCTCATCCCGCCGTCGCCTTCCTGCGCCAGCAGCAGATTGCCGGACAGGCTGCGGGCAATCCAACCCGGAATTGCGCCGGCGACCGTTGTAAAGCCGGCGGGCTCTCCGGATGCATTCAGTTGCGCGATCATTATGGCGCCGCCGTCGCCTTGTTGCGCCAGCAGGCGATTGCCGTCAAGGTCCCGGGCAATCCAGCCCGGCGCAGTGTCGAGCACCACCTTGAACTTACCCAACGCATATTCGGCGCCGAGTTCCTGAATCCCGACCATGCCGCTGTCGCCGGCTTGCGCCAGGATGCGGTTGCCATCCAGGGCGCGTGCAATCCACCCCGGCGCGGAGGCGGCAATGGTCACAATGTTTGTGATTTGGTTGGCGGCGTTCAATTCAACGATAGCGATTGCGCCGCCGTCGCCGGCCTGCGCCAGCAGCCGGTTCCCATCAATCCCGCGCGCGATCCATGGCGGCGCCGATTGCGCCACCGTGCTCAGGCGCAGCGTCTGACCCTGTTCGTTCAGGCCGATAACCATCAATGCGCCGCCGATTCCGGACTGCCCGATAAGACGCAGCGTCTGGTTGGGCGTGACGGTGAAGATGCCGTTGGCCGAACTGGCGTAAATCACGCCATCGCGCAGTCGGGCCGTTGTCAGCCGTTCGTCCGAACGTGCCAGCACTTCGTAGCCGATGCAAGCGCCGTTGAGCGTCAGCAGGCGGTGTAATTCGCTGGGATCGGTGAAGGATGTCGCGGTAATCACCGGATGCCCATCATCGTCAACAAGCATACCGGTCGCGCCATCGCCGGCGCCGAGGGTTGCCCATGCGTGGTTGGTTGGGCTGAGCGGCGCGACTGCCGGATCGGCCAGGGCGGCGGAGACTTCCGCGGCGCTCCAGCGATACACCGTTGGGCCGCCGGTGTTATACCCCTCCGTGTAGAAGAGATTGCCATCGGCGTCGAAAGCGAGCGGACCGCTGGCATTCCCAATGGCGCCGAGCTGGATCAGCGGATTGCTTGTCCAACCGCCTTGCGCATCCACGACGCTGTAATGGATGGCGGCGCTGTATCCGCCCGCGGCCCAGACATCGCCGCCGTTGCGCGTTTCCAGCCCCCATAAGTCGCTGGTAATGCCCATGTTCGTTGGCGCCGCGGACTGGGCCGGGTCATATTTGAAATAATCGTAAGTCCAGCGTTCGTAGGATCCGCCGTCGTTGAAGTAAATATGACCGCCAATCGCAGTGACGCGCGCGCCGGCGAAAGCGGCGGCATCCGTATAGATGTTACTCAGGGTGGCGCCATCATAACGGTAAACGGCAAAACCTAAATCCCAGCTTGGGTTGCCGGTTGAATAATACAGGTTCGTGTTTTCGTCCCAATCGAACGAAACCACTGTCGCGTCCGCATGCGGGTTGGCGTAGTTGGTTTCCGCCTGGTAGCCGCTGCTCGCGTTGAACGCGGCAAATACGCGGCCGGCATGCGCCATCAGGCACAGGCCCATTAACAATCTTGCTGCTGATTTCATGATTTCTGCTTCCTTGTCGGTCTTGCTTGTTTGTGCCGCGGAGTCACAAAAAAAACGCCTTTATCCTGCTTGGACAAAGGCGTCAGTGTATTTGTTTTACACCACGCCCTTTTCCGCGAAGGGCTGCTGGATATGCAGCATGCACGTCTTCTGACTAACGGCGTCAAACCTTCCTCCCGCCTTCCCCTGGACTCGGTTCAGGGTGGCATTTAAGAGGTTGTAGCCGAATACAGCGGCGCGACCGCGTCCGATTCTCACGGACTTCCGTATGCATGCTGCCTGTTGATTAATTTATGTTTCCACACCTCCTTTTCTCAGTCCGCCGGCACTTTCATCATCCAGATGGCTGTTACGGCATCCAGATCAAAGCCGGACTTGTCGGAACTCCGTGTTGCGGCGCCGGACGTTTCATTATGATAGACCAGGTCGCCGTCATTGTCCCAGAGCCAGCGGCTGCCTGTGGACTGGATGCGCACGTAGCGAATCCAGTCCAGCCCCAATTCCTCCAGGTCGAAACTGTCGCCGCCGGATGCCTCCGGGTCGGTGGGGTCCGGATCGTTGCCGTTGCTCATGACGGGGTTGACGCCGGCGAAGCCGCGATGATAGCAGTAGGGATGGCGGAGATTGAGCGAGCCGCTATCCGGGTCGTAGCGCGGTGAAAAATCAATCGGAAACTGCCGCCAGGTTATGCCATCCTGACTGACGGCCACCACGGCTGGCTCCATGAAGCGGGTCGTGGGATCGGGGACGCCGGCGCTGTCGCAAACATAGAAGACATTTTCAAAGATCGTGAAATCGGCTCCGGGACCGTTCCAGACATCGTTGTCGGTGAATTCCAGAATGATTTCGCCGCCATAGGGCGCCGTGGCGCCGCTATCTTCGTTGACGGCCGCGCCCAGCGAGACCACATCCGTTGATCCCCATGCCATCCCCGTCCCGCGGGGCGCGCCGATGACGATCCGCGGGAGTTCGACGGCGCGGAAGGCGTTCGGATGCAGCAATCGTGTTTGCGCCACTTTATCCGCAAACGGGTCGGATGCCGGCGGAAGAACGATGCTAATGATTGGCGGCGGCATCGCTGTTGCCGCAATATTGTTTGCTTCGAGGAAAGCGGCATAATAATGACGGCCTGCGCCGGCATTCTCGTCCAGGTAGACGGTGTCGGCCCCCTGGTAGAGAGTTTGGCCGTCTGCCGGCGTCAGCGGCGCAGTGGCGGAATTCCTGACGATCCGGACGCTGAGATCCCCGGATATAACAGGGAATGCCCAACTCAGGGCGACGCGATTGCGGCTCAAAAGCGCCTGGAAATCGGACACAGCGGCTTCCAGGACAGGCAAAACCTCCAGTTCGAATGACAAATTGTCTGACTGGCCATCGGCGTCGTATACCCCAACACGGAGATTGTAGAGTCCGGCTTCTGCCGGCTGGCCCTTTAAAATGCCGGTTTCGGAGAATTCCAGCCCGGGCGGTATGTTCCCCTCAATACCCCAGGCGCATGGTTCCAATCCGCCGGTTGCCTGGAAGGCGAACTCGAATTCCTCGGATACCCGGATGGGTGATGTTGGCAGGGCCAAGATGCTCAATCCCGGCCGGATGTGGAAGTCGAATTCCCGGGAAACGCTACCCTGCGAATCGCTTACCCGGACGACCAGCGGGACATCAATCCGGGGGGCAGTTTCAGCGATCTGTCCGCTGAGTTGTCCGGTTTGCGGATCGAGAAACAGGATTCCAATCTCCGTGAGATCGCCACCTGCGCACCACGCATAGGGCGGCATCCCGCCGGACGCTTGCAACTGGAAGCAGTAGTCCTGGCCGGGAAAAGCGCCAGGCAGAATCGTGGTCACGATCGCGAGCGCTGCTTCCGGCTGGATCACCAAGCTATATTCCGCCATATCCTTGGCGCCCTGACTGTCGGTTACCAGCAGAAAAAAACTCGCCGTAATCGGTTCCGGCGGAGTGCCGCAGAGTCTGCCGGAATGGCGGTCGAGCGATAGCGACTCCGGCCATGCTGTTCCGATAATGTTCCACTGGTAAGGCGGGCAACCGCTTGCGGCGTTGAACTGCACGTCATAGACTTCGCCAACCCGGCCCGGCGGCAGCGACCCGGTTGTGATATAAACCAAATTTGTGCCGCCGCCGGTGGTTGGAATCCATTTGCCGTGCCGGCGGATGACACCGAACCGTTCCCGGATAAATTGCTCTTTGCGCGCGGCGTGGGTGATGGGCGCAACGTCAGCATCCGGGGTGTCCGTGTTTTCGTTGA
The DNA here is from genome assembly GCA_964650945.1 of uncultured Verrucomicrobiota bacterium. Lineage (GTDB taxonomy): Bacteria > Verrucomicrobiota > Kiritimatiellia > JAAZAB01 > JAAZAB01 > JAXGPF01. The sequence continues at coordinate 861 of CAZYXU010000154.1, read as the reverse complement.
TACAGATGGTTTTTTCCAACAGCGGCCGGGAAGCTTTCACGCTGTCGGATATGTCGGGATGCCCGCGGTTCGCAACCCCGGCATCGTTGCCAGTGAAGGCGGGCGCTGTGTCGGAGACGCCATGCGCAATCACCGGTTGATTTTCAGCCAGGCAAAGGTTTCGATCATCATGATGGTGCTTTTTTGTTAGCAAACCGGCAAGCGCAAAAATGCAGATGACGCCGGTCAACGCCACCAGAGCGATCATCGCTTTTCGTTTCGGATTAAATTTCATTGTTCGCCGTCTTTATCAGTCTTTGTTGAGCAAGCGCCAGCCCCGCCGCAGAATTTCGCGCGGGGCGAAAAAAAACCTCCAAACTCCCACGCGCAAAGAGTTTGAAGGCTTGCAAGACGTAACGAACCCCTCATTCTCCTTTCCAGCGAAGGAGCCACAACGGCCTTTGGCCGTTGCTTGCCAAGAGTATGAAAAGAAACGTCTCCTGGCTTCCGGCTTTGTCCCTGCCCATTGGCAGGGGGGGCCTAATCCTTCGCCTTCTCCCGACCTGTGTCGGAATGGCTGATTGAAGTTTCGTAGCCGGTCACAGTGGCGCGACCGCATCCGATTCACACGGATTTCCGTTTGCTTCTCACAAATTTACTTTTGATGACAAAGAACTGATCTGTTTGTTTGTCTGTGTATAAGAATGTCTGACGTTTGTCAAGACGAGAATCCAATTGTGTGTGATCGTTATCCCGTCCGCCTGGCGGGCGGGAACCCTGTAGTAGCCGCAAGGTGTGCGGCATCCGCATTACCCCGTCCGCCTGGGGGGCAGGGGGCATTTGGCGCCGGTTTCGTCCAGGCGCACAAAGGTGATGGCGGTG
>CAZYXU010000153.1:0-8496 GCA_964650945.1 uncultured Verrucomicrobiota bacterium | reverse complement strand
GGCGCGCCGCTGGTTTGCATCGCCGGACTGGGGGCGGCGCATGACGCCTGGGCGCTGATGCTAGCGCCGCTGGCCGCAAAATTCCGGGTAATCGTCTTCGACAACCGCGGAATCGGCCGGACGCAGGCGCCGGCCGCGCCGTTTGACATTGACCGGATGGCGGAAGACACCAGTGCCTTGCTGGACGCGCTGGGGATGGCGGACGCAGCGGTGGCCGGGCATTCCATGGGTTGTGCCATCGCCCTGGCGCTGGCGCGCCGGCATCCCGCAAGGGTGCGGCGGCTGATTTTGTGCAACCCTTGCGCGCATCTGCGGGCGCGGAGTGAATGGGTATTCCGCCATAATGCAAAATTATGGCGCGCCGGTGTGCCGCCGGCGCGGCTTTTCTCCGGCATCATCCCCTGGCTGTTTTCCGAGGCCTGGCTGGCGGATCGGGACAAGGCCCAAACCCTGCTGGCGGCCGGCGCCGCCATGCCGGAAGTCCAGGCGGTGGCTGATTTTGAGCGGCAGTTGGATGCGTTGGCGGCCTTTGACGCCCGCGACTGGCTGCATCGGATTCGTCAACCGACCTTGCTGATCGCCGGGGCGGATGACATTCTGACCCCGCCAGCGGACGCGCGGGACCTCGCCGCGCGCCTGCCGCATGCGGAATTGGCGGTTTTACCGACGGCGCACTTGAGTCTGGTGGAGGCGCCGGAAACCTGCGCCAGACTGATCGCGGAGTTTCTGGCATCGTGATGTAAAGACTGGGAAGGAGAAGAACCGCCAAGGGGGGTAAGAAGATTGGGTTAATTTCCGGATATGGCAAAATCATTAATGGCAGAATCATTGCCGGAAAAGAATTTTCAATATTATCTAACAAAAACAAATGATTCTGCCGTCAATGATTCTGCCAAGTCCGAGTATTTTTGGTTGTGGCCGCCGGCCGCCTTATGCATTCTTATTAATTTCAACGTTACGCTTTTAAAACAGGGAATCAGGCGTGTGATCATCTCTGCTCTCCTTGGCGACCTTGGCGACTTGGCGGTTTAATTCCGTATATTCATATTCATAACCTTGGCGGTTCAATCCCGGCGGGAGGAAGACATGCATAAAATCTGGCGGCGACGGCGGCCGCGCCGGGTGGCGCTGGTCCTGGGCAGCGGCGCGGCGCGCGGGTGGGCGCATATCGGCGTGATCGAGGAGCTGCAGGCGGCGGGCCTGCAGATTGACATGGTGGCCGGCACGAGCATCGGGGCGCTGGTGGGCGCCGTGTTCGCTGCCGGGCGGCTGCCGGAGCTGCGCGAAATGGCCAGCCGGCTGGACTGGCGGCAGATGATTTATTACTTTTTGGACATCACCTTCCCGCGTTCCGGGCTGATTGACGGACACAAGGTCGAGGAGTTTGTCCAGTCCCATGTGAAATTCGCGCGCATCGAGAACCTGGCCGTCCCGTTCCGCGCCGTGGCGACGGACCTCCTGACCGGGTGCGAACATGTTTTCGAAAAGGGCGGGGTGGTTGAAGCCGTGCGGGCCAGCATCGCCATTCCGGGAATGTTCACCCCGGTCCAGATGGCGGGCAAAATCCTGGTGGATGGCGGGCTGGTCAATCCGGTGCCGGTGAGCGTGGCGCGGGCGATGGGCGCGGATTATGTCGTGGCGGTGGATGTGAATCGTTTTGGGGAGGCCCCGGAAGCGCTGATGCCGGCTCATCCCGGCGGCATGCCGCCGGACTTGTCGGCGGCGCCGCGCGAGATGCGGGATCAGGTTGCCCGGATATTGAACCAGGTGAAGGCGCGGCTGGCGGCCGCGGACAATCCGCTGGGCCGCACCGTGCGGCGCTGGTTGAAAGCCGCCGCCACGCCGGGGATTTTTGACGTGTTGGGCGATTCCATCCGGATCATGGAAACGCAAATCGCCGACGCCCGGCTGAAAGCGGATCCCCCGGATTTACTGATCCGGCCGCGGCTGGGGGGCGTGAGTTTCATGGATTTCCACCGGGCGGAAGCGATCATGGCGGCCGGCCGCGCCGCCGCGCGCGCGGCGCTGGCATGACGGCGCGCCGGGCCGGCAAACCGGCAAAAAACATGTTGTCAAACCCTATCGCAAAAGGTATATATAGCCCTTACTTATGCAGGCGGCGCGGATCAGCGCCTGGGTTACGCGGCGGTGAAATGAGGGGGGCTGGCGATGCAGGCGGGATTGTATATTGTCGGCACGCCCATCGGCAACCTGCAGGATATCAGCATGCGGGCGCTGGAGGTGCTGCGCGCGGCGGATCATATCCTGGCGGAAGACACCCGGCACACCCAGCATTTGCTGGCGCACTACCAGATTCGCGGCCGCCTGGTGAGTTGTCACCGGTTTAACGAGAATTCGCGCGCCCATTTTGTCATCAGCCAGGTTCAGGCCGGCCGGGCTTGCGCCCTGGTGACCAACGCCGGCATGCCGGGCGTTTCCGACCCCGGCGCGCGCCTGGCGCGCGCCTGCCGCGAGGCGGGAATCTACCTGACGGTGATTCCAGGCCCCTCTGCCGTGACGGCGGCGCTGGCGTTGAGCGGCTACGGGGGCGGCGGGTATACGATGGAGGGTTTTTTGCCGCGCAAGCCGGGCGCGCGCCGGCGGCGCCTGGAAGCGTTGCTGCCGCTGGGCTTGCCGGTGGTGGTGTTTGAATCGCCTTACCGGCTCTTGAAATTGCTGGAGGAAATCGGGGCGTGGATGCCGGCGCGCCAGGTATGCGTGGCGCGCGAATTGACCAAGATGAACGAGGAATGCCGTTGGGGGACGGCGGCGGAACTGCAGGCGCTGTTTGCCGCGCGTTTCGCCGGCCGCCGCCTGAAGGGCGAAATTGTGCTGGTAATCGCGCCGGCGGACGGCGGGGAAGCGGTGCAAAGCGAGCGGGGATCAGGAATCAGTGATCAGTGAACAGTGATCAGTGAAAAGTGAAAAGTGATCGGTGAACAGTGAATGCCGGCTCGGGGATGTGGTTTCAAAATGACGGAGATGCAAAAAGCTAATACGGCGCGGTTGGATGCGGCCCTGGACGGCCAGACGGCGATCATGCGGATATTCGGCCGGGCGACTTTTGCCGTCGCCGCGGATTTGAAGCAATTTGGCGCCAGCGCCATGCAGCATGGCTGCCGGCGCCTGGCGTTGGACGTGGAAAATTGCGAGACCATGGACAGCACTTTCATCGGCGTGATGACGGGGCTGGCCGTGCGCCTCAAGCAGCGCGGCGGCGCCGGGGTGTTCGTGTTGAATCTCAGCGAAAAAAACCGGGACATCCTGCAAACCCTGGGCGTGGACCGCATCCTGCAATGCCACCTGGCCGGCGCGGCGCCGGACGATTTGCACGAGCTCCTGCGCCGGACCACGGAGTATTGTCCGCTGTTGCATGCGGCGCAAGACCAGCAGGCCGCGGCCACGAACATGCTGGAAGCGCATGATACGCTGATCAGCGCCGATCCGGCCAACCTGATGAAATTCAAGGATGTGGTGGACTACCTCCGCCGGGATTTAAAGGGCAAGGAGCAATAGCATGTGTTTCCTGGCCAACCATTGGATCTGCTGGGCGGGCATGCTGCTGGCGGCGCTGTGCCTGTGGCGCCTGCGCCGCCTGCGCCTGGAGCGGGACAGCCTGCTCAACGAGAAGGACGTGATTTACGATTTTGTGCATGATGTCAGCGAGGTCTTCTCCGAAAGCGCCGACGCGCAGATTGACACGCTGCTGCGCCGCGTCCTGTTTTATGCCCGGCAGACCGCCAAGGCGCAAGCCGGCGCGGTTTATTTTCTGGAGCCGGAGGATAACATGCTGGCCGTGCGCGCCATTTCCGGGCTGTTCCCGCCCCTGACGGCGCAGGGGGATGCGCTGGCGATGCCCGCCGCGCTGGATGCCGGCCGGCTGGAAACGATCGTGCGGGAGCGCCGGGTGGCGGTGGGCGAGGGCCTGATCGGCAAGGTGGCGGCGCATAATCTGCCGCTGTTGATTGCCGATGCGGAACGCGATGCGCGCGTGCCGCACTTCGACAATCCCATGCTGCAAATTCGCACGATGCTGTTGGTGCCCATGCGCTTCAAGCGCTCCGTCCTGGGAGTGCTGGCGCTGGTCAACCGGATTGACGACACCCAATTCATCCAATCCGATTTGAACCTCCTGCAAGCCCTGGCCGACCAGGCTTCCATCACGGTGTATTTCGCCCGGTTTAACGCCGAATTGGACAAGAAACGGGTGCAGGATGCCGACTTGCAAGTCTCCCGCAAAATCCAAAACAACCTGTTGCCGGCCCGGATTCCCGACATCGCCGGCATGGATTGCGCCGCCTTCAGCCTGCCGGCGCGGGAAGTGGGCGGGGATTACTACGATTTCGTGCGGGTGGACGACCACCATTACGGCGTGGTGATCGCGGACGTCGCCGGCAAGGGCGTGGCGGGGGCGATTTTCATGTCCATTTGCCGGAGCGTGTTCCGGGCCAATGCCCCCGGTTGCCTGCATCCGGCCCAGGTCTTGCAGGTGGTCAACAAGGTGATCTCCGAAGACATCCAGGAGGACATGTTCATCAGCATGCTTTACCTGGTCATGGATACGCGGGATTACACCGTCGCCATGGCGCGCGCCGGCCATCCGCGCCCCCTGGTGGTGCGGGCCGGCGCGCCGCGGGCGGAAATCCTGGACGCCCCCGGCATTGCCGTCGGCCTGGCGGATATTGCGACTTTCAACGAATGTCTGACCGAAACCAGCTTCCAGTTGGGGCCGGGCGATACCCTGCTGGCTTATACCGACGGCGTGGTGGAAGCGATTAACGGCCGGCGGGAGGAGTGGGGGCAGTCCCACCTCGAGCGCGCCGCGGTCAAGGGCGCGGCCGGCGCCGCCGCGGATATGGTGGCCGCTGTGCGCGCCGGCCTCTTGGATTTTGTGCGGGATGTCCCGCAGTATGACGATATGACTTTGCTGGTTTTACACCGGAAGGAGTAATTGTGGCCGGAAAACGCGATTATTATGAAGTGCTGGGCGTTGCGCGCAACGTCCCGGCGGATGACATCAAAAAAGCCTATCGCCGGCTGGCGATGAAATATCATCCCGACAAGAATGCCGGGAACAAGGAGGCGGAGGAAAAGTTCAAGGAAGTGTCCGAGGCTTACGAAGTATTGAGCGACGAGCAAAAACGCCGGCAGTACGATCAATACGGACACGAGGGACTGAAGTCCACGTTCGGCCCCGGCGGGTTCGATTTCTCGCGGGATTTCACGCATGCCTCCGATTTACAGGATATTTTCGGCGATTTGTTCGGCGGCGGCAGTATTTTCGACGAATTCTTCGGGCGCGCCGGCGGCGGCCGCCGTTCCGGCGCCGGCGGCAGCCGGCCGGCGCGCGGCGCCGACCTGCGGTTTGACCTGGAGATAGATTTCGAAGAAGCGGCCTTCGGCTCCGAGCGGGAAATAACCCTGCCGGCCATGGAGGAATGCGCGGCCTGCCACGGCGCCGGCTCCGAGCCCGGCCGGAAAAAGGAAGTCTGCCGCCATTGCCATGGGCGCGGCGTGATTGTCGCGGCCAGCGGGTTTTTCCGGGTCCAGCAGGACTGCCCGTCCTGCAACGGCAAGGGTGAAATTATCACCCACCCCTGCGCCGTGTGCGGTGGGACCGGGATGGTGAAAAATCGCCGGCGGCTGACCCTGAAAATTCCGCCCGGGGTGGAAACCGGTTCGCGCCTGCGCCTCTCCGGCAAGGGCGAAGGCGGCTTGCGCGGCGGGCCGGCCGGCGATTTGTACGTGGTCTTGCATGTGCGCCCGCACAACATCTTTCAGCGGCAGGGCACCGACCTGTTTTGCGAGACGCCCATGTCGCTGGAGGTGGCGTTGCTCGGCGGCGAGGTTTCCGTGCCGACCCTGGAAGGCCTGGCCAAGCTCCGCATCAATCCCGGCACGGAAAGCGGCCGGGTGTTTCGCATGCGCGGCAAGGGGATGCCGCTCCTGGGCGAGTCCGGCCGCGGCGACTTGCACGCCCGCGTTTATCTCGAAGTCCCGAAGAATCTTTCCAGCCTGCAGAAAAAACGGTTGAAGGAATTTCTGGACACCTGCAGCGAGAACAATTACCCGGAGATTGCCCAGTTTCAACGCAAGGCCAAAACCTTTGCCGCCGGCGCCAAACATGGCTGACGCCGGCCGGGGTGGAATTGCCAGATGCTTTCGAAATCTGACTTTTGAAAGCAACTCATAAGATATGCATACCCATCCGCCACCGCGATGTTTTCTCGCGCCCGCCGCCTGGGTGGGGGAGGCGGTGACCCTGGCGCCGGAGGAGTCGCACCACCTCCTGCGCGTCCTGCGCGGGCGTCCCGGCGACCCGGTCACCGTGTTCGACGGCCAGGGTCGGCGCGCGCCGGCGCGCCTGGCCGCGGCCGGCCGTGACGGCGCCGCGCATCTGGAATTGGACCTGGCGGCCGCGCAGTCGCCGCCGCCGCCGCCGGCCAGGATTCTGCTGGCGCAGGCCCTGCCCAAGCATCACCTGATGGACGGCATTGTGCAAAAGGCCGTGGAACTGGGCGCCGCCGCGGTGCTGCCGCTCCTGACCGAGCGCGTCGTGGCCGATGGCGATGCCGCGCGCCAAGCGGCCAAGGCCGGCCGCTGGCGGAAAATTGCCCGGGAAGCCGCCCGGCAATGCGGCGCCGATTGGATCCCCGAAGTGCGCGCGCCGCTGGCATTGCCCGGGTTGGCCGCCGAAATCCGCGCCTGCCACCGCTGTTATGTCGGCGCGCTGGCGGCGGACGCCCTGCCGTTCCGCCAGGCCGCCGCCGCCGCCCGCCCCCTGCCGCGCGGCGCGGCGCTGATGATCGTGATCGGACCGGAAGGCGATTTGACGCCGGCGGAAATGGAACTGTTGACCGCCGCCGGCGGCGTGCCGGTGAGTTTTGGCGCCGCCGTGCTGCGGGTGGAGACGGCGGCATTGTACGGGCTGAGCCTGATGCATTACGAATTTTTATGATGGCCATGAATCAAGCTATGCAAACCCAAATAGAACTGAACGATCTGGCGGCCTTCTACCGGCGGGAATTGCTCGAAAACATCCTGCCGTTTTGGGTCAAATACGCGCCGGACACCGAGGCCGGCGGATATTATACCTGCCTGAACCGCGATGGCGCGGTTTACGACGACTCCAAGCCGTGCATGTGGGCCCAGGGGCGCATCGCCTGGACCCTGGCCCATCTGTACAACGAACTGGAACGCCGGCCGGAATGGCTGGCCGCTGCGCGCGCCGGCATTGATTTTATGCTCAAGCACGGTTTTACGCCGGAAGGCCGGATGTATTATTCCCTCACCCGCGCCGGCGCGCCGCTGGAGGCGTCCGCGGATATCTACACGGAACTTTCCGCCGTGCTGGCTTTGACCGAATACGCCCGCGCCACCGCGGACGAAAAATTGCGCCGGATTGCCCGCGAGCTGTTCGAAGTGTGCTGGCGCTTCGTGGCGGAGGCCGACAACCGCCAACGCAACGGCGGCTGGGATCCGCGCACTTTTAAAATGCGGCGGCATGGCCATGCGATGATCGTCCTGAACGTGCTGCAGCAATTGCGGCTTTTCCGGGAGGAGCCGGCAGACCGACCGCGGGTGGATGAGTGCATCAAATACATGCTGCAATTCCATCAAAAACCCGACCGCCGGCTGGTGCTGGAAGTGGTGGGCTGGGAGGACGGCGCGCCGGCGCCGGGCTGGATGGGGCGCTGGGCCAATCCCGGGCACATGATCGAAGGCGGCATTTTTTTGATCCATGAAGCGTGGCATCGCCGGGATCAAACCCTGAAAAACGCCGGGCTGGACTGGATTCGCTGGGGATTCGAATTGGGGTGGGACAAGGAATACGGCGGCATTTTCAACGACGTGGATGCCGCCGGACTGCCCATGCCCGGCGCCGAGGCTTTGGTGGCCGATTCCAAGCTCTGGTGGCAGCATGCGGAAGCTTTGTATGGACTGCTGCTGGCCTATCGCGAGTCCGGCGACGCCTGGTTCCTCGAGGCCTACCGGCAAACCCACGCCTACAGCTTCGAACATTTCGCCGATCCGGAATACGGCGAATGGTATGCCTTGCTGGACCGCGCCGGCCGGCCCGTCAACCGCGCCAAGGGCACGAGCCGGAAAAATTGCTTCCATATCGGCCGCAATTTTTACTGGGCCATGCGCCTGATGCAAAGAGGGAAGGGCGAGACTCCCGGCGAGCCGGGTGATCGCGGCGTGTAACGCCGCCCCCACTGGCAGAAGTATGTGGGGGTGTGAGTATGTGGGTGATGACCTTGTAGTGCGGGTATCCTGCCCGCGCAATCCTGACCCGCCTGGCGAAGGCTGGAAGCCTTCGCTGCAATCCGGAACCGGGGCGCCGCTGCAGTCGGGAGCTGATATTTTCAGTAATTTTGTCCTGCATCCGTTGCAACCTGAAAACGGCAGTTCATTCACCATGAAGAACACGAAGAGATGAAGGGGCGGAGCAATACAAGGAAAACCGCGTAACTCGCCTGGCTTTTCGATCCG
>CAZYXU010000152.1:0-8512 GCA_964650945.1 uncultured Verrucomicrobiota bacterium | reverse complement strand
AACACCGAACCCCGAACACCTCACTCCGTACTCCGAACACCGAACCCCGAACACTTCTCTTATGAAATGGATGGAATTTGTGCATGTCCGCACTTCGGCGGCAGGGATGGAATGGGACATTCCAGCCTTGAGCGCGCAACTGACGTTGTGCCGGGCGGAACAGTTGGCGGGAGTATCGGTGGTTAAACATGCTTTCTATCCCGGCGACCTGGCGGTGATTCTCACATGGGAAAACGACCGCAGGCCGGTCAAAACTCGCGAAGGCCTGGCGATAGCTGAATATTTGAACCGGTTCGGGGCGGTGGAACACGGCGTTTGGGAATTTGTCGCCACCCACCTGACGAGGACCCCTTCCGGCGCCGGTCCGGCGGCGCCTTAGTTTGCTGTATCATTCCTGCTTTAAAATGGAGCGCTATGCATATAAATAATCACGAGACTGCTTCCGGCTTCGGCCGGATTGAAGACTGGGTTCTGCCGGCGGCTTGTTGCCTGCTGCTGGCGGCGGGCGGCTGCCGGCCACAGGGCGGCCCGCCGCCGCCGATGACGCCGGAAGTGGCCGTAGCCGTCATGCAACCGGAAAAGGCGGTAATGACGGCCGAACTGCCCGGGCGCACATCTCCGTTCATGGTGGCGGAAATCCGCCCGCAGGTCAACGGCATTATTCAGAAGCGCCTGTTTACGGAAGGCGCGGAAGTCAAGGCCGGCGAGGTGCTTTACCAGATCGATCCCGCCCCCTTCCAGGCGGCGCTGGACAACGCCAGCGCGGCGCTGGCGCGGGCCCGGGCGGGGCTGGCCGCCATCAAGGTGCGGGTCGAGCGCTACGGCGGCCTGCTGGCCGACAACGCCATCAGCCGCCAGGATTATGACGATGCGGTCGCGGCCATGCAGCAGGCCGAAGCGGAAATCAAATTCCAGGAGGCCTCCGTGGCGGCGGCCCGCATCAACCTGGAATATACGCGCGTCACCGCGCCGATTACCGGACGCATCGGCAAATCCAGCGTGACGGACGGCGCGCTGGTGGTGGCGTACCAACCGCTGGCGCTGGCGACGATTCAGCAACTGGACCCGATTTATGTGGACGCGCCGCAATCCACCACCGATCTGCAGCGGCTGCGCCGCCGCCTGGCGGACGGCCGGTTGAACCATGGCGGCGCCGATCGCAACAAGGTCAACCTGCTGCTGGATGACGGCACGCCATATGCCCGGGAAGGCGAGCTGCAATTCCAGGACATCACCGTGGACCCGACGACGGGTTCGGTGACTTTGCGCGCGGTCTTCCCCAACCCCGACGGTGTGCTGTTGCCGGGCATGTTTGTCCGGATGATCGCCAACACCGGGGTCAAGGAAGCGGCGATCCTGGTTCCCCAGCAAAGCATCTTCCGCAATCCGCGCGGCGAGCCTTACACGCTGATTGTCGACGCGCAAGACCAGGCGCAGACGCGCCCGCTGCAGCTTGACCGCGCGATCGGCGACCGCTGGCTCGTGAACGCCGGGCTGGCAGCCGGCGACCGGGTGATTGTCGAAGGCATGCAGCGGGTCCGGCCCGGCGTCACCGTCAAGCCCATGCCCCTGGCGGGCGGGGCGGAGCCGGCGGCGGATGGAGCCGGCGCGCCGGCGGCGGAAAAATCGCACTAAACGGGACACGCCATGTTTTCAAAATTCTTTCTCGACCGCCCGGTCTTCGCCTGGGTTATCGCCATTTTCATCATGCTGCTGGGGTTGCTGGGGATTTACAACCTGCCCATCGCCCAGTACCCGAATATCGCGCCGCCGTCTATCGTGATCAACGCCTACTACCCGGGCGCCTCGGCCGAGACGGTCGAAAACAGCGTCACCCAGATCATCGAACAGAAAATGACCGGCTTGGACGGGATGCTTTACCTTTCATCCACCAGCGATTCCTCCGGCAGTTCGCGGATCGAGTTGACCTTTGCGCCGGGGGTGGACCCGGACATCGCCTGGACCAAGGTGCAGAACAAGCTGCAGGCGGCGACGGCCAGCCTGCCGGAAGTGGTGCAGCGCACGGGGGTGACGGTCAACAAAGCCACCCGCAATTACCTGCTGATTATCGGCCTGATCTCAGCCGACAGCAGCATGGACTCGATTGACATCGGCAACTACGCCAAGTCCAACCTGGAAAGCGTGCTGGCGCGGGTGCCGGGCGTCGGCGAAGTCGAACTGTTCGCCAAGGAATACGCCATGCGCGTCTGGCTGAACCCGGACAAACTCGTGAATTACCGGTTGACGGTGGCGGATGTCATCGCGGCCTTGCGGGCGTACAATGTCGAGGTTTCGGCCGGGCAGTTCGGCGGGGCGCCGGCGGTGGAAGGCCAGCGCCTGAACGCTTCGATTGTCGTGCAGAACCTGCTGCAGACGCCCGATGAATTCGCAGCCATTCCCCTGCGCACCAATCCGGACGGGTCGATGGTGCGGGTCAAAGACGTGGGCCGCACGGAACTCGGTACGGCCTTCTATGACATTGACGTTAATTATAACGGCTTGCCGACCGGCGCGCTGGCCATCCGCCAGACGCCGGGCGCCAACGCCTTGAACACCGCCAACGCCGTCAAACGCAAACTGGCGGAGATGAGCGGCAATTTCCCGCCGGGGTTAAAGGTCATCTATCCCTACGACACCACGCCGTTCATCAAGGCGGCGATTTCCGAGGCGGTCAATTCGCTGTTCCAGGCCATCGTGCTGGTCTTTCTGGTGATGTGGCTTTTCATGGGCAACATCCGCGCGACGCTGATCCCCACCATCTCCGTCCCGGTGGTGCTGCTGGGCACCTGCGCCGTGCTCAGCGCGCTGGGTTATTCCATCAATATGCTCACCATGTTCGGCATGGTGATTGCCATCGGCCTGCTGGTGGACGACACGATTGTCGTGGTGGAAAACGTTGAACGCCTGATGAGTACGGAAAATTTGTCGCCCCGGGAGGCCACGGCCAAGTCCATGGAGCAGGTCACCAGCGCCTTGATCGGTTTTTGCCTCGTCCTGATCGCCCTCTTCGGACCGATGGCGTTTTTCAGCGGCTCGACCGGCATCATCTACCGCCAGTTTTCCATCACCGTCGTGACCTCGATGATCCTGTCGGTGCTGGTGGCGTTGATTCTGACGCCGGTGCTCTGCGCCAATATCCTCAAGCCGGTCGCCGCGGGACACGCCGCGGCGGAAGTCGGGTGGCGTTTCCTGCGCCCGTTTTTCGTGTGGTTTGACCGCGGCTTCAACAAATTCCGGGACGGCTTCGTGGCCTTGATCGGCTACGGGCTGGCCCGGAAAGCGCGTTTCGCGCTGATTTACCTGGTTATCGTGGCCGGGCTCGGCTACCTCGCGCTGCGCATGCCCACCAGCTATCTGCCGGATGAAGACCAGGGCATCCTGTTCGCCCAGGTCATTCTGCCGACCGGCTCGACCTTGGAGCAAACCCAGACCGTGGCGGAAAAGGTGCGGCGGTATTTTCTCGAGCAAGAATCGGATGTCGTGGAATCCTGCATGACCATCGCCGGCATGGGATTTTCCGGGCGGGCGCAGAACAACAGCATGGTGTTCGTCAAGCTCAAGGACTGGCATCTGCGCAAACGAGCGGAGCAGCGCGTCAAGGCCGTTGCCGGACGGGCCATGGCCCGTTTTTCCCGAATCCGGGAGGCGCTGGTCTTCGCCTTCCCGCCGCCCGCCATCGCCGAACTGGGCACTTCCATCGGATTCGATTTTCAACTGGTGGACCGCGGCGGCAACGGGCATGCCGCCCTGATCGAGGCCCGCAACCAACTGCTCGGCCTGGCGGCGCAGAGCCCGCGGCTGCGGAATATGCGGCCCAACGGCCTGGAGGACGTGCCGGAATACCGGGTGGACGTGGACTGGGACAAGGCCGGCGCGCTGGGCCTGCCCATCAGCTCGATTCACAACACCATTGCCGCGGCTTTCGGCAGCGCCTATGTCAACGACTTCATCCAGGGCGGCCGCGTCAAACGCGTGTACGTGCAGGCGGACGCTCCCTTCCGCATGCTGCCGCCGGACCTGGAAAAACTTTACGTGCGCAATCATACCGGCCAGATGGTGCCTTACGCCTCGTTCGCCGCCGGCCGCTGGACCTCCGGCTCGCCCCAACTCGAACGATTCAACGGTTTCCCCACGATCAACCTCTGGGGCGAGCCGGCGCCGGGCCAAAGCTCGGGCGAAGCCATGCGGGAGATGGAGCAACTGACCGATCGGCTGCCGCAGGGATTCGGTTACGATTGGAACGGCCTGTCCTTCCAGGAGAAACAGGCGGAATCCCAGACCGGGATGCTGTATGCCTTTTCCATCCTGATCGTCTTCCTGTTCCTGGCGGCTTTGTACGGCAAGTGGGACATCCCCATCTCCGTGCTGCTGATCCTGCCGCTGGGCGTCATCGGCGGCTTTGCGGCTTCCATGGGACGCGGCTTGTCCAGCGACGTCTATTTCCAGATCGGCCTGTTGAACACGCTCGGACTGGCGGTTAAAAACGCCATCCTGATCGTGCAATTCGCCATGAACGAGGTCGCGCAGGGGGCCGGCCTGGCCGCCGCCGCGTTACAGGCGGTCCGTTTGCGCCTCCGGCCGATCATCATGACTTCCACCACCACCGGCTTCGCCGTGCTGCCGATGGCTTTCAGCACCGGCGCGGGCGCAGGCGCCATGACCGCCATCGGCACCGTGGTGCTCGGCGGCATGGTCACCGGCACGATCCTGGTGGTCCTGTTTACCCCACTGTTTTACGTGCTGATCGAGAAAACTTTCGGAAAAAAGAAAAAGGCTTGAACCATGCTGACCCATTCCGGCAAAACTCCGCGAAGTGACAAGTTGCGCGCGCGCTGGCTGGGACTGTTGACGGCGGCAGCGCTCCTGCCGGGCTGCACCCTGACGCCGGATTACACCCGGCCGGCGGCGCCCGCGCCCGCTGACTGGCCGCGCGGCCCGGCTTACCAGGACGCCGCGGCGCCGGAGGGCGCCCCGGCCGCCGCGGAAATCGCCTGGCGTGAATTTTTCACCGACTCCCGGCTGCAGGCGGTGATTGATATCGCGCTCGCCAACAACCGCGACCTGCGGCTGGCCGCCTTGAACGTCGAAAAGGCACGCGCCCTTTACGGCCTGCAACGGGACGAACTGTATCCCGTCATCAATGCCACGGGCACGGGCAGCAAGCAGCAGACTTCCGCGGATTTGACCGCCGCCGGCTCCCCCCGCACCACCCAGCGGTTTGATGTCAACCTGGGAACCGTCGCCTGGGAAATCGATCTGTTCGGCCGCATCCGCAGCCTGAAGGAGCAGGCGCTGCAGGAATACCTGGCAACCGAACAGGCGCGGCGCGGCGCGCAGATCGCGCTGGTATCCGAGACCGCGCGGGTATACTTGGCGCTGGCCGCCGACCTGGAGAAACTGCAACTCGCCCACTCCACCCTGACAATGCAGCAAAGCGCCTACGATTTGATCCGGCGGCAACATGCGGCGCAGATCGCGCATGAAATCGACCTGCTCCGCGCCCGCACCCAGGTGGATGCCGCCCGCGGCGATGTCGCGCGCTACACGCACCTGGCGGCCCAGACCCGCAACGCCCTGAACCTGCTGGCCGGCGCGCCGGTGCCGGACGAGCTGCTGCCCGGCGTGCTGACCGGCATCCAGCCGCTCGGCGATATCTGCGCGGGCCGGTCCTCGGCCGCGCTCTTGAACCGCCCGGACATCATGGCCGCGGAACATCAACTGCAAGCCGCTTATGCCGTGATCGGCGCGGCGCGGGCCGCGTTTTTCCCGCGCATCGGCCTGACCACCGCGATCGGCACCGCCAGCGACGAATTGTCCGGCCTGTTCGGCGCGGAGACGGGCGTCTGGAATTTTACGCCGCAGATTATCCTGCCAATCTTCGACGCCCGTGTCTGGACCGCGCACCGGGTCAGCAAGGCGCTGCAGAAAATCGCCCTGACCCAGTATGAGAAAGCCATCCAGACGGCTTTCCGGGAGGTGGCCGACACGCTGGCGGTGCGCGGCACGGTGGACCGCCAGGTCGCGGCGCAGCAGGCGGTGGTCGCGTCGGCGCAAAAGATCCACGAACTCTCGAACAAACGTTATCTCAACGGCATTGACAGTTACCTGAGCGTCCTGGATGCCCAGCGGTCGCTTTACGGCGCGCAACAGGCGCTCATCACTTTGCATTGGACAAAACTCGCCAACGAAGTTAAACTCTACGCGGCCTTGGGTGGCGGCGCGGACGATACGCCCGATACGCCCGAAACCGCGGTCGCCACGGAACCTCCAAAGCCTTAAGACAAGACATGGACCATTGCTCATCCAAGCCGATTAAAATCGGTTGGGCCATGCGCGATGTCAGCACGGATCAGCCAGTGGGCATTCGCGGCCAGTTTTACCTGCGCCTTTCCGAGGGCGTGATGGATCCGGTGACCGTGACGGCCCTGGTTTTGGACAATAGCGCGGATGCGGCCTTGTTGCTTTCCTGTGACACGGTGGTGATCTGCGCCTTCATGGTGCGGATGATCCGGGACCTGGTGCGGCAGGCCGATCCGGACATTCCGGCCGGAAAAATCATCATGCATGCCACGCATGCCCATACCGGCGGCGATTTGTACGAGATGGAGGATGAATTCCCCTGCGCGCTGCCCAGGATGCCGGGCGCGGAATACCAGCGGTTTTTCGCCCGCCGCGCCGCCGAAGCGATTGTGGAAGCCTGGCGCACCCGCCAGCCCGGGCAGGTCGCCTGGGGGTACGGCTATGCCGTTACCGGTTACAGCCGCCGCTCGGTTTATTTTGACGATCTCTCCCGGCGCCCCGGCGCGGCAAACCGCCCGGGATTGATGGTGAACGGGCATGCGGCCATGTACGGCAACACCCATGATCCGCAATTCAGCCATTTTGAAGCGGGCGCCGACCCCTTCGTCAATTTCCTTTACACCTTCAAGCCCGACGGCAGCCTCACGGGCGCAATCATCAACGTTCCCTGCCCTTCCCAATGCTCCATGCACGAGTGGAAACTGACGGCCGACTACTGGCATGAAGTGCGCCAGAATTTGAAAAAGGCCTACGGCAACATATATGTGCTCCCGCAATGCTCCGCCGCGGGCGACCTTGAAACCAAGGTGCTGCACTACCAGCAGGCGCATCAGCGGCGGCTGGCATTGAAAGGGACCACCCCGCGCCGGGAAATCGCCGACCGCATTACGGCGGCGTTTGCCGAAGTCCTGGAGTGGGCCGCCCGCGACCGCCGCGCGGAAGCCCCCCTGCGCCACATTGCCCGCACGGTACACCTCGCCCGGCGCCGCATCACCCCGGAGGAATGCGCGGCCGAAAAGGCCAACCTGGCGCTGCTGGACCAGCAGGCATTTGCCGCGGCCGGCACGCCGCAGGAACGCCTGAAGCATGACTCCATCCTTTACGCCCAGCGCCGGCGCTGCCGGGCCATCATCCAGCGTTATGCCAGCCAGGATGCCGAGCCGACTCTGCCGATGGAACTGCATGTCGTGCGCCTGGGCGACATCGCCTTCGCCAGCAACCGGTTCGAATTATACCTGGACTATATGCACCGCATCCAGGCGCGCAGTCCGGCCCTCCAGACCTTTATCATTCAATTGGCCGGGAGCGAGGTCGGCGAAGGCGGCGGCAGTTACCTGGCAACCCGGCGCGGCGCGGAAGGCAAAGGGTACAGCGCCTCGCAATATTGCAATCTGGTCAGCCCGGCCGGCGGTCAGGAACTGGTCGAAGAAACTCTGGAAAATCTCAAAGCGCTCTGGGATTAAGCGTTCCGTGGCCGGCCAAGGCTACGGCTCGATTCCGGCGCCTGCCGGCCAGGACTGATGCAGCGACGCAGGCAACCAGCCCAGACAGGAGGAGGACATGGCATCGCTCTTGAAAAACCCGGCCGTGCGTTACGCCGGTTACACCAGCCTGTTTTTCATGCTGGCGGGATTGATCAACCTGGTGGCAAAAGGCGGCGACCCGCTGCAATTTCAGGAAGGCGGCGCGATCGAATGGGTGCAGTTATCCATGATCTGCGCGGCCTTTGCGTTTTTCGCGGCGGCGGCTGGCGTAAGCCGGCCGGACGCGCGCGGCATCCCGCTGGCGCTGGCGGGAATCATGGGCATGGCCATTATCCGCGAGTCGGACGCTTTTTTCAGCCGCATCTTCCCCTACATGGATTTCGAGTGGAAACTCCCCATCTTCTGCCTGGCAGGGGCCCTCTTGTGGACGCTCTGGCATTTCCGGTCCGACATCCGAAGACACAGCCTGCCATTCATCGCCCAACCCGCCTTTGCGCTTTTTTGGATAGGCATCTGCGTAGTAGCCTACGCGCAGATGACCGGGCATGAACGCTACTGGCTGCCATTGTTGAAGGATTTTTTCATCCGCGATGTCAAGCGCATCAACGAGGAAACCATCGAAATCCTGGGGCATTTGTTCCTTTTAGCCGGGAGCATGGAATGCCTGGCGGAAGTCATCCGCCAACGCGGCAAACCGGCCGGCAACCTTGCGGCATAGGCGCCGGCGC
>CAZYXU010000151.1:0-8628 GCA_964650945.1 uncultured Verrucomicrobiota bacterium | reverse complement strand
AAAATGCCTTATAAAAGCCGCGCGCCGGCGGAAGGCTTGATGACGCGGATGGCGCAGGGGTGATGAAACCTGGATTGGAACCCCGGTTGCAGCGCCGCCGTGATTGCCGGCGCGGCGGCCGGCGGTGCCATGACCACTACGCTGCCGCCGAACCCGCCGCCGGACAGGCGCGCGCCGATCACGGCCGGCAGGGTTTTGGCCTGGTCCACCAGGTGATCCAGTTCCGGACAGGAATTTTCAAAATTGTCCCGCGAACTGTGATGGGATGCGAACATCAACCGGCCGAATTCCGCCGTGGCGCCGTTTTGCAGCGCCGTCATGGCGTCCTGCACGCGCTGGTTTTCCTCAAGCACATGCCGGGCGCGCCGCGCGGCGATGGGGTCCATCTTCGGGGCAATTTTCCGGAATTCCGCCAGGGTAACCGCGCGCAGGTTTTTAATGGGGCGTCCCAGCGCGCCGGCGCAGAAACGCGCGGCGGCCTCGCATTGCGCCCGGCGGTCGTTGTAGGCGGAATCCACCAGGGCGTGGCGCACCTGGGTGTCGGCGATCAAAAACACGCTGGCGCCGGGCAGCGGAATGGATTTGACCGCCA
This sequence comes from uncultured Verrucomicrobiota bacterium, assembly GCA_964650945.1. Classification (GTDB taxonomy): domain Bacteria; phylum Verrucomicrobiota; class Kiritimatiellia; order JAAZAB01; family JAAZAB01; genus JAXGPF01. The sequence continues at coordinate 8,036 of CAZYXU010000151.1, read as the reverse complement.
GCGACTGGAAGTCAATGGCCACCAGGGCATGTTCCCCGCCAAACAAAGAGGAAAGCTGGTCCAGCAAACCGCATTGGGCGCCGGCGAATTCGTTTTCGGCCCGCTGGCAGAGTTTTGCCAGTTCCAGCGGCGGCAGTTGCGCGCCGGTCAGCGCGGCCAGCGCCAGGGCGGCGGCCACTTCCATGGCGGCGGAGCTGGAAAGTCCGGCGCCGCGGGGGATGTCGCCGCTGAAGGTCAGGTCGAAGCCGCCCTGCGTCCCGGCGCCGATGGGGAGGCCCTGCGCCACGCCCAGGATATAGTTGGCCCAGGCTTGAGTTGCTCCGCCGGCGGCGGGCGGCGGCGGGCCGGCCACCGGCAGGGCAAATTCCGCCCTTGCCTGTAAATCCATGGCCAACAAGTTCGCTTTTGGTTCCGACTTGCGGCTGACGGCCGCGCAGATGCCGGCGTCAATGGCGGCGGACAGCGTCAGGCCGCCATTGTAATCGGTGTGATTGCCCAGAATCTCGACGCGGCCGGGAGCGTAAGCCATGTATTGCGGCGGGCGGCCGAAATGCGCGGCATGCTGCCGGCAGACCGCATCTGGCAGGCGCGGGTTCATGGCGCGCGGATTTCCCGGAGCACGGCGTCGGTGTGCTGCCGGAGCAGTTCCGGGGTGCGCGCCTCCAGGTTCAACCGCACCAGCGGCTCGGTATTGGAGGTGCGCACGTTAAACCACCAGTCGGGGAACGTGACGCTCAAACCGTCCAACTCCAGCATTTTGCCCTGGCGGTATTTTTCCCGCAGGCGCTGGAGCGCTTGGGCCGGATCATGGACCTCGGAGTTGATTTCCGGGCTTTTGGCATAGCGTTGCAGCGGCTTGATCAGGTGGGAAAGCGGTTGGCCGGTCTGGCTGACCAGGTTGGCCACGGCCAGCACCGCCAGCGCCCCGCTTTCCGTGTAAAAATTATCGCGGAAATAATAATGTCCGGACAGCTCGCCGGCGAAGATGGCCTGGAGTTCCCGCATCTGCTGCTTGATGAAGGCGTGGCCGACCCGGCACATATGGGCCCGGCCGCCGTTTTCTTCGATGACTTCCCTGACGGCCCAACTGCTGCGCAGGTCGTACAGGATGTTGGCGCCCGGTTCGCGTTTCAGCATGGCGGTGGCGATGAGCGCGGCAATCAGGTCCATGGGGACGATCGCGCCTTGCTCATCCACGAAACCGACGCGGTCGGCATCGCCGTCAAAGGCGGCCCCGAAATCATAGCGCCCCCCGCGGACCAGTTTTTGCAAGTCAGCCAGCGTCTCGGTTTTCAGCGGGTTGGCTTCATGATGCGGAAAGGTGCCGTCCAAGGTGTCGTAAAGCGGCGTGATTTCCAGCAGCCCTGCCAGGGGGCGGGCTTCCATGATCCCCATGGCATTGGCGTAATCCACGGCAATGCGCACCGGCGTTTTCAGCGCGGCGAATTTTTTGATATGCGCGGTGTAGGCGGCCTGCACATCGTGGCGGGAAATGGCGCCGGAGCGGGCGGCGGCTGGGAACTGCCCGGCGCGCACGAGGCGTTCGATATCCTGGATGCCGGTCTGGCCGCTGATGGGCACCGCCTGCCGGCGGCTGAGTTTAAAGCCGTTCCATTCGCCGGGATTATGGGAGGCGGTGATCATTATGCCGGCATCGGCGTCCAGACTGCCGTTGCCGAAGTATGACATGGGCGTGGAACACAAGCCCAGGTCAACCACGTCGGCGCCCTGCCGTGTTATCCCGCGGGCGACGGCGTCAAACAAAGGCTGGGAGTGGGGGCGCATGTCGCGGCCGACCACCACCTTGCGGCATTGCAGGAAGACGGCAAACGCCCGGCCGATTTTCTCGGCGGTGTTCTCATCCAAATCCCGGCCGTAAACGCCGCGGATATCGTAAGCCTTGAAGATGCCGGCCATCGTCGTCGGTCAGTTGCCTTATGCCTGCGCGGTCTTGGCCTGTTCGGCAATTTTCGCGAAGCCTTCGGCGTCGTGAATGGCAATCTCCGCCAGCATTTTGCGGTTCAACCGGATATCGGCCTTGCGCAGCCCCTCGATCAACCGGCTGTAAGTGATGCCGCACAGCTTGCAGGCGGCATTGACCCGGATGATCCAGAGTCCGCGGAAATCGCGTTTGCGCTCTTTGCGATGGATGGTGGCCAGTTGCATGGCGCGGTCCACCGCCTCGGTGGCCTTGCGGAACAGCCGGTGGCGGGCGCCGTAAAAACCGCTGGCCTTGGATAAAACCTTTCTGCGGCGCCGCCTGGAAGCCGGCGCATTGGTTGCTCTTGGCATAATTCCACTCCCTTCTGTTTTAAATCAATCCTGGATCATCCGGGAGAAACGCTTGGTTTCCATGGACGCGAGGACCTGGTTCTTGCGCATTTTCCGCTTGCGCTTGCTGGATTTGGATGACAGCAAATGGCTGCGCGCGGCGCCGGTATGCTTCATCTTGCCGGAAGCCGTTTTACGGAAGCGTTTGGCCACGGCCTTTTTGGTTTTCATCTTCGGCATAATAAACTACCCTCCTGTATGGTCGGTTTGCCGCCGGGCGGTTTATGGCCAGCAAACAAAGGACGCTTATAGCCTTTTACACCCCGCATGTCAATTTTTGTTTCATGATTTTTAGAAAAATGGACCGGCGTATATTGACATGCCCCGCAAATTATGTTTAAACGGAACGGTCCAGGACATACCGGCACGCTTGCCGGACCATGCGGCCTTCACTCAGGATGATTTCACTATGCATGACTTGAATCTGACGCTCCGGACGGACCGGCCGGATGCGCGTTACCGCCGGGGTGAACCGATTGCGTTCCAACCGGAACTGGCGGCGGCCGGCGCAATCCTGCGGCAGGGTATCATAGATTACCAGGTTTTTCACGATACGGACCTCCCGGTTGAATCCGGGACGCTGGATTTAGCCGCCGAACGGCCGGTTATTTCCTCCGCCTTGAATATTCCCGGCTTTGTCCAATGCCAGGCTGTTCTGCGGCAGCCGGCGGAAGCGCTGCCGGTCAGCGCCGCGCTCGGCGCGGCCGTGGAACCGGAAGCCATCCGGCCCGGCGCGCCGCGTCCGGCGGATTTTGACGAATTCTGGCAGGCGCGGCTGGCGGAACTGGCGGCCATCCCGGCGGAGCCCCGCCTGCAGCCGATTGCCTGTGATTTTACCGATTTATACGATATCCGCGTCAAATGCCTGGGCGCGCCGGTGTCCGGTTATTTTGCCAAACCGTGCGGACCGGCGGGGAAACTGCCGGCGCTCCTTCACTTGCAAGGCGCGGGCGTCAAGTCGGCCTTTCTGGATCCGCCGCTGCTTTGGGCCGCGCGCGGCTACCTGGCGCTCTGTATCAACGCCCACGGTCTGCCCAACGGGCAGCCGGCGGATTTTTATAACGATCTGGCGGTTGGCGGCCTGGCGGATTATCGTCATCGCGGCTTGGAACATCGCGACACTTATTACATGCTGGGCATGTTTCTGCGGGTCAAACGCGCCATGGATTTCCTGACCGCCCGGCCGGAATGGGACGGCCGGAATCTTTTGCTGCTTGGACACAGCCAGGGGGCCTTTCAGGCGATTGCCGGCGCTTATCTGGACGCCCGGGTGTCGGCGCTGGCCGCGGGGGTTCCGGCCGGCTGTGATCTTGCCGGTGAAAGCGCCGGCCGGTGCGGCGGCTGGCCTAAAATTGCGTCGGTTTGCGTCGCGCCCGGCCGCGACCGGCAGAAAATCATGTCCACGGCGCCCTATTTTGACAATGCCAATTTTCTGGCCGCGGTGCAATGCCCGGCGATTTTCAGCGTCGGCTGGATTGACAAAACCTGCCGGCCGAGCAGTGTCTATGCCGCCATCAATAATTTCCAGGGCGACAAAACCATCCTGGACCGGCCGGGCATGGGCCATGCCTCGCCGGGCGATGTGCGCGCCGCTTTCGCCGGGTTTTTATCCGCGCAACTATCCCGGGCCGCCGCCCAGTGATCGTTTATTGCTTGTTGCTGGCGGCTTCCTTGATCAGGTTGAGTCCGATGACTTCCCGCTGGATTTGATTGGTGCCTTCGTAAATCTGGGTGATTTTGGCGTCGCGCATCATCTTTTCCACGGGGTATTCCTTCATATAGCCGTAGCCGCCAAGAATTTGCACGGCATCGGTGGTGACGCGCATGGCGGTGTCGGATGCGAACAACTTGCACATGGCCGAGATTTTGCTGACATCCTTGGCGCCGCCGTCAATGTAGCGGGCGGCATGGTAAACCAGGGCGCGGGCGGCTTCCACCTGGGTGGCCATGTCCGCGAGCATGAATTGCACGCCCTGGAACGAGCAGATCGGCTTGCCGAACTGGCGGCGTTGCCGGCTGTATTGCACGGCTTCATCCAGAGCGCCGGCGGCAATGCCGAGCGCCTGGGCCGCCACGCCGGGGCGGGACATGTCAAAAGTTTTCATGGCCACGAGAAAGCCCATGCCTTCCTTGGCCAACAGATTTTCCGCCGGCACGCGGCAGTCCTGGAAAACCAGTTCGCGCGTGGCGGAAGCGCGGATGCCCATCTTGTTTTCCTTCTTGCCGAAGGTGAAACCCGGCGTGCCCTTTTCCACGATGAAGGCGCTGGCGCCGCGGGCGCCCTTGGCCTTGTTGGTCTTGGCGACGATGGTATAGATTTCCGCCTCGCCGCCGTTGGTGATCCACTGCTTGGTGCCGTTCAGGACGTAGTGATCGCCATCCCGCACGGCGGTGGTGGCGATGGCGCCGGCGTCGCTGCCGGCGTTGGCCTCGGTCAGGCCGAAGGCGCCCAGCGCTTCACCCTTGGCGATCCGGGGGAGGTATTTGGCCTTTTGCGATTCGTTGCCATACAGGACGATAGGGAAGGTGCCCAGGGCGGTGGCGGCCAGGCTCAGGGCGATGCCGCTGCAAACCTTGGACAATTCCTCGACGCCCACGGTCAAATCCATGACGCCGCCGCCCATGCCGCCGTATTTTTCCTCGATATACAACCCGCAGAGGTCGGCCTGGGCAAAAATCTTGAGCATTTCGTGGGGGAACTCGTTGGCGTCGTCGTAATGCTCGCGGATCGGCTTGATTTTTTCAATGGCCACCTGCCGGCAGACATCCTTGATCATTTGCTGCTGTTCCGTTAAACCGTAATCCATGACCATCTCCTGTTTGGGTTAGCCGATCCGCCCGTCAAGCCGGGCTGGATACCGGGCATGGCTGTGTTTTTTCTTCCTGCGCACTCAATTACCGCCAGAATTGTATGTTTTTTTCCGGTGATGTCAAACCCGGAGATGCAGGTTTGCGATATTTTTTAGCTTCGAGATTGATGTTTTTTTTGCAGGGAGTAGAATATCCAGTCAACCCTTTTTTTTAATGGTGCCGGTTATGCTCCCTTTTACACGGAAAATATTGATGGATTGGGCGGGGCCGGCGGTTTTCCACCAGGGGCGCATGCTTTTTGAAAAAGGGTTGGTGATGGATGCCGGGTATCAGCATCCGCTGGCGCGCGGCACGATTCGCTACGGGCAGGGAACCATCACCTGCCGGTTCAAGCTGTTGCCCAATGGCGCCTCCGAGAATCAATGCCCCTGTTATGACAGCCAGCAGCGCTGGATCACCTGCGCCCACGTGGTGGCCACCGGTTTAGAGTTGCTCAAACAGGATGCCCGGCGCGAATGGGCCGGCGGCAGCCCGGCCGCGGCGGCCGCCCTGGCCGGCCGGGCCTACTTGTGCCGGGAGCCGCCGGGCGCGGACGGGGCGGCGCCGGCCCGCTTGCATCTGCGGCTGCCGGAAGATTGGACGGCGGACTGGCGTCGGACCGGGCGCGTACCGGTGGAATGCTGGGTAGAATATGCCGACCGGCTGCAGGCGGCCGACTCCGTGCCGACCGACCATCCCCTGGCATTCGCGCCCCAGGACGAGGCGGTTTTGTTCGTTTGGGAGGATATCGCCGGCGGGCCGGCGCCGGGCCGGCTGGAACTGGCGGCCGCCGATTTCATTAACCTGCTGGCCTTGCATGCCGGCCGGCACTTGTTGTACGGCGCAGCCAACGCGCCGGCGCCGGTGCGGGGTGCCAGGGTGGAAACGCGCGTGCGCGTCAGCCTGGATTGGCATACCGGCGAATTGCATCTGGCCTTGCAAGGCATGCTGCCCGCAGGCCGTCCGCCCTCCGCTCCGGATGATGCGGTTTACCTGGTGGCGGAGCGGGCGGGTTGGCTTTGGCAGGATGGCGCGTTCTGGCCGCTGGCGGCGGTATTGCCGCCGCCGCTCCAACCGATCTACCAGGGGCCGATCCGGATTGAACGGCCGGCGGTGCCGCGTTGTTTGCAGGTGGAGTTGGATTTAATCTCCCGGCATATCCCGCTGGAACTGGATTTTGACAAAACCCTGTTCGCCATCGTGCCGGCTGCGCCGCGCTACCGTCTGACGGTGCGCGGCAGCCTGGCGTCGCTGTCGGCCACCTTGTGCGCCGAATACGGCGACATCGCGCTGGTGGCCGGCAAGCCCGACCCGGCCGGATACTTTGCGTTGCCGGACCCCGCCAACATCCTGGGCTATGCCGTGCGCAACCCGGAGGATGAAAAGCGCGCGCTGGCGCGCCTGGCGGAGTTTGGTCTGCGCGGCGATTGCGGCGATGCGCTCTCGCCGCTGGCCGGCTTGCGCGAGGTGCGCAATTTCCTGGGCGGCGTCCTGCCGGCCTTGCGGCGGATCGGCTGGCGCGTGGATTTGGCCGGCAGTGTCGCCGGGTTCATGGAGGTGGCCGAATTCGCCATGCCGGTGGTGCATATTCACGACAATCCGGGCGCGGACTGGTTTGAAGTGGCGCTGGTGTATGAAGACGGCCGGGGCAACAGCCTCCCTGCCGCGGAAATCCAGCGGGCGCTGTTGAAAGGCGATGCCGGTTTGGAGCACGATGGGCGCGTCATCCTGCTGGATACCGGCGCCATCACGGCGGTGAATGAAATCTTCCGCGATTGCGCCAGCCGCGATGGCGCCCGTCCCGGCGCTTTCCGGCTGGCTGGCGTTTATACCGCCTATGTCAAGGCGGCCCTGGCGGCGCTGGACGGCATTGATATCGAAGCGCCGCCCGGCTGGATGGAACGCGCCGATGTTCAGAACCGCGTCAAACCGCCGCCGCCGCTGCAGTTGGCGGAGGGCTTGGAGCGGGTGTTGCGTCCTTACCAGAAGGACGGCCTGGTGTGGCTGCGCTTTTTGGAGCAAGGCCTTTTCAACGGCATCCTGGCCGATGACATGGGATTGGGCAAAACCTTGCAAGCCCTGGCCTGGTTCAGCCTGGCGCGGCTGCATCCGCAGACGCGCGAAAAACCCTGCCTGATCATCTGTCCCACCAGCCTGGTGGAGAACTGGGAGGCGGAGGCCCGGCGTTTCACGCCCGGGTTGCGCACCCTGATCATCAACGGCCCCGACCGGCATGAACGCTTGCGGGATTTGTCCGGCTACCACCTGGTGATCACCTCCTATGCCCTGTTACGCCGCGATGTGGAACAATATCTGCAATTCGATTTTGCCGTGATTGTCCTCGACGAGGCCCAGCATATCAAGAACCGCTCCACCCAGAATGCCGTCGCGGCCAAGCGCCTGCGCAGTATGCATCGCCTGGTGCTGACCGGCACGCCGATCGAAAATAGCATCGCCGATTTGTGGTCCATCATGGATTTTCTGATGCCGGGCTACCTGGGATCCTATGAGTCGTTTCGCCGGCATTACGAGTTGCCCGCCGCCCAGCCCGGGCCGGAGGCCGCGCAGGCGCAATTGCAGTTGCGCCGCAAACTGCATCCCTTTGTCCTGCGCCGGTTGAAGCAGGAGGTGGCGCGCGAATTGCCGCCGAAGATCGAGCGGCTGGCGCTCTGCACCCTGACGCCCGATCAGCAGCAGGTGTATGATGAATTCCTCGAAAATTCGCGCCGCCGGCTTTTCACCATGGTCTCCGCGCAGGGATTTCAGCGCGCGCGCATGGAAATCCTGAAGACCCTGCTGCGCTTGCGGCAGGTATGCTGCCACCTGGACCTGGTCAAACTGCCGGACGCGCCCCG
>CAZYXU010000150.1:0-8630 GCA_964650945.1 uncultured Verrucomicrobiota bacterium | reverse complement strand
GAAGATGAAGACGGGATGTTCACGCTGGCCGCGGCCTTCATCTGGGATTTGAGCGCACGCTTTTCCCTGATGGCGGAAGCCAAGGGCACCAGCGAGGATATCGCCGGCGAGAGCGGCTTGCCCCTCTATTTCCGCGGCGGCATGTTCTACAAGGTGTCGGACCAGTTGAACTTGAGCTGGTATGGCGGCGGCGCGGTGAATGCCGAGGAAGAGGGCATGGGCGCCATCAAGGTCGGCTACCTGTTCTAAAACGGACGGCTGGCCCCGCGTAATTTCAACGTCTGCAAATGCGTATCATATCTGTCCCGGACTATTTGAAACGGCCGGGCTGGCTGATCGTGGTGTGCTGGCTGGCCGCCATGTTCTGGCTGATCCGCTACGAGGCGTTCCCGGAGTGGTTTGCCGGCCACCATCAATCCTATCGCGATATCTTCCGCAGCGGTCTGTTCATCATGGACTCGTGGATGCGGGTATCCCTGGACGGACGGCCGGCGGGATACACGCATACCTGGGTGGATAGCGAAACGGCGGACGGCCGGCAGTTGTTCCGGGTGCGCAATCAAACCGCCCTGTCCATCCGGCTGCTTGGGCAGCCGCGCGCGCTGGCTGTCAACATCGGCGCGACGCTGGATGACGACTACCGTTTGCTGGATTTCAACGCCGTGCTGCGGGCCGATGCATGGCAAACCCGGATTGAAGGCCGGGCGGTCGGTCCGGAGCGTTTTCATGTGGTTATCCGCGCGGCGGATGCCGTCCGTGAAATGGATGTAACGGTGCCGGCGGACGCCCTGCTGCATACGCCCATGACGGAACTGCTGGTCGGCCGCCTGGCGCCGGGCCAGTCCCTGGCCCTGCGCGTGTTCAACCCGTTGACCATGGGGGTGGAGGATGTCCGGGTGGCCGCGGTTGCCCGTGAAACCCTGCGCCTGGACGGGCGCGACCATGCCGTCACCCTGATCAAGACCTATTACCAGGGCTTGGAAATGCGCGCGTGGGTGGACGACCGGGGGCGGACGCTGCGGCAGGAGACCCCTTTCGGATTGACGATGGAACTTTGCGCGCCGGCAGATGCCCGCTTGCCGGAAGGCGGCGGGCCGGCGGCGGATATGCCGGATTTGTTAGGCGGCTGGCTGCATGCTCCCGCGGCCAACTCCGCTCCCTGAGGCGCCGCCGTTTCCGCCGGATCAAACCGCCGTTGGCAAGTTATCGCGGCCCCCGCCACCCGCAACGTGGAAAAGACGGGGCCAACCTCCCGCCTGTTTCAAATTCATTTTAACTGGGCCCGCCGCCAGGGTTTGATGGCTTTTTTGAGGATGTGTTTCCAGTCGTAGGCCAGCAGCGGCAGGCACATCCAGGGTTGGAATGACCGTCCGGCGGACTGCATGTAGGCCGTCAACAATTGACGGCGTCCCGGCCAGTGCAATGGATGGCAGATGCGCGTCAGATCGGAAAGCCTTTGCCGCAAAGGCAGCGGCCAGGGGTAAAACCGGGCGCGCGCGGTGTCAATCAGTCCGAATTCGGTCGCGCCGTTGTCCGGCTGGCGGCGCATCAGCAGATTGCCTGCGGATAAATCCCGGAAAAACACGCCGCGGTCATGCAGTTTGACCAGGAACCCGCTGATGGCGGCATACCAGTCCGCGGCTGCGACCTGGTGCGCCGCATCGGCGCCACCGGCCAGCACGGTGAAAATATCGCGGGCGGAGTAGTTCTGCCGGAAGTCTTCGCAAACGTAGTATGCCGGCTGGTGTTGGCGGCGCGGCGTTATGCAGGCCAGCGGACGGGGAGTGGGGAGTCCGCGCCGCAATAATTCCTGGGCACCATTCCAACTGCGTATGGCTTTGGATGGTTTGCGCCAGTCCAGCAAACGCCGCCAGCGGCCGGGAACCTTGAAACGTTTGATAACGATGGCTTGCCCGGATTGCCAGGGGGCGGGCCGGCGCCAAACCCGGTTCCGGCCGGCGCGGAGGATGGTTGTGGCGGCGTCCGGCAGGCTGGCGGCGCCGCCTGTCTCCGCCGGAGTTCCCTCCGGCAAGCATGCGGCGAGCGTTGCCAGCAGGGCCGCTGGAGCAATGGCTTCGCCGCCGCTGGCGCGGGTTTGCTGGATGCCCTGCCAGGCCGGATCGCGTAACGCGACGGCGTTTTGCCGGCTTTGATGCCAATCCAGCCGCCAGGCGCCAGGCGCGGGCTCCTGGCGGAGCATCAACTCCGCCGGCTGTTTCCAGGCAAGGTAGATTGGGCTTTCGCCGAAGAAAGCCGGCGGCTCGGGCAGCGGCCGGCCGTCGCGGTCGGCGCAGGCGGCCGCCGCCAGCGTGGCGGGATGATAACAGGCATCCGCCGCGGCGCAGCGCCCGTTAACGCTCCAGACGGCGTGGCGGATCAAGCCATCCGGCGTGGTGAATTCCAGGATTTCCAGCGCCGGGCCGGATGTGTGCGCCTGCTGGAAGACGGCGCCATGTAAAAATTTTTGCGCCGCCGCCAGGGCGTGAAACGCCGGGCGGAGGCGATAATCCGCCGGGTTGCCGCGGGCCTGGTGGTAAAGCGTGACATGCGGGGGATCAGGATATTCCGCCGTGCCGTCGTCAATCAAGCCCTCCCGCTGGCCGATCAACGGCCCCCAATAAACCCGCTCCAAGGCGTTGGCCGCCGCCGCCAGCAGCAGGTAACGCGCCAGATAATCCGCCTGTTTCTCCTCGACGTGATCCAGCCGGCGCGCGATCCGGCGCAGGCTCCAGGCGGTATGGGCGCAAATCAACCGCGGCACGCCCTGGGCGGCGCCGATATCCTGCAGCAATCGCGCCTTGCGGATCAAGTTGCAACGCAGCCAGCCAGCCGCCCGATATCCCAGGATTTTATGGTCGTAATTTTCCGGTTCCGTGGCGCGCTCGACAAACAGGTTGTCGGTGTGCGCGTCCGGCGGACAGCCCAGGCGGCGCAGGCGGTCCAGCAGGAAAAAATTGTAGGCGGGCTCGAAATCCGTGACATTGGGTCCGATGATTTTGACGCCGCGCCGGCGCGCGATCGGCCAGGCGATTTGCCAGGCCTGCACAAAAGCGGCCAGCGATTGCCCGGACCATTTGCGCCGGTTGCAGGTTGCTCCGATTTCCACGCTCTCCGCCGCTCCCCAGCGCGCCAGCGTGTCGTCCACAAAGGCGCGCCAGCGTTCCGCCGCCGCGGCGGACGCCGCCCCGCGCCGGCGCGACATCAAGCCGGCTTCCGCGCGGGGCTGCACCAGGTGCAGGCAGACATGCAGTTTTTCCGCCAGCAGTTTTTGCAAAAGGCGCGATTGATGCTGGCCGAACTCGGGGTAGGTCAAATCCAGTCGGACGTGCCGGATGCCCAAATCCCGCAGACGGTCAATTATAAAACCATCGCCGGCCGGATCGGCATTGGCCGCGACGCATACCCCGGCGAATCCTTCCGGCACGGCATGGTTTGCGCCGGGGCGGTGGCCGGCGCGGCGCCAGCGGCCGCCGGCCGTATACAACAACAGCCGTCCGGCGGCCGCCAGGCAGGGCCGGAGGGCATCCGGGCGCCGGTTCGGCAGCGGGGACGGCGGACTGGCTGGTTGGTCATGCATAAACAGATGCAATATGCCATGATTTGCCGGACTTTCAAAGCGCAAAAATGCGTTAATTATCATTGTTTTCCGGCATGGAATGATGTAAAAAACTAATTCCGAATTCTGACTCCTGAATTCTGAATACTCGAGGAGTTACATCCAAGGAATCAATATCATGCATACTATCGCCAAACCGTGGCTGAAACAACTGGGGGTTTACGAGCCGGGCCGGCCGGTGGAGGAAGTGGCGCGCGAACTGGGATTGCCGGACGCCGCCGCCATTGTCAAGCTGGCCTCGAATGAAAATCCGCTGGGGCCTTCGCCCAAGGCCGTGGCGGCCGTGCGCGAGGCGGCGGCCCGGATGCATTATTATCCCGACGGCAGCGCTTTTTACCTGCGCCAGGCCCTGGCGCGGAAGGTGGGGGTCAAGCCGGAACAATTGATCATCGCCAACGGCAGCAACGAAATCCTGGAGTTCATCGGGCATGTGTTTCTGGAGCCGGGCGACGCGGTGGTGGTGGCGGATCGGGCCTTCGCCATCTATCGCCTGATCGCCGCCATGTTTCAAGCCCAGGTGGCGGAAGCGCCCATGCGGAATTACACGCATGACCTGGACGCCATGCTGCGCGCGGTCACCCCGCGCACCAAGGTGATTTTCATCGCCAACCCCAACAATCCGACCGGCACCATGGTGGATAACGCGGATTTAGACCGGTTCATGGAAAAACTGCCGCCGCATGTCGTCGTTTGCCTGGACGAGGCTTACATCGATTTGCTGCCGCCGGAACGCCGGCCGGATTCCTTGCGCTATATCAGGGAAGGGCGGCGGGTGATCCTGTTGCGCACGTTTGCCAAGAGCCACGGGCTCGCGGGCTTGCGCATCGGTTACGCGATTACCCGGGAGCATGGCGTCCTGATGATGAACCAAATCCGCCAGCCGTTTAACGTCAACTCGCTGGCCCTGGCCGCGGCGCTGGCGGCGTTGGACGACGACGAGCATTTGCGGCGGTTCCAGGAGCTGGTCCGGACGGAGTTGCCGTTCATGATGGCCGGTTTGGACCGGCTGGGTTTGACCTATGTGCCGTCCGTCGCCAATTTCCTGATGGTGGACGTGGGGGATGGGCGCGCGGTTTTCAAAGCCATGCAAAAGGAACTGGTGATTGTCCGCCCCCTGAACGGCTACAAACTGCCGCGGCACGTGCGCATCAGCCTGGGGACCCGGCCGGAGAATGAAAAGTGCCTGCGGGCCCTGGAAAAAGTGCTGGCGCAACGCAGCGCCTGACGGCCGGACGCAGGCCGGCCGACTGAACCACGCACACGCTCACTGGCCGGCCGGCGCGGCGGCGTCACCGGCGGTTGCCGCCGCGGTCCGGTCGCCGTTTTCCGCCGCCACGAGCTCCGGCTGCTCCTTGCCGGCCTGTTCCACGAAGCGCATGGAGACGATTTTGGAGACGCCGGTCTCGGCCATGGTGACGCCGTAAAGCACGCTGGCGGCGCTGATGGTGGCGCGGTTGTGGGTGATGACGATGAATTGCGATTGGGCGATGAAGCCCTGCAGCACTTTAATGAACCGGTGAATATTGGATTCGTCCAGCGCCGCATCCAGTTCGTCCAGCACGCAGAAGGGGCTGGGCTTGACCATGAAAATGGCGAATAACAGCGCCACCGCCGTCATCGTGCGCTCGCCGCCGGACATCAGGGAAACGCTTTGCAGCTTCTTGCCCGGGGGGCGGGCGATGATTTCGATGCCGCATTCCAGGATATCCTCGTCGTCGGTCAGCATGAGCTTGGCCGAGCCGCCGCCGAATAACTGCTTGAACACCGCCTGAAAATTATCGTTGACGGCGGCGAAGGTCTTGGCGAACATTTCCGTGGTGGTCTGGTTGATGGTTTTGATCATTTCCATCAACTGCTGTTTGGACTTGAGCAGGTCATCCTGCTGGTGGTTCAGGAATTGATAGCGCTCCTCCTGCTCCTTGTACTCCGCAATGGCGTCGGTGTTGACCGGCCCCATGCTTTCCAGCTTCGCGCGCAACTCGGCGATGGCGAGTTCCAGCGTTTCCAGCTCCGGACGCTGCTGGTCCGGCCATTCCGGTTCCGGCTCAACCTGGATGGCATCGGCGGCAATGCGGTATTCGCCGGTGACGCGTTCGATCAGGTATTGGCGCTGCATCCGCTGTTCCACGCATTTGGCGTTGGTTTCGCTTTCCTGGCGGCTGAGGGTTTCCAGCTCGCCGCGCAATTTGTGCAGCAACCCTTCGGCGGCCCGGGCCGCGGCCTGCATCTGTTCGCGCAGCGTTTGAATTTCCGCCAGGCGCGCGTTGCGCCGGCCGATGTCGGCTTCCAACTGCGGCCGGTCCGTCCGGGCCTTTTCCAGTTCCTGGCGGGCGCCGGCGATTTCGGCGCGGCAGGCCGCGCCGCGCGTCATCCGTTCGTCAATCGTCTTTTGCAGTTGCTGCATGCGCTCGGCCAGCGGCTGACGCCGGGCCCGCATAAACGCGCAGGCTTCCTCCTGCTTGGCGTAACGCACCTGGGCGGCCGTGACTTCGGCGGCGAGTTGCTTGTGGTCCTGCTCCAGCCGGGCTTGTTCCTGTTGGTTGATTTCGATCTGCCGGCGGATTTCCTGGCGGCGGTTGCGGATTTTTTCGGCTTCCTCGATCAGGGCGCTTTTGGCGGCGGCGGAGCTGCCCTGTTTTTCCAGTTCGCGCATTTCCCACGTGACGGTTTCCAGGTTCTGGCGGACTTGCGACGCCTGCCGGTCCACCAGGTGGAATTCGCCTTCCTGGCGCGCCAGCGCCTTTTGCTTTTCGGCCAGGTCGGCGCGCAGCTCCTGCAATTCCTTTTCCAATGCCTGGCGGCGCGCGGCGCTTTCGTCCCATTCCCGCTGGCGCGTTTCCAATTGCGCGTCGGCCGCCGCCAGCAGATCGCGCTGCTCGGCCAGCAGATGTTTATTGGCCAGCGGGCTCGATGCCTGCGCGCCGCCCCGGTGAATTTCCAGACAGCCGTCCCCGCGGATCAGCGCCCCCTGGCGGGTGACGTAGATGGCGGACGGCGGGATGGCGGCTGGAATGGCGGCCAGGCCGTCCAGCACCGCCACGCCGGCTAATAAGCGGTCCAGCAGCGGCGCGAGGGCGGGCGGGGCTTGCACATGGGGGCGCAGCGCCACGGCGCCGGGCGGCAGCGGTTCGGCGCCCGCCTGGGGCGCCGTCATTGCCGGCGCCGCCGCGGATAGCAGGCGCAAGGCATCCTTGGCGTCCGGTTCGATTTGGCGGAGGCATTCCAGGGCGGCGGGCATGTCCTTCACCACGACGGCATCCAGCCAGGCGCGCAGGACCGTTTCCAGCGCCAGCCGGTATTCCGGCGCGGCTTCAATCTGGCTGGCCAGGGCGCCCAGAACGTGTTGCTGCAGATCGTCCGGGGCCTTGGCGTCCAGGAGGCGCCGGGCGCTCTGCGAAAAGCCGCTTTTGGTCTTGACGTTGCGTTCCAGCATTTCCTGGCGCGCGGCCGCGGCGGCCCGTTCCGCGCGCAGCTCGGCGAGAACTTTTTCCGTCTGCCGGAGCAGGTTCTGGTTTTCCGTCACAGCCAACTGCTTGTCCGCCAGCGCCCGGCCGGCCTGCTCCTGGGATGCCTGCAATTCGCCGCGGGCTTGCGTGAGTTCACCGGCGCGTTTTTCATGGCCGGCCAGCAGCAGTTTCAGGTTGGCCTGCTCCGCGGCGCACCGTTCGCGGCGGCTGACGATATTGCGGTCTTCGTTTTCCAGCTTGTGCAGCTCGTTCTGAATCTGCGCCAGCCGGTTTTCCAGTTCCATGGATTCGGACAGGAGTTGCGTCACGGCCTGCTTGGCGGCGCCGATCATTTTCTCGTGGCCGGCAAGTTTTTGGGCATGGGACTGGAGATCAGCCTGGGCGGCCGCGTATTCGCTTTCCGCCGCCGCCAGCCGCCGCTGCGATTCTTCCAATTCCTTCTTGGACTGTTCCAGTTCATCGCTGGCGCCGGCGGTATCGGCGGCATCGCGCGCGCATTGCGCCTCCAGTTCCTCGATGCGCCGCGCGCTGGTTTCCATCACCTGCTGCGCGCGGTCGCGGCGGCCGGTCAGTGCCATCAGCGCCTGCTGCTCGCCGCCCGCTTCGCTTTCCGCGCTCTCCATGCGCCCGCGCAGGGATTCCAGGATGCCTTCCTGTTGGCGGATGGACTCCTGGCGCCGGGCCAGCTCCTGCCGGATGGCTTCCAGCCGCTGCTCCTGTTCGGTCCGGGCGGCATCCATGCTTTTCAGCTTTTCACGCGAAACGAAAATGTCGAAGCGCCGCAATTCCTCCTGGTGCTTCTTGTAGCGCGCGGCCTTGCCGGCCTGGCGCTGCAACGAAATAATCTGGCGGCGCACCTCCTTGATGATGTCGGCCAGGCGCAGCAGATTGGCTTCCGTCTGTTCCAGCTTGCGCAGGGCTTCGCGCTTGTCGGTCTTGTATTTGGTGATGCCGCTGGCTTCTTCGAAGACCTCGCGCCGGTCTTCCGGGCGCGAGCTGAGGATCAGATCGATCCGGCCCTGTTCCATCAGCGAGTAGGAGCTGGTGCCGATGCCGGTGTCCATGAACAAACGCTGAATATCGCGGAGGCGGCAGGGGATCTTGTTGATGAAATACTGTCCTTCGCCGGAGCGGAAGACGCGCCGCGTGACCGTGACCTCGTTGTATTCCGTGCCCAGGACTTGCTCGCAGTCCGTCAGAATCAGGCTGACTTCCGCCATACCCAGGGGCTTGCGGTTTTCCGTGCCGTTGAAGATGCAGTCTTCCATTTTCGAGCCGCGCAACAACTTGGCGCTTTGCTCGCCCAATACCCAGCGGATGGCGTCGGAAACATTGCTCTTGCCGCAGCCGTTGGGGCCGACGATGGCCGACATCCCGGGATTGAACTCCAGGCGGGTCCGTTCCGCAAAACTCTTGAAACCAACTAATTCCAATGCTTTGAGATACACTTTATGCGCTTCCTTATGCAGCCGCCAAATGGTTGTCCAATGAAACCAAGCATACCATATCAAGTGTTCGGCGCGGATGCAATCACAATCTATGGTGTG
>CAZYXU010000149.1:0-8649 GCA_964650945.1 uncultured Verrucomicrobiota bacterium | reverse complement strand
GGACTGCCTGGCCAGCCACGGCGACCTTGCCAATTACAATTTTCTCCAGGAATTCATCCGCGCCCGCGCGGCGGAGCCCGCCTTGCCGCCGCCGCTCATCACCGGGCGCGACATCATGGCCCTGGGCATTCACAACGGGCCGGAAATCGGACGATGGAAGCAGGCGGCGTATGAAGCCCAGCTCAACAGCCAATTTGCGGACCAGGACGCCGGGCTGGAATGGCTGAGCCGGCAATTGGACGCGGCGGCCGGCAGCGGAAACACCCCGCCCGAATGAGGGGAAAAAGATGGGGTGCGGCATGATCTGTGCCGCCAGGCCCGGCCTTATCGCACGCCAAACAGCGCGCCGGGCGGCATGTTTTCATAACACCCCATGTCCACGACACGACTGAACCAGTCAACCCGCCGCATCAGGTCCAAATCATAATCGCCCATTTTGTGATGCGCCGTCCCGGCATTGATGCAGGGCGAACCCCGCAGCAAATGGTAATCCGGATCGGCCGGGTCGGGATTGACGAATTGCGGATCGGCCTGGATATTGCCTTGCTCCTCCGCCAACGCATAGGCGCCGGCATAAACTCCCACACAGGTATTATAGAACCAGTTCGTCTGCTGGGTAGGCGCATACAGCACCAAGTCGCTCAGACGGTTGCTGTAAATAATGCAATTATATACAGACCGGCGGTCCGGATGCGGGTCCGCAATGATACCCATTCCGCTGCCGGCAGCCGCATAATTGCTGACAATCGTGCAATTCACCACGGAAAAAGAATTGCTGGCCTTAAACACACCGCCAGCGTAGCTGGTTGCGACATTGCGCATGATCAGCGAATTGCGGAGAATGGTGTTAGTGCCGCTGCCGGCGGAACCGCCGACACCGCCGCCCGGGTTATTCGGGCAAACATTATCGCTAATCACGCATTGATCAATAATTCCCAAATTGAAAAAAACGCCGCCGATATTCCGGCCGGTATTGCCGCTGATTTCGCTTTGCCGTATGATTCCATTGCCCATCACGCCAATTCCTCCGCCAAACTGGCTGGTATTGACATTTTGCGTGATTTTGCAGTTGGTCACCAAGCCGGTCCAACCGCTCATGAAAACCATACCGCCGCCCCAGGTATTTCCCCCGATGGTGTGATTATGCGTAATTACGCAGTTGGTCAGATTACCCATAGCCACCTTAACGCCGGCGCCGCCATCAGGGTAAACTCCGGCCATACAGTGAAAATTAGAAATGGTCAATCCATCCAGCCAGGCGCCGTGATGATTAACGTAAAAACAGCGGTTGGAATATTCCGGGAAGGCGCTGGTTAATATGGTCTGATCCGGACCGTAGGCGCCGCGCACGGTCAGTCCGTAGGCGATCGTGATTTCCCCGGTAATCACATGCGTGCCGTTGGAGAAATTAATCCGGTCGGTAGCGCGCGCCCGCGCAATGACATCCTGGACATTGGTCGCGGCCTTGCTCCAATCGTCGAACGGCGGGATGTGCGGTCCGTTGGTGGCGACGTAATAGTTGGTCATGGCCGGCGCGCGCGCCGGCAGGAACACCGCGGCCACGGCGATCAGCGTTCCGATAAAACATTTTAACGTACGCATAGTTACCTCCTTATGTTTGAACATTCCCAGACATTAGCATCCTGAAAATCGCTTCGTTTTCTCGCAAAGGCGCCAAGTGCGCCAAGTAGTAATATCCTGATTAACAACAATTTAAAAACCATGACATGAACTTTGCGGTCTTTGCGGCTTGGCGCGAGAATAGTAAAAGATTTTTTTCACTTTTGGGAACCATTTTTCACGGCCTTGGACAACGATACAATCACCGGGACGGACGGGTCGCTGTCCGGCAGAAGACCCGGCAGCGCCGCGGCGCCGGCGCGGATGCCGGCCGCCGCCCGCCGGGGATCAAAACGATACCCGCGCCGGCACAGGATCAACGCCGCGCCCGCCTCCAAATCGGCATGGTAAGCGCCCGCTTGGAATATGGCAATATTTTTCGGCAAGACCGGACGCGCCCCGTCGAATGGGTCCGCCAACACCAGGCGGCGCGCGACGGTGGCCGCCACCCGCACCCAAACCACCCGTCCCAGGCGTCGGACCGCTGAAACTTTCCAGCCGCCTTCCGTTGCCAGGTCGAAAAACGCCGCCTCCCGCCAGTGTTCCGGGACAGCCGGAAACACGCGCACCCGGTCGCGCCAGCCCTGCACCAGCATATCGCCGATGCCCGCGCTGACGGCATTGTTGGCCTCCATGGTGAACGGCGCGCGCGTGCGCGTGCGGTACTGTTCACGGCCAAACTTCGGACTGAACAGCGAAATGCCCGAGTCGCGCCAATCGGCGTTCACATGCAAGCCGTTGGGCATGGTCCAGTGCGCGATGAACTGGCGCAGACTGTCATAAGCCCATCCCGCGCGGCCCAGCACCGCGGCCATGCTGATCAGTTGCGCATAGGTGTGCCCGGCCCACATATATTGGCCGAGTGAAAGGAATTGGTTGACGCTGGCCTCGATGATCGTGCGGGCCGGCGGGGCGTCCTCAACCGTCAAATCCATCGCCGGATGGATCGCCATCAACTGGCTCGGATGCCGGTGCGACTCATCCAGCAGCTTGCCGGGCCAGAGGCAAAGCTCCTGCTTGGCGCTCAAGGCATAGGGCGCCAGGCGCGCGCGGGTATTTTTGGCATCCGCGCTCAAGGTATCGATTCCCAGCGCCGCTTCCATTTCCACCAGCCAGTCGCAGCACTTGCGGATCAGCGCCAGGTCAATGTTCGGGTCCTTGCAAAAAGCCTTGGCCGCGTCGTCCCCGCAGTATTCCGGACTGCTCGAAAGCGGCACGTGCAGATATCCATCGGCTTCCGCCACCAGGTTCGCGCGGAAGAATTTGAAAATCTCCGCCAGGACGGGATAGCCTGCCGCGCGCAGCCACTTGCGGTCCAGACTGTAACGCCAGCGCAGCCACACCAGCCAGCCCAGCCAACCCCCGTGGCTCCAGGCAAAGACCATGGCATACCAGTTGCTGCCGCCCGTACCGCCGGGATCGGCTTTGCCGAACATCACCCCCGGCCAGAAGGCGCCCTCCGTGCCGAAAACGCGCCGGGTGAATGACTGCACGCCCGGCAGGCGTTCGAGCATGTAGTCGCACCAGCAATCGAGCAAATCCAGATGCCCGGAGACGCCCGCCGGCCAGAAGGTTTCCTGGACATTCAGGTCGTTGTGGTAATCTCCGCGCCAGGGCGGCAGGACGCCATCCATCGCCCACAGGCCCTGCAAGCCCGGCGGCATGTGCCCGCGCTTTGCCGATGAAGCGAGCAGATAGATGCCGTAATACCAGTAGAATTCCGCCGCCGGCTCCGGCAAGACCACGCTGGAGGCGCCCCAGAATTGCCGCCAAGCCGCCGTATGTTCGCGGTAAAGTTTATCAAACCCATCGGCCATGGCGGCGGAGAGCGTGGCGGCGGCCTGATCCGCCGCCGCCGCGGCGCTGGCGCCGGTTTCCACCGCAATCAACCTGTCATCACCCGTGTCGTTCCAAGCCACCGCGTAACACAAACCTTCCGGCAGCGTCTGCGTCATAATATGGATGGTCGGCGAAAACGGCTCTGCCGGAGGCGTCGCCCTACCTGGCGGATTTGCACAACAAACCCGGGTTGAGTCTTCCGGCGGCGGATACCCAAGCCCCGCCATGGCCGGGCAGATTTCCGATAACGTCCTCAGCTTAACGCACGCGCGCTTGGGCAGCCTTGTCACCCGCACGCATAATACATGGCGGGCTTTTGACACAAACGCGGTAAGGTCATGCGCGCCGGCCTTGGTGGACAGCCGTCCTTCCACCACCGCCCGGTCCAAATCCAGCCGGCAGGAATAATTATTTACCGGACCGATATCCAACTCAAGGCGCCCAATGCTGATCTTGGTGGGATAGAGCCCATTGGTTTTGACGCCAGACCCGAAAATCTTCTCCGCCTCCTCAAATTGCCGGCTGGCAATCAACCGCCGCAAATTGGCGTAATTATAATCGGGATTTTTTGACAGAATGTCATCGGTGCGGTTATCCCACAAATCCGCGCAATCCAGGGTGAAATTCAGGGGATGGCCGTCACCCCAGACCATGGCGCCCATAAATCCGTTGCCGATGGGCAAGCCATCCTGCCAGATCATCGGCGGGGTTTGATGGGAGATTTGATGACAATCAGCCGGCAGGATATTTTTTAACATAGCAGCAGACTTTCAAGCGCATTTCATTGATTTTAATCTACGCCAGCCGCGGCCACAACCTCGATGACGGCCCAGCTCTGGGTCGGGTGGAATCCAGCCTGCGCCGGCAGGCGCGTTCCCGGCCCCGGTTTGACGTTAACCGTATATGAAAACTCGCGGCGTACCGGCTGATTTTCCGCCGTGCCGGCCGTCTCCTCCCATTCATCCAGCAACAACGCGCCCGGCAGGCCGCGCCCCGGCGTCAGACCGCGCGCATCGGTCGTAGCGGCATGCCGGAAAGCTGCATCCTGTTCACAAAGCACCTCCACCCTGGCGGCGCCGATCGGGCGGCCGGCAGGATCGGTCACCCTGAGGATTACGTGCCGGCTGGAGACAACCCGCAGGTCCGGCGCGCCGGCATCCACGCGCGCGGCGTAACGATTGCCCTTGCGCGGCGGATTGATTTCGCAATCCACCAATTCAATCAGGCCGCCGCATGGGCGCAATTCCCAGTTGGCGTTGTTATCCATAAACCGGCATTCCGTCAAATGCGCGTCGAGTGGAATATTCGCTCCCCCAAAAACGGTGTTCATCTGCCGGAAGGTTGCTCCCCGCATCTGCTGCCGGCCCCAGGCCGTCACGCTGCCGCCATATTCAAACACAGTGTCGTTTACGGCGAACTTGCTGTAGGGGCCATCCTGCGCGCCGTAGGCCAGCGTGCCGGTTACCCGCGACAGCCGGGCATGATCGAGCAGCACTTCCGACAGGTACATATACAAGTTGCCGCGGATCGGCTGGGCGTCTTCGAGCGGGGCGATGACGCCGTAATGCACGTGCAGACGTCCGCTCCCGGAGACGGCGCCGGTCATCCGATCGCCGCGGTAATAGGCGCCGGTGTGCAGGGTATGGCTCTTGCCAGGCGCTTTGCGGAAAAGCAGCCGGGCGCAAATTTCCGGCTGATCCGGCAGACCGATGCGCAAGTGGTTGATTCCAGGCTTATATTCCGGCAGGTTTTCGCCGGCAATGCGCGCGGGATAGATCACCAATTTGCCGTTCAAAACCAGGGTTTCGTGGGGATGATCCGGCGCGCCAATCTGAAAATATGTATCGCTGCCGTCGTTGCGGCCAATCCACAGGTTGGCGTTGACGGTGTAGGTGTCATTGCTCGCATCGTAACGGATCAGACCCCAGTCATTGATTTGCTCGAAAAAAAGCAGGTGCCGCGGGCGCGCCGGCACATTCTCCGGGTAATCGTAAATCCAGACCGCATTTTCCGCGGCATTGTAAATGCATACCGCCGCCGCGGACGGCAGCCAGGCGCCCAGGGCCAGCAAGAATAGCAGGAATTTATTGATCATGGGGTGATATATCAACGCACCTCTTGGGAGTGCGCCGGTTAAGGCAGTTCCGCCCGGAAAGGAGCGGCGGGAAGTCCTTCCCGGTTCATCAAACTCCAAATCGGATTATTCGCCCAGGCATAGCGCACCGCCCTGGGCACCGGCACATCGGGATGGCGGAGCGCCACCGTATCGCCATCCAACCGCGCCTCCGCCCAGACATACTTGCCGTCGGCGCCGGCCATGGCGAATCCCTGCAGTTTGTCATCACGGGCGGCCAGGCTGCTCCCGGCGGAATCAAAGCGCAGCCGCACTTCGCCGTTTTCAACGGACATGGATTTGAAACGCGGGCCGCCGGCAACCACCGGCATTGCATACGCCACTGCGGCGGCCGCCAGCCAGAGCCGGTGGGCTACCGCCGGTTTTTGCAGGGGATGTATATTCTGAGCATCGCCCAATCCCAGGGCAACGGCCATCCCGGTGCGCGGCTCGGCCAGCGCCAGAGCCTGCACCTCGCGCAATTCCGCCCAAGGCGCCGGCTCGTCCGGCTTCCGCTGCAATGTCTGATATTCCGGCAGTTGCACGAAAATGAAGGGAAAATCGCCCTGCCCCCAGGCCCGCCGCCAATCGCGGATCAGCGCCGGAAACAGTTTGCCGTAGGTTGCCGGATCGCCGGTGTTGGCCTCGCCCTGATACCAGATTACCCCCCGGATCGCCAACGGCATCAGCGGATGGATCACCCCATTGTAAAGATTGGATGGCCGATCCTTGTGCAGCGGACCCAAGGGCGGCGCCGGACGCGGCGGCGGCGGCCGGTTTTCCAACTTGGCCTGTTCGGAGTCCGCCTGCCAGGCTTTGAACTTCTCTTCAAAGACGCTCTGCACCGCCGGATAATCGGCCAGGATTTTTTCCCAGCGGGCCAGAATATGCGCATAAGCGGCATCCGACGCCAGGGTCTCCGCGCTGCACCAGGTTTCGATGGGAGTGCCGCCAACCGCCGTGTTGATGATGCCCACCGGGACGTTCAGGTTGCTGGACACCGCCTGGCCGAAGAAATGGGGAATCGCCGCGTAATCAATCTTCAACTTGTCCGGGCACCAGTAGCCCCAGATGACCTTTCCCTGCCGCTCCTTGCAATGCCGGGGTTTTTCGCTGGGCAATTTCTGCATGACGAACAGGCGTAAATCCGGGTAATTCGTCGCGCTGGCCTCGCTGGCGCCATTCTTGATTTCCGCCAGGCGGATGCCCATGTTGGACTGCCCGCCGCAGAGCCACACCTCGCCCACCATCACGTTGGTGACGCGGACGGTGTTGACGCCGGTAACCACCAATTCATGGGGGCCGCCGGCCGGCATGGCCGGCAAATCGGCGCGCCACTGTCCTTCCACATCGGCCTGGACCGTGACAGCCTGCCCATTTAAGGCCACGGTGACGGACGCCCCGGGGTCGGCAATCCCCCACACCGGGATAGGGACGCTCCGCTGCAAAACCATGTTATCGCCGAAAATCGCCGGCAGGACGATATTGTCGGCGGCATGGCCGGCCGCCGTAAACATCACCGCCCACAGCATCGCGGCGCAAACAGCGCGTCGCGCCGGCAGCCCAAGCGGTCCGGTGAAAATTCCGAATTGATTCCGGACGCGCGGCTTACCTGAGTTGAAACAGACTTCCAGACGGCATAATTTCATAACACCCCATGTCCACGACACGACTGAACCAGTCAACCCGCCGCAGCCCGTCCAAATCATACTCGCCCAATTTGGGATGCGCCGTCCCGGCATTAATGCAGGGCGAACCCGGCTGCAGATGGTAATCCGGGTTGGCCGGGTCGGGATTGACGAATTGCGGGTCGGCCTGGATATTGCCTTGATTTGCCGCCAGAGCATAGGCGCCGCCATACGTTCCCACGCAGCTATTGAAAAACCAATTCGTCTGTTGAGTGGCGGAAGAAAGAGCCAGGTCGTTGAGCCGGTTGCTGACGATGACACAATTGTATATTGAACGGCGGTCCGGATGCGTATCCGCAATTAACCCCATCCCGCCGCCCGTTGGCGCATAATTGCTGACGATCGTGCAACTGACTACGGAGAAGGAATTGCTGGACTTGAACACCCCGCCGCCGTAAGCGGAGGAAATATTGCGGGTGATCAAAGAATTGCGCAGCACCACATTAGTACCGACATTGGCGGAACTGCCGACGCCCCCGCCGGGATTATTGGTGCAAATATTTTCGCGGATCAAGCAAGCGTCTATGATCCCGCCATTAAAAAAGACGCCACCGATATTGCGTCCGTTGTTGCCGCGGATATCGCACTTCCGTATGATTCCGATGCCGCCGACGATACCGATTCCGCCGCCAAACTGGCTGGTGTTGACGTTTTGCGTGATTTTGCAATGCGTCACCAGCCCGGTCCAAGCGCTGCCCGGTATCAGCAAACCGGCGCCCCAGTGATTAAAACCGATGGTATGGTTGTGTGTAATGACACAGTTGGTCAGATTGCCCATTGCCAATTTAACACCGGCGCCGCCTTCAGCCGTAAAGGCATGAAAGTTGGAGATAGTCAGACCTTCCAGCCAGGCGCCGTGATGATTAACGTAAAAACAGCGGTTGGAATATTCCGGGAAGGCGCTGGTCAGGATGGTTTGTTCCGGACCGTAGGCGCCGCGCACAGTCAGTCCGTAGGCGATCGTGACTTCCCCGGTAATCACATGCGTGCCGTTGGAGAAATTAATCCGGTCAGTAGCGCGCGCCAGCGCGATGACGTCCTGGACGTTGGTCGCGGCCTTGCTCCAATCATCGAACGGCGGAATATGCGGGCCATTGGTGGCGACGTAGTAATTGGTCATGGCCGGCGCGCTCGCCGGCAGGAATGCCGCGGCCGCGGCTATCAGCGTTCCAACAAAACATTTTAACACACGCATGGTTACCTCCTCCTTATGTTTGAGTCACTTTCGCTGTCATCCCATAGATATAATTTATCACCTGGAAACAAAGATATTCTTTAAGGAAATTGGAGATTGCTTATAATCTTGAGTTCCGGTTTTTTGGCAATGGCATCGTCCCCACTTGGCACAAACACGATGCACATAATCAGATCATTTACGGCTGCCGCGCC
>CAZYXU010000148.1:0-8948 GCA_964650945.1 uncultured Verrucomicrobiota bacterium | reverse complement strand
GCATGTCCGCCGCCGGCGTGCCGGGGCGCGGGCTGTATTTGAAAATGAAGGCGTTATCGAATCCGATTTCTTCCATGAAGGCCATGGTGGCTTCAAATTCCTCGGCGGTTTCGGATGGGAAGCCGACGATGATGTCGGTGGTGAGCGCCAGGCCCGGCACGGCGGCGCGGAGGCATTGGACCGCCCGGCGATAATCGTCCGCGGTGTAGCCGCGCCGCATCAGCCGCAGGATGCGGTCGGCGCCGGATTGTACCGGGAGGTGCAGGTGCTCGCAAACCGGCGGCAGTCCGGCCATGGCCCGCGCCAGTTCCGGGGTGCAGCCGGAGGGATGCCCGGAAGTGAACCGCAGCCGGTACCCCGGCCGCAGCCGGCGCTCCGGCCGCAGCCGGCGCTCCGGCCGCAGGGGCGCCAGGCCGGGGAGTGCGGCCAGGGCTTCCAGCAGCCGCGGCAGCGGTTCATTGAAACCGCCGGGTGATACCGCCGTGTCGGGCTGGAATGATGGTTGCATTCCATAACGCATCACGCTCTGTCCGAGGAGCGTGATTTCACGGACGCCTTCCCCCAGCAACCGCCGCGCTTCCGTCAGGATGTCGGCCGGCGGCCGGCTGTATTCCGGGCCGCGCACGCGGGGAACGATGCAGTAGGCGCAATGCCGGTCGCAGCCGTAGAGGATGTTGATGAAAGCGGAGATTTTACCGGATGCCCGCTGCTCCACCCGGTGGGCCGGTTCCACCCGGTGGGCCGGTTCCACCCGGTGGGCCGGTTCCACCCGGTGAGCCGGTTCCAGCCGGGGCGCCGGCTGCAACAAATCCAGCGGCGCTCCGGCCTTGGCGGAGATTTCCAGGCAGGGCCCGCCTCCCCGGCGGATGGCGTCCAGGACGGCCGGCAGGCGGGCCAGGTGTTGCGGCGTGATGGCGAAATTCAAGCCGGGTAGTTTTTGCAGGAGCGCCGCGCCCTGCCGCTGCACCATGCAGCCGATCACCCCCACCAGCAGCTTCGGCCGCCGCCGGCGTTCCACCAGCAAAAGACGCAGCTTGCCGATGGCCTTATCCTCGGCCTTGGCGCGCACGCTGCAGGTGTTGACGATCACCAGGTCGGCGGAATGTTCGTCCGCGGCGGGCACGCAGCCCTGTTGCCGCAGCAATTCCGAGGCCAACTCGCTGTCGCGCTCGTTCATCTGGCAGCCGTAGGTATGGATATGGAAACGCAGTGGGGGCATGTCAGGTTAAAGGTTGGAGGCGGCCGGCCGCGGGTTGTTATTTGTTCCGGTCATTCCCGCCGCCGAAGATGGAGAAAATATCGCGCGGCATGTAGGCCAGGCGCCAGCGCGGCTCCGCCAGGGTGCCGGTTAGTTCAAATTCGAGTATCTTGCTGACGGGCATGGTGGCGATGCGCACCAGGCTGCCCAGCAGGGTGTGCTGGCGCAGGAGGGTTATCTGCACCTTGAAATCCAGCCGCCCGTCCAGGTGGTAGTCGCCATTGGCCCGCAAACTCAGGATATCGCCTTCGATTAAAATCTCATTGGCGCTGATTTTGCCGTCATGGATGACGAAGCGCGCGCGGGCATCGGTCTGCCGCATCACCATGCTCAGGCCCGGGATGATCTTCCCCAACTGGTCGGACAGCCCGCCGAACAGGGGGATCTGGAAGATACGGCCTTTGACAATGCGCAGGCGGCCTGTGCCGGCAATCCGGGCCAGCGTGTTGGAATCCACCGGGCCGGCCAGGCGCATTTGCAGCGAGAGGCGTCCTTCGTATGGATCGGCATCCTTGCCCAGGCGCTCGCGCATGAGCGTGTTGAAGTTGATGTCCGCCGCGTCCACCACGGCGGCGAAGATATAGGGTAAGGACGGCGCGGCGCCGGGCATGAAGTATGCCGCGCCATTGAAGGTGCCGTTAAAGATGCCGCCGGCGATCTCGCCGATCTCCACCTCATCCTCCATGATGCTCAGGCTCAGGTTGCAGTAATCCGGCTGCAGGAATCCCCAGCCGGCCCGCTGGCACTCCATGGCCAGTTCGACGGCATCGCGGTCGGCGCCGACAAATCCGATCTGGCCGGCGGCCCGGGTTTTGGTGGCGCCTTTGAAACTGAATGCCGCGAGAATATCTTCAATCACCGGGTGGATCATGCGCGCCGCCGCCTGGGGATCGGCCGTGGAGATGGCGTCGAATTCAAGCAGGCCGCCGGCAAAATCCAGGTCCAGCCGGCCTTGCATGGCGCCTTCCCTGCGGGTGGCCACCAGCGGTTCCAAAGACAGGTTGGCGGCGGCGGCGGAGAATTCGGCCGTGAAGGCGGACTGCGCCAATTCCACCGGCACGCCTTCATAGGCGAGATTGTTGGCCTGGATGACGCCGTTCAACGCCAGCCGCGGCCGGTTGGTCAGGCTGCCGGAAAGGTCGGCGTTGATATGCGGCGGCGTGCGGTTGAAGGTGAAATCGTTGATGGTGTCCACCGCCGCCGTGATGCCCGCCTGGCGCAGGGCGGGCAGGACGACCGCGGGGTTGAACCAGGTTTGCACCCGCCCCGTGAAAGCATCCCGGCGCAAATCATAACGCAGGTCGAGGTTAAACGGGCCGCGCTGGTTGTCGGCGCCGACGAACGCCTCCAGCTTTTGCAGGCGGACTTCCAACTCGTTGATTTCGAAGCGGCCTGAAAATTGTTCCGCCGGGATGCCCCAGAAGACCCCCTGCCGCACATTCAGGGCGCCGTTCAGCGTGCTGCCGGCCAGGCGCACGTCGCAGACCAGGCCTTCGGCGCGGTGTTGATCGAAACCGATGTCCTGGGTTTCCAGGCGGAGATGCAGCAGGCTGCGGTCGGGCTCGGCGGGACGCCAGTCGAATTCCGCGGCCAGCCGGGGCGGGCGGGTAAAGCGCAGCCGGCGGTAATATTGCAGGCCCCGGCGGAACGCCCGGTTGGCGTTGGGCAAGGAACGGGGATCCGGCCGGCGTTCAGGGAGGGTGATGCGGCCCTTGCCCGTGAGCATGATGCCGGCCAGCGTGGCCGAGAAATCCTCGACTTGCAGGATATGCGGGGTGTCGAAGGCCACTTGCGCCTGGGCGTTTTCCAGGATGATGGGCTGGCGATCGTCCGCCAGGTCGCCCAGCGGCAGGTTGGCCCGGGCATTTTTGATGATCACCCGGCGCAAGCCGAATGCGCCGGGCTGGCGATGAAACAGCCGGGGTTGCAGCACGATGCGCTCGGCGGTGAGCAGCGGCGCGCCGATATCGCCCTGCAGATAGCAGCAGACTCCCGTGGCAATCACTCCCTCGAACACTCCCAGCTTGATTTTCGCCAGCGTCACGGTGATCCCCGGCAGTTGCAGGCGCTTTTCCAGGCGGCGGGTCAGACTGTCCGGAAGGCCGTGCATGCTCAGCGAGAGCACCGCGATCAAAAACACGAGCATGCCGAATAAAAAAAGATGTTTGAAAAATTTGCGCATGATACTACGGTTGCGGGCCGAGGAATTCCCGGCACAGTCCCGCCAGTTCCTGGTCGATGACAAAAACGCCGGATTGGCCCTGGACCATGCCGAAAATACCTTGGTCTTCCGCCGGTTGCCCGCCGAGGATGGTTTTGCGGATGCCGGCCGCGCCGGTCAGGGAAAAACTGATCGAAAAAGACGGCTCCGCCAGCCCGTAGCGGGCCAGGTCGGACGTCGCCCCGCGCTCAAAACGCACGGCGCGCAAGTCGGCGGCCAGCGAGAGAATCCGGGCGATGATGGCGGGCGGCGGTGGCTTTTGCTCCCCGGCGGCGTCCGGCGCCGCCAGCCGCCAAACTCCGTTTGCATCGCGTTCCACGGCGCGGCTGATTCCTTTAGCGGCGCAGGAGATCGTCCGGATATCCCCGGGATCGATCCCGAGCACGGCCAGGTCGCGGTAGTCGGCGGCATCCGCGGAAATGGCGTTAACGGCCGCGGCGGACAGTTGGACGATCTGTTGATCGTCGTCAAACCGCGCGTAGATTCCCGCCGGCACCGTCTGGCAGGCGCTGATGCGCAGCACCCGCCCGCCGGCGGGGCGGTCCGCCGGCGCCGGCGCCGCGGCGTTTTCCACCTGCTGGGTGAGCGTGGCGGCCGGCGGAGGGTTTTCCGACAGGCGGACGATGAGGTCGGGTTTTTCCAGCGCGGCGTGGACGGCATCGGTGGGCTCGATGAAGTTAGCGATCCGCAGCGAATTCAAGCGGTGGATCAGGTCGGTAACCGCTAGGGTGCTGGCTTTGGCCTGGATGGGCGCGGTGATTTGCCAGATGCCGTTGGTTTTTTGCATGTGCAAAATCCGGCCGTCGGATTCGATGGCGACGAAGGCGGTCTTTTCCGGCGCCAGGCAGTAAAGCCGCGTATCCCGCAGCGTGGCCAGTTGCGCGGGGAGCGCCTCGACTGCGGCGCGCGGCACGGCATACACCGACGTGGCGTCAGCCTGGGCCGCAAACAGCAGCGCGCCGCCGGCGCCGGGTTTGCCGAAATTGATTTTCAGGCTGTAATCGCCGGTTTCCGGCCATAAACTCAACTGCAGACTGGCTTCATCGTCGCTCAAGCCGTAAGCCACCGGGTCGGCCATGGTTTCCGAGATAAACTGGGCGATACGCAAATCGTAGATTTGTTCCAGGAATTGCATGACTTTTTGCCGGTCGGCGCGGGCGGTGACCGGGCGTTGGATGATCCAATCGCCGCCTTCCCGGACAATTTTAATCAGCGGGCCTTGCGCCCGCTTGATTTCAATGCGGCCGATGGCGGCGGGATTGCCGGAGACCAGGCGCGTGTCCCGCAAATCCTCCAGGACGCGCGGGATGACGTCCAGCAGGTTGGTGGCGGTGGCGATGATCTCGGATTGCAGGTCGAAGCGGATGTAGAGCGCGTCTTTCAGCGGGGACAGGTTGCCGACATCCAGCGTGGTGGTCCGGCGGCCGCCGGCGCCCAGCACGATGCGGGAAAACGGCGTAGCCAGACCGTAATCCGCCAGGGTGACGCCGCGCGCCTGGCGCTGGGATTCCGTGATGGTTTCCAGGCGCGGCAGGTTTTCCGCGATCGCCAGCAGGTGGTTGATGCGGCCGGCGTCGGCGCGCGCCTTGATCGGGGCGGTGATCGTCCAGTTGCCCTGCAGGCGCGTTAATTCCGCCGCCAGGTTCTCATGGCTCAGCGCGATGTAATCTATTTTTTCCGCCGCGATGGCCAGCGCCGGCGCCGGCTGGCCGGCGTCGGCCGGCGGAGCGGGGGCGCGCCATTCCACCAGCAGGATGAAGGCCGCCACGCTGGCGGTCAGCACCAGCAGGAGCAACGTGGTGGCAAATTGGCGCGCGGTATCGGAATGTGGCATGATTTAAAGATTAAAGTAGTAAATATTCAGAATGGCCTGGCCGTCATTTCCTCCGCCGCCACCAGACCAGCATACCGATGACGGCCGCGCTCAGCGGCAAAGCTCCGCCCAGCAGCGCGCATAAAAGATTCAGCCGGCCCCGGCTCAGGCAGATGCGCATGGTTGGCGGCGGACGCGGGGCAATTGCCGGCCCCTGGTCGCTTTCCGCCAGCCAGTTCAGGGCGTTCAAAAACAAGTCGCTGCTATAGCCGGCCGTCAGGGCGCCGTTGGCGACCAGGCTGGAATCGCCGAAAACCACCAGGCGCGCGGTTTTTAATTCCACGTTGATGTTGTCGGTTGTGCCGCGCTCGACCGCCATGGCCACGGAAATCGGGCCGGGCTGGTCGGTTTCCGGATCGAATTTGGGCGGATTCTGGTAGGCCGATGTGTCCGCCCAGCCCTTGTCCGAGGAGCCGGCCAGGATGGCCCCCCGGGGCCGGTCGGAGGGCGCGTTGGTGGCCAGCAGCGGCTGCACGGAACGCGGCATGTTGAAGATGGTGGTCAGGGTTTTCATGCGGGCGGTGATGGGGTGGTCGCCGTAATTGTTCACCAGCAGCTCCCGGCCGGTGAGCGTCAGCCCCACCACGCGGTCGTCGCCCACCCGTACGCCCCATTCCGCCAGCAGGTCGTTCAGGCCGGCGTCCACGCCGGGGTCCAGCAGCAGGAACAGCCGGCCGGAATTGTTTAAAAAGGTTTTGATCATATCCACTTCCGGCCGCGGCAGCCGGCGGGCAGGGCCGGCAACGATCAGGGCATCGCAGGCCGGCAGGCCGCCGGCTTCCAGCCGGACGGTTTTTAACTCGAAATTATTGCGGCGGATCAAGCGCGCGATCATGGAATAGCCTTCCATGGGATCGAAATTGTCAATGCTCTTTTCCCCATGGCCGCCGAGCATCGCGATCACGGGCTTGCGTTCCTGCAGCAAGCCGTGGATGGCGGCGGAAACCGCATGTTCGCCGCGGAAGGCGGTAATGTTTTTGGGCCGGCCGGCCAGCATGGGCGTGTAATCGTAGTCGGCCAACTCGCGCAGCGGCACGCTGCTGACGCGGCCGCCGGTTTCAAACAGCAGGTAGTTGGGCGTATTGATGTCGTGCCGCAGCGCCACCTCCTTGCTGCGCGCCAGGTCGCGGTGCGGATCCACGAATTCCACCTGCACCTTGTCGGAGGCGTAAGCATATTCCTGCAGCAAGCCGCGCACATCCCGGAACAGCTCGTGGCCCGGCGCCATCAGGGCAGTGATGCTGATGGGGCCGGGAGCGTTTTGCAGCAGTTCCAGCGTGGCGGGCGCCAGGGCGAAGTAGCGCGTCCGGCTCAAGTCCGCGCGCCACCAGTGGTGGGCGGCAATGTAATTCAACATGCCTGCCAACGCGCCGGCCAGCGCGATGGCTGCCAGCGTGTTCAGGCGCATGAAGCGGCGTTTGGTGCTGTAGTCTTGCTGCGGCATTTAAAATCCATCACACGATGCGGCCAGCGGCCGGCACTGCGCCGCGCCGCCCTCAACCCTCAATCCTCTCCCCGTTGCCGCGTTCCCCGGGCCTACTTCCAGTGCCGGGCGCCCAGGAGTTTAACGGTGGCAAACAGGAAAAATATTATGCCGGAAACATACAGCACCAGCGGCCGCGAGTCCAGGATGCCCTGCGAAAAATCCATGATATGCCGGGCTGCGGACAGGTGGGCGAAGATCGCGCTGCCGCGGCCGTCGGGCAGGATTTGCTGGAAAACATCGGAGAAGAATGTCAGGCCCAGTCCGGTGAAGCAAATGCAGGCGGCGGCCACCTGGCTGCGGGTCAGGGCCGAGGCCATGACGCCGAAGGCCACGTAACAGGCGCCGATCAGCATCATGACGGCATAGCCGCCGAACAACGGCGCGGGATCCGAGAACACCGGCGCCGGCGCGACCAGGTTCAACACCGGACCGAAGGCGAAAGTCGGCGCGCACAACAGGATGTAGCAGGTCAGCGCGGCGCAGTATTTGGCCAGGATCACCTGGGTGTCGGTCACGGGCGCGGTCAGCAGCATTTCGATGGCGCCGCTTTTCTGCTCGTCGGCGAAAACGCCCATGGTGATCAGCGTGATGGCTGCCAGGGCCATGCTCCAGAAAAACACCGAGCCAAACAGGACATCGCCCAGCAACAGCCGCTCCTGCATGCTTTGGGAAATCAGCCGGCAGAAACTCAACCCGGCCACCAGCCAGAATGCCGTGGCGGTGATATAGGCGATGGGCGCGCAGAACCAGGCGAATAACTGCCGTTTATATATGGTCCAGAATGCTTGCATGTGCAGAATGTTCGGTGTTCAGTGTTCGGTGTTCGGCAATCGGAATTTCACGACAACGTAATGTGTTGATATAGAATTGTATGTGTTTATTCTGACTCCAGACTCCTGAATTCATTCAAAACGTTAGTTTTGAAATTGGCTCCGTCAGTTTTGAATCGGCGTATTCGTGGTTAACGTGGTAAAAATAGCCTCCAGGTTCTTGCGTTCGGAATGCAATTCCCGCAAAATCCAGCCGCGCTCCCGGGCGGCATTGAAGACCGCCGGCCGCAGGTCGGCCTGCGATTCGCAATCCAGCAGATAATGGTGCCAGCCGTTGCCGTTGAGGGCATCTGCACCGGCTTCCGGCGCGGCGCTGCCGGCGGGATGGCTGGCGACGCGGCGCACCCCGGGCAGGCGGCTGAATTCCGGCGCGGCGATTTCCGGGGGCGCGTTGATTTCAACCGTCAGGCAAATATGCCCGGCCAGCCTACCGGCCAGGTTTTCCGGCGAATCGGAGGCGATGATCCGGCCCTGGTGCAGGATCAGCACCTGCTGGCATACCATCTCCGCTTCGTTCAGGAAATGGGTGGAGAGGATCACGGTGTAGCGGCCGGCCAGCGCGCGGATCATTTCCCTGATGGCGCGGATCTGGTTGGGGTCCAGGCCGATGGTCGGCTCGTCGAGAATCAGCAGCCGGGGCTCGTGGATCAGGCTGTCGGCCAGGCCGATCCGCTGCCAGTGCCCGCGGGAAAGCTGCCCGATGATGCGGTTGAAGACCGCCTCCAGTCCGCACATGGACCGCACCGCTTCCAGCCGGCCGGCCAGACGCGTGCGCGGCACGCCTTTCAATCTGGCGCGGAAGGAAAGGTACTCGCGCACGCGCATTTCCGGATAAAGCGGGACATTTTCCGGCAGGTAGCCGATCCGCCGGCGGATTTCCACCGAATGTTCGCCTAACGCCAGACCGTCAATCGTCACCTGCCCGCGGGTGGGCGCGAGGTAACCGCTCAGAATGCGCAGGGTGGTGGTCTTGCCCGCGCCGTTGGGTCCCAGGATGCCGGTGATCTGGCCGCGGGTGACATTGAACGAAACATTATCCACCGCGGTGACTCCCGCGAATTTTCTGACCAGGTTGGCGACTTGAATCATAAGCACAGCAAACAGTTGCGAAAAAAACATCCGCCGCCGGCCGGCCGGAGTGGTAGGCGGCGTCTCTGTCTGAAGACGTCCATCGGCGCATATCATATTAGGATGGCGGCGGATGTTCAATGAAAATCCAATTATGCTGTCGCGGTGCGAGCAAAACAGGACAAGTTGTGTAGTTAGCAAAACAGGAATTT
>CAZYXU010000147.1:0-9065 GCA_964650945.1 uncultured Verrucomicrobiota bacterium | reverse complement strand
CAAAGAAGATGGGGATTATTTATTACGGAACCGGATAAGCAGTTAGCCACAAGACACAAGATGCACAAGAAGGAAAGGCACAAAGAAAAAAGAAGGTTTAATGTTTTACAAAGGCCTGATGGGCGCATACAATCTTTTGAATTTTAACAGCGACAGGAGGAAAACGATGAATTCCAAAACCGATCGGCGCCGCCGCGGATGGACGCGGCCGGCAATCCTGTTGGCCGCCATCAGCCTGGCGGCCGCCGCCGTCACCGCCCCGGCGGCGACGTACCATGTGGCCACCAACGGCCTGGACAGCAATCACGGGGAGAGCTGGCTGGCGCCGTTTCTAACCATCAGCAACGCCGTGGCCGCGGGCCATGCGGCCGGCGCGGGTAGCGTGGTCCTGGTCTCCAACGGCCTCTATCTGACCACGGCGGAAATCCTGATCACCAATGCGCTGACCGTCCGCAGTTGGAATGAGGGCGCGTTGGACCTGACCAATACCGTCGTCCAACGCGCCGGCCCCGGTTTTCACCGCCTTTTCCTGTTACAGCATCCGGATGCGCTGGTCGAGGGCTTTACCATCACCAATGGCCAGATCACCGCCGGTTATGGCGGCGCCGGGGTGTATATCAACCAGGGCGGCACGCTCCGCGATTGCATCGTCGCCGGCTGCGTCGCCACCAACAGCACCGCGACCGAAGTTGGCGGGGTGATGATTTATCAAACCGGCCTGATGGCTAATTGCGTGATTGATAACAACCGGGGCTACCGAGCCGGCGGCGTATATCTCTCCGAGGGCGGGATGGTGAGCAATTGCCTGGTTGTCAACAACACCAACACCTACAATTCTTTGGTCCACGGCAGCGGCGGCGGGATTCGCATCGTCGGCGGCGGCACGGCCATCTGCTGCACCGTCACCGGGAACCTGGCCCGGGCGTATGGGGGCGGCATTTATATCAATACGGGCGCGGTTTACAACTGCGATGTCATCGGTAATACCGCCCTCGTTTTCGGCGGCGGGATTTTCATGGGGCCGGATAGCTATGTCGCGGACTGCCTGCTGCAAAGCAATCTGAACGAGGCCGCGCGTTCCGGCGCCCTGTTTTTCTATCAGGGCGGCCTGGCGGAAAACTGCCGGATCTTGGACAACCGTGGCAACTGCGGCGGGGGCGTGAATTTTTATAAAAGTGGCACATTACGCGACAGCCTGATCTGCGGCAATATCGCCACGAATTACGGCGGCGGCGCTGTGATCGTGGGCGGAGTGCTTGAAAATTGCACCATCGTCAGCAACACCCGCGACAGCGCATCCGCCACTGGCGGCGGCGGCCTGTATCTGGATTACCGGTTGGACTGGATCCTGCTGGTCAATAACATCATTTACGGCAACATTTCAACGATAGGCTCGAATTATTACCATCAGACCGGCACAGTCACTACCGGCGGCTATGTCTATTCCAACTGCTGCGTAGCGCCTTTGCCGGTGCAGCAGGTGGACTGCCTGGCGGAGGACCCGCTGTTTGCCGATCCGGCCGCCGGCAATTACCGCCTGCAGCGCGATTCGCCGTGTGTGAACAGCGGCCTGAACCAGCCCTGGATGGCAGGCGATCTGGAACTGGACAATCATCACCGGCTGGATAGATTCAACCGGCTGGTTGACCGCGGTGCCTACGAATATGTGTTTCCGGGCACCATGTTTGGACTGCGCTGAAATGCCGGCCACACCGGCAGTTTGTTTGTTAAATGGTTTTGGCAGGGCGGTCAGTGCCGCCAGCGCGGCCCGCGCCTTGACCGCCTTTATTTTGAGCCCCCTTCATAACCGAGGAAAATAATCCATGCAGCATACAGCCGAAAAACAGCCGGCGGAATATGTTTTGTACGATGGCGCCGATGCCCGGATCAGCGCGGCGCTGGATTCGTTGCTGCTCCTGGTGCGGCGCGATCCGGAACTCTATTACGGGCTGAGTTGTTTAAGCGCGGTGGATACCGCCGCCGGCGCGGACATCACGACCGGCATGCCGGCGGTGGTTTCCTGCGAGCGGGAAGCCGACGCCATGCACCTGACGCTGTCCGCGCCGTCGTCGCTCTGGCAACGCAAAACCCACCATTACCTCGCGCGCGCCGGAACCCTGGAATATTGGATCGAAGTCGAAGGCCGGGGGGCGCTTGACCGGCTTTATTATTCGCGCGGCACGCTGGGAACGCGCGAACTGGCCTCCGTCCCCGGTTTTACCCGCGTCTTTTCCCCCATGCCGAATTTCCTGGAGAAAAACATTTTTCACGCGTCGGATTATACCTGCATCGGGGCCGGCAACGATTCGGGCGTGCTGCAAAGCACGCGCGGGTACGGCCTGCATGGCGCGCCGCTGTGTTTGGTCTTCCACAATCGCGACCAGGGGCCGGCGCTGGCCGCCGGCATTTTGGCCCGGCCGGGCGAATACGATTTTTACAAGCTGGAAATCAATCACATTAACGCACGGGTGGCCAGCGCGCCGGAACCGGTCATCGGCACCCAGTCGCTCTCGCTGGCATATCACGGCCAGCGCCAGGTCAACGGCGTCTGGCAGAGTCCCCGGCTGTGGCTGGGGTTTGCCGATGGCGTCTGGGAGGGCTTGGAAAAATACGTCTGCCGCCTGGCGGCATATGGCGGCACGGCCGCCCGCCGGGTTGCCTGTCCGGGTTGGACCCGGCAACCCGTGCTCTGCACCTGGCACGAGCAGGTGGCGCTGGCGCTGAAGGACACGGTCGGCACCGGCTTGAGTCTCAAGCAGGCGGAAAGTACCGTCAAGATGTTCGATTTATGCACCCAGGCCAATTGCATGCGCTGGCTGGAAGCGCTGGAGCGGCAAGGGATTATTCCCGGATCGTACATCATTGACGCCAAGTGGCAGACGCAGTTCGGCGACCCCATCGCCGATGAAGGCAAATTTCCCGATTTGCGCGGCTTCATCGAGGATTTGCACCGGCGCGGCATCAAGGTGATCCTCTGGTTCCAGGGCTGGGCGCGGGAAGGCGTGCCGGACGGCGAATGTCTCAGGGTGGGGGATGCGCCTTTGGCGGTGGACCCGACCAATCCCGCGTACCAGGCGCGCGTGCGAAAAATCATGCGCCGGCTGTTTTCCGACGCGGACGGCTGTTACAATGCGGATGGCATCAAGCTTGACGGCATGACGAACACTCCCGCCGGGCCGGGCCTGGCAACGCATGCGGGAGCGAGTGGTTTTGAGTTGGCGCGCCGGCTGCTGGAACTGATTTATAACGAAGCCCATGCCGTCAAACCGGATTGCGTCATCGGGCAGTTTACCGGATTTCCGTATTTCGCCGATCTGTGCGACATGGCGCGCACCGGCGACCTTTACACCGTGCGGGGCGACCCGCTGAGCGCCAACGCGTTCCGCGCGCGCGTCCAGCGCATGGTCATGCCGGAGGTTGCGATTGACAGCGACGGCAGTTTGCGGTTCAATCTCGTCCTGGACCAGGACGAAGTCTTGCGCGGCACGCCGCCGGGAACCGTCCCATGCCTTTACCAGGCCGAGCACCTGATCCAACGGCGCGATTTCTGCCTGCCGCGGTTCCACGGATTCACCCCGGCCGATTATCTGGCCGTACGGAATTGTTGGGAAGCATACCGGCGTAATCCGGGAGGCGGGCAAGCCTGAGTCGGATTACCGTGCGGTTTCATCTCCCGGGCGCATACAGTGTTTTGCAATTTGATCAGACGCGCACCTGGCCGGCGCCGGCCACCACGTACTTGTAGGTGGTCAGTTCCTCCAACCCCATCGGGCCGCGGGCGTGCAGCTTGTCGGTGCTGATGCCGATTTCCGCGCCCATGCCGAATTCGCCGCCATCGGTGAACCGGGTGGAGGCGTTGACATAGACCGCGGCGGAATCCACCCCGCGGGTGAACTGGCGGGCGGCGCGGGGATTGCGGGTGAGGATGGCGTCCGAATGGTGCGATCCGTAGCGGTTGATATGTTCCACGGCAGCCTCGACGGAATCCACCACGCGCACCGCCAGGATCAGGTCCAGGTATTCGGCATACCAGTCGGCTTCCGCCGCCGGACGCATCGCGGGCACAATGCCCCGGGCGGTGTCGTCGCCGCGCAATTCCACGCCGCGCGCCTGCAGGAGCGCGGCCATGCGCGGCAGGAAGTCCGGCGCGATCTTTTTATGCACCAGCAGGGTTTCCATGGCGTTGCAGACTCCCGGCCGCTGGCATTTGGCGTTTTCCACGATCGCCAGCGCCGGCTCCGTTTCCGCGGACGCATCCACGAAGACATGGCAGACGCCTTTGTAATGCTTGATCACCGGCACCCGCGCCACTTCC
Organism: uncultured Verrucomicrobiota bacterium; assembly: GCA_964650945.1. Classification (GTDB taxonomy): domain Bacteria; phylum Verrucomicrobiota; class Kiritimatiellia; order JAAZAB01; family JAAZAB01; genus JAXGPF01. Next base: position 4,750 of record CAZYXU010000147.1, on the reverse strand, counting down.
GTCACGGCGCGGATCAGCGCCTCGCCGCCCCGCGGAATGATCAAATCCACCAGCCCCGTCAGTTGCGCCAGCGCGCGCACGGCGTCGCGGTCGGTGGTTTCCACCAGTTGGATGGCGTGCGCGGGCAGGCCGTGGGGCCGGCCGCCCTCCCGCATGGCGTGGACGATGGCGGCGCTGGACCGCAGGGATTCATGCCCGCCGCGGAGGATCACGGCATTGGCGGTTTTAAAGCATAACGCCGCCGCATCGGCGGTGACGTTGGGCCGGGATTCGTAGATGATGGCGATCACGCCGATCGGCACGCGCAGCTTGGTGATTTTCAAGCCGTTCGGCCGGGTCCAGCGCCGGATGACGCGCCCCAGCGGGTTGGGCAGCGCCGCCACGGTCCGGATGCCCGCGGCCATGGCCGCCAGGCGCTGCTCATCCAAACGCAGCCGGTCCAGCATGGCGGCCGACAGCCCCTGCTGCCGGCCGGATTCCATGTCGGCGGCATTGGCCGCCAGGATGGCGCCTTGCCCGTCGAGCAAGGCGGCGGCCATGGCCTCCAGGATCGTGTTCTGGCGGTGCGGCGCCATCAAGGCGAGTTGGCGGGCGGCGTCCAGGGCCTGGCGGCCCATGGCGGCAATGGCGGTTTGGATCGGATTGTCATTGGTGGTGGTCATTTTAAAAGAATTCCTCAGCCGTATTCCGCCGCCGTTTCTGCCGCGACCCGGGCCCATTCCCAGAGACGCTGCGGCTGATGGCCGACGGTGCTGATGTCCTTCAGAATGATTTCCACCGCGCACTCCCGCGTGCGGTCCAGCGTCTTGCGCAAATCGGCGCGGACGGCCGCCGGGCTCCAATCCGGTCCGGCCAGCAGCGCGGGGTTGGCTTTGTGGGAGAAGACAAAATCGCGGCCGATATTTCCCACCGCCTGGTCGAGGTTGATCCAGGGGCTCATGGAGATGGACCGCAGCCGCGGGATTTTACGCAGAATCTGAATCTTGTTGTGCAGCGGCTCGCAGCAGCCGTAATACACCAGGCCGAAGCGCTGGAGGAATTTCAACTCGTATTGCAGCGCGAACTCGTCGTGCATGGCCGGCGAGACGCTGGAAAAGATCTGGGACATGGTCCGGCCCCACATGTTGCGCGGCCGCACCCGGCCCGGGGTGTAGTCCGGCCCGGGCAACTCGTCCGCGTACCCGTAGCCGCCGCCGAGGTAGGTGTTGTCATTGTTCAAATCCAGGAGATTCAGGGCTTCGTATTGATCGAAGAGAGCCAGGAAGGCGTCGGTCATGCGCCCGATCAGCCGGTGCACGTAGGCCGGGCGCTCGTACATGTCAATCAGGATTTCCTCGACGCCGGTCAGGCGCACCAGTAAATCCCACGGGGCGATGGAGGTGCCCTTGATGCCGGTCCGGCGCACGGGGATGACGCCGTCAAAGATCTCCTCCAGCATCCGCAGGCGCGCGGCGGTGGCCGGCTCATCGCAGGTGACTTGCGGGTCCCGGATTTTTTCAATATCACGCTCGTCCTTGATCTGGATGATGAAAGTGCGCGAGACCACGTCGCTGGTCGGGTCGGTGCGTTCAACCACGACTTCCTCCCGGATGCCGAACCCGGTGTTGTGAATCACGGGCGGGCAGGCGATATAATCTTCCACCACCATGTCGCCCGGCAGATGGCGCCACTGGTAAATGGTCTGGCGCAGCCGGCATTCCAGGCCCTGGAGGAATTTATCGCCGGCGACCGTCAGGGCCAATTCGCCGTTATATTCCATCTCATGCCAGGGGATTTCGAAGATGAACACCGGCGGACGCACCCGCTGCAAGGCGTTGTTTTTCCGCCATAATTCCCGGCGGGTTGCATTGACGGGGTCGGCGGCGATGTCATGGATTTGCCGGCCCAGTTCACGGAGCGTTTTTTTGTCGTTGGCGCTGATGTTCATATGGTGGCTTTCCTGAAAAAGCGGCTGGCTGTCCGCAGTCCGTTTTTAAAAAATGCAAAATCAGGCATGATCATTCCAGCACGGCCAGATTGTCGCGATGAATCGCTTCCTCGTAATGGGCCGGCCCCATGATTTGGGCGACGGCGTCGGAATGGCGCCCCATGATCCGCCGCAAGTCATGGCTGGAATAGGCGACCAGGCCGCGCGCCACGACGGTTCGGTCGGGGCCGCGCACATCCACGGCCGCGCCGGCGGCGAAATCGCCTTCCACGGCCTTGACGCCGATGGGCAGCAGGCTGCGGCCCTGCCGCGAAACCGCCCGGCAGGCGCCTTCGTCAATGGTCAGAATTCCCTGCGGCTTGTGGAAGAAAGCGATCCAGCGTTTGCGGTCGGAGAGACCGTCCGCGCCGCCGCCGCCTGCCGGCAGAATCAAAGTGCCGGTGTCCCGGCCCGTCATGATCTCATCCAGGATGCCGGCTTTGCGGCCGTCGGCGATGACCACCATCGCGCCGGTGCGCGCCACGGCGCGCGCGGACTCGAGTTTGCTGCTCATGCCGCCGCTGGACAATTCGCCGCCCTTGCCGCGGGCCAGGGCGATGGTTTCGCGGGTGATGACCGGCACCAGCGGGACGCGCCGGGAGCGGCCGGAAGGGAAAAACTCGCGCAAGCCGTCGGTGGCGGTCAGCAGGATCAGCAAATCCGCGCCAATCAGGTGCACCACGAGCGAAGCCAGCAGGTCGTTGTCGCCGAACCGGATTTCATCCACGGCCACGACGTCGTTTTCGTTGACCACGGGGATGACGCCGGCGCGCAGCATGGTCAGCATGGTGTTGCGCGCGTTGAGATGCCGCACCCGGTGTTTCAAGTCGTCATGGGTCAGCAGCACCTGGCCGATCAGACAATCTTCCATGCCGAACAATTTGCCGTAACGGGTCATCAACCGGCTCTGGCCGATGGCGGCGGCCATCTGGAGTTCCGGCAACTGCCCCGGCCGCCGCCGCATGCCCAGGGCGGCCATGCCGGCGCCGATGGCGCCGGAAGTGACGAACACCACTTCATGGCCGGCATGTTTTAACCGGGCCATGCAACGGGTTAAATCGCGAATCCGGCGCGCGTTGGGGCGGCCGGAATCCTGCATCAGCACCCGGCTGCCGATCTTCACCACGATCCGGCGCGCCCGGCCGATGGCCTGGCGCGCGGTTTGCGGCTGGTTGGCTTGGTCTTGCATATTCAGATCAGGACTTTCCATTCCGGCGTTTCGGCAATTTATAGGATGTTTCCGGCATCAGGTCAAGATTGGAGGCTGGATAACGCCAGCAGGTTGTCGCCCTCCGTGCCATACGGCACGCATTTGACAATGGTGTTGCGCGGAATTTTACCCGCCGGCCCGGGCGCGATGCGCGCCGGCAGGTATTCGCCCGTCCAGCCCCCGGCGTCCGGGCTGGATGCCGGCGTCTGCTCCACCAGCACTTCCACCGGACGCCCCACCCACTGCCGCGCGAATGCCGCGCGCTTGGCGTGCCCCAGTGCGAGCAGGCGCGCGGCGCGCGCCTGCTTGACGGCCGCGGGAACCGGCCCTGGCAGGGCGGCGGCGGGCGTGCCGGGGCGCGGGCTGTAAGAGAATACATGCAGGTTGCTGAACGGCAATTCTTCCACCAGGCGCACGGTATCCTGAAAATCCGCCTCGGTTTCGCCGGGAAATCCCACCAGCAAGTCCGTGCCCAGACCGGGCGCGCCGAGTTTTTTCAGCGCGTATGCCACGACACCGGCGTAATGCCGCCGGTCATAGCGCCGGCCCATGGCCCGCAGGACGGCATCCGCGCCGCTCTGCAAAGGCAGGTGCAAAAAACGGCAGAGGACCGGAGAGTCCGCCATGCGGTCAATCACCTCGCGCTCCACCGTGGATAATTCGATCGAACTCAGGCGCACGCGCCGGATGCCGGTTTGGCGTTCGACGGCGGCGAGCAGTTGCGCCAGCCGCTGGTCCTGCCAGGCATAACACCCGAGATTGGCGCCGGTCAAAACGATTTCCTGGTAGCCGGCGTCCGCCAGCCGCCGGATTTCGGCGATGATCTCCGGCAGCGGCCGGCTGCGCGACGGGCCCCGGGTATGCGGCACGATGCAATAGGCGCAGCGGAATTCGCAACCGTCCTGCACGCGCACCAGGGCGCGGGTGCCGTCAAAAAGCGGGGTGGGGGCGGACGCGGCGGACGGCATGGTCAACCCCGATCCGGCCAGCAGACGGGCGGGGTCAAGCTTGTCCGCCTGGCTCAAAAGCCGGTCGGCGCCGCCGGACTCCCGCCGGCCCGCGGCCAGTTCGACGGGGCAGCCGGCCAGCACTACCCGCCCGGCCCGGCCGGCGCGCTTGGCCGCGCGGACCAGCCGCCAGGTGTTTTTTTCCGCGCGGCCGGTGACGACGCAGCCGTGAATGATGCAGACATCGCACGGCTCGCCGAATTCCACGATCCGGCCGCCGGCGGCGGCGACCTGGCCGCGCATGGCGGCGGTTTCCGCCTGGTTCAAACGGCAGCCGATGGTTTTGAAGGAAAAAGTTGTCATGCTCGGCGTCAAATGATATATTTACCCGATGGATAAGGCAAGGGAATGTGTGCGGGCAACCGACCGGATGAACACGCAGATGCGCAAAACCATTTACTTGTGCGGACCGATCATGGATGAACATGCCGGCGCCGCGCGCCAGTGGCGCCAGGCCGCCATGCGGCGGCTGGGCCGGCACTATAACCTGCTCGACCCGATGCGCCGTAATTTCACCGACCGGGCGGTGGACAGCGCCAATGAAGTGGTGGAGTTCGATTTGCAGGA
>CAZYXU010000146.1:0-9215 GCA_964650945.1 uncultured Verrucomicrobiota bacterium | reverse complement strand
CCGTGCGCGCGCCGCGGCTGCCCCATTTCCGGCGGGCGGACAGCGCCCCGGCGGCGGGCAGCGCCGCCGCGCCCAGGATCACCCCGGCCCAGACCCAGGGCGTCCAGCTTCCCGCATCCCGGCCGAAAACGCCCCAGACCGGCAGCCCGATCAGCAAGGCCAGTCCGGCCGCGCCCAGGCCCCAGGTGCGCCGGCGCGACCGCCGCCAGAAACACACCCACTGGTAACGCAGCGCCAGCGCCAGGAAAACCGCCGCCGTCAGCCCCATGCCCAGCGTCGCCACCCAGGCCGGCCCCGCCGCCCCGCCCCGGAGCGACAGCCAGAGGCTGGCGGCGGCGGATAATCCCGCCGCCGCGACGGCCGCCACAAACCAGCCGGCCAGATGGCGCACGCGCAGCATTTTGTCCGGCGCCGGTAAAACGCCCAGGCCGCGCCCAATCATCAGGGGCAGCCAGACTGCCGCATACCACAAGAGCGCCACGCCCCAGAGCGCCAGGCCGACGCCGGCCAGCGTGCGCCAGCGCATCGGCTCAGCCGTCATATAACAGATCAGCAACGCCGTACCCAACCCCATGCCCGCGCCGCACAAAGCGCCCAGCCATTCCAGGTTGCCCGCCGGCTGGCGCCGGTCCAGCATGCGGATTTCGCGCTGCAGGCGCAAAAACAGCAGGAGCCCGGCGGCGGCGCACAAGCCGAGGATCAGCGCCGCCGGCGCCGACTGAAACGTCGAACTCTCGCGCACATCGCTCAAGCCGCGCACCCGCTCGGCAATGCGCGCCGCCGCCGCGCGCATCCGCCCGGCATCCGCCCGCAGTTGCCGGGTGCGCGCCGCGTCCAAATCCTGTTCAACGCCGCCGGCGGCATTCGTCGGGGCCGCGGCCGGCGCGGGGAAAACGGCCAGCCGTTCGACCGCCGCGGCAACGCCCGCCGGCGCGCGCTCTTCGTCCGCCAACGCCTGGGTGGCCAGCAACACATCGCTCACCGCGCCAACATGGCGGAACCGGCCCGCCGCGCTCCAGCCGGGATGCGCGCTGCGCGGCAAGGCCGGCAACAGCACCGACAGCACGCGCAGCCCCGCGGGCTTCGCCGCCCGCAGCCGCGCATGCTCCTGCGCCAGCCAGTCAGCCTGGCGCAGGGAAGCCGGCTCGCCCGTCCAAAACGCCACGATCAATTCATTCTCCGCGCCAGGCGCCACGCCCGACCAAGGCAGGAAGAACCCGGGCGCCTGCCCGCGCTGCCCGGCCCGCAACAAGTCCGGCAAATCCTTCAACGCCACCGGCCCGGACGGCCCGGGGCCGGCTCCCGCCTCCCGCAATGCGTCCGGCGGGACCGTGGCCCCCGCGCCGGCGGGCGGGGCGGAGACGCCGGCCGGCGGCAGGCCATGAAAAATCCGCACGCCCTCCGACGCGCGCAGCAAACCGGAACGCAGGCGCGCGCGGCCCAGATTTTCCCACGCATGGCGCAGCCAGGTTTTGAATCCCGCGCGCGCCGGCGCGCTGCCGGCATTCACCGCCTGGGCGATGCGTTGGACGCTCTGCTCCACAAACCGGCAGACATCGTTCAGCGCCGGCGCGCCGGCGGCGCCGGACTGGTCCGGCCGTTGCGCCGTATCGGCCAACGGGAAGCGCACCGCATCGCTCGTGTCCAGGACAATCCGCACGCTCCAGCGCGGAATGCCGAACTGGCCGTAACCCGGCGGCGCCAGGTCCGTCAGCATGAGCGCCAGGAACGCCGCCAGGACCAGCGCCACGCAGATGTTCATGCCCAGCGACCGGTCGAATTGCCCGGTAAAAGTCTGCCAGGCCGCCCAGATTCCCAGGCTGCCGCCGGCCAGCAAGACCGCCAGGGCCGCCAGCAGCCCCCACCCCGGCAGGCGCCGGGCCGGCTGCACAAACCAATTCCGGCCATGCGCCGGACAGACCGCCTGGAAAGCCGACTCGCGGCGCTCCGCCCCCGCTGCATATTGCGCCACGCCCGCGAGTTCATCGGTTTCCGGGCCCTGGACATATGACTGCAAAATCAGGGTGACAGTCAACGCGGGCGCCGGGACGGCATTCGGGGAAACGATGGCAATCGCGCCGGCAGCGGCATCCGAGCGCGTCAGCATCCGTTCAAGGTCCGCGGCGCGCCAGGGCGCGAATCGCCAGTCCGGCACGGCGGAGGCATCCATCCGCACCGCGAGGCGCAGCGGGCGGGCGGGCGTCGCGCCGGCAGCCCTGGCGCGCGCGCCGATTTCCGCGGCGATTTGGTCCTGCACCGGCCACAAACCCTGCTGCCAGACGTTTTGGCCGGCGGGCGGGTAATTGGCGATCCGCGCCCACCAGCCCTGGCGGAATCCCGCCAGCAGCAAGGCGGCAACGGCGGCAATGAAAATGCCCTGGAAAAACAGACGCACTATTCCGCCTCCTTTAATAAACCGGCCTGATTCAAAAAGCGATCCAAATGATGCCGCCGGCCGGCGGCGCGCGGACGCCATTGCCAGATGCCCTGGTCATCCCGCCAGGCATCGGACTGGAGCAAGCACAGGTACGGCATCGCCGCCGGCGCGCCGGCAATCGGCCCCGGCGTTGCACCCGATCCGGCCTCGGCGCGGACGACCGGCGCCGGCGCGGCATCGTCCATGACAAACCTCAGCCAGTCCGCGTTAACCTGTTCCGCGCGGAACGGCGAAAGGCACGGCGGGAAGCGCGCCAGCAGCAGGAGATAATAACCGTAAAGCCGCGCCACATCCGGGCCGGCCGCGGCATCCGCGGCCATGTTCCGGCCCAGCTCGGCGGCCAGCACCGCGTAGCGGGCGCGCCGGACCTCGTAACCGGCCGCCAATTCGGCGGCCGCGCGTTCCTGCCAGGCAAAGCCGTCGCTCAACACGGCCGACAACACCGCGCTTTCCAGGGCGGCGCGCACCGCGCCATCGGCCTGCGCGCAAAAGGCGTCAAACACAAAATCGCCGCCCTCCATGGTCCAGCGGTCCAGCAATTCCGGGCGGAACAGCGCGGCCACCGTCCGGCAGCCGATCAGCATTTCGACCTGGTCATGCACCTGCGCCGGCGCCGCCAGGTCCCCCAGTCCGCGGGGCACGAGCAACTGTTCCCGGAACTCGTTCAGCAGCGTCTGCAAAGCCGGAACGGCATATGCCTGGGCATCCGCCTGCGCCGCCGTCCGGCGCAGCGTAGCCAGGAAAGCCAGCCAGGCCCAGGCCGGATCGGCGGCATGCGCCGGCGCCGATAACCCCAGCGCTTCCGCGGTCCGCTGCGGCGCGGGTGATAACGCCATGCCAACCGCCAGCGGCGCCCAGGCGGCGGCCACCCAATGCCGGCGGGCGACGGGGTCCGGCGCCGGACTGCCATTGGGCTTGATGTTCAGCGCCTGGCTTAAGGCTGCCTCCGTCAAATCCCCGCCAACGGCCAGGTTGGATGCCACCCCGCCGGACCACCCATTGACTTCCGCGGCATGCTTGCTGAGGACCGCCATGATCGCCAGCACGTCCCGTCCGAGTTCGGGCTGCATGCCTTCCAATTCGTCCAGCACGCGGACGGGGTCCAGCCAGACATTGGTGGCAATGCCGCTCAAGAGCGATTCGCGCGCATCCAGGCGCAGGAGATACGGGTACAACACTTCTGCGGTCCGGCGCGCCAGGCCGGCATCCATCGGCAATTCCGGCAGGGGAATATCCCAGGGCTCCAGGCCGCCGATATCCGCGCCATGCATGCCGGCAATTTCCTGCGCATTGCCGGTGCGCAGCCCCAGCCCGAGCAACAGGATGGCGCCGATGCACAGCCAGCCCGGGCGGGGAGGTCGGCCATGCAAGCTCAGTATGGTTTGATGCTCTGGGCGCATTAATAAGTCTCTTTCAAAAGTGTTCGGTGTTCAGTGTTCGGCAGTCAGAATTTAACGACAACGTAATGTATTGATATATAATCGTATGTGTTAATTCTGAATTCTAACTGAATTCTGAATTCTTTCAAAACGTTAGTTTTGAAATTGGCTTTAAGGTTCTCAAAATAATACATGCGAAGGCTGGAAGCCTTCACTACAATTTTTATTCCGTGGCAGCATCGTTTTTCCCGTCGTCGGCCGCGGCCGGTGGAGCAGCGGCCGCCGCCGGCAGCGGCCGGCCGCCGAAAAACCGGCGGATAAACGGCACATCGCGATAGCGCTCGGCGCCGGCCGCGCGCCATTCAAGATTGGCGCGGACGGCGGCCGGGTGCAGCGCCGGCGCGGCCAAAGCGTCATCCGGCAGCGGCGCGGCGATATATGCCCGCCCATGCTCGTCCAGCCGCCAGGGATGGCAAACCGTCGCCGCCTGGCCGCCGCCGGCCTCACCCCGCGCTCCGCGCCAGTATATTTCCGAAACAAGCTGCATGTAGGCATGGGCAAAATCGCCCGCAAACCAATAACCCGGCGTGCCGGCGGCATCCTCAACCGCCCGGCGGTACAGGCCGGGCAATCCGCCGAAGCGCGGCAAGTTGGCGTCAGCGCCCGGATCAGCCGCGGCGCCCGGCGCGGCGAACGGGTCAAACAACGCGGTAAACCGCGCGCGCGCCAGATCCAGCCCATTGGTGGCGCCGGCGATTTCAGCCGCCAGGCTGGCGGCATATCCGGCGGCCAGCGATTCGCGCATGATGGCGGGGAATGCCGGCCGGCCGGCCGTGGTATCGAACAGGCAATGCCGGCAGAATCCGGCATACGCCTCCTGCCGCCGGCCTTCGAGCGCCGGCAGGGCATTGACGGCAGATTCGGGACGATACAACCCCAGGCGGTCCGCCATCCGTTCCGCGATGGCCGTCAGCACTGCCGGCGCCCGCGCGGCGGCAAACCCGCGGCCCATGGCCGCGCTGCCGCCGCCATCCAGCCACGCGGCCAACTCGCCCTGGAAAGTCGCGGCGACAGCCCGCATTTGCGCCATGGCGGGGGTTTCATAACGCCGGTCTTCGATAATCTCGGCGGCGGCGCACAGGAAGCGATCCAGGTTGAATTGCTCGGTCAACGCCCCGCCCTGGCCGGCGATGGTCTGCCGGAGATCGCCAAACCAGGAGTTATAGATGAAGGCATCGCCATCGGCCGAATCCGCCGCCGCCATCAGCAGGTCCCATGAGCGCAAGGCTTCTTCGAACATCCGCCGCGGCGCGAGTGTGAACGATCCGCCGGCTTCCAGGACGGTATCGAGGTCGAAGTAGGTTTCCTCGTACTGCCGGCCCTGCGCCACGAACTGCATCAAGGTGCCGCCGTCTTTCACGGCATTCGTGCCGCGCGTCCAGACACCGAGCGCCAGGGACGGCTGGATGGCCGAATGCACCGCCACCAACTCGCGCGGCGCGAGCGCGCCGACCGGCGCGGCCGGCGCATCGGCGCCCGCCGCCGGCAGCCGCCGTTCCACCGCCGCGACATCGAGCAAAAACACCTTGGTATTTGCGTCCAGCATGCTGAACACCGCCAGGGCATCGCCATTGGCCGGCCGGCCGGCGCCATCGCCCAGCAGGTCGTCCATGGTAATGTTGCCGTGGATGGGCAGCAGTTCGCCGTAAGTGATCGTGAAAAACCGGGCTACCCGTACCAGGGCTTCCGCCAGCGGTTCGTCCGGGGCGATTTGGTCAGTCCACCCCGGCATCGCCGTCCAATGCGGCGGCACGAGTTCCATGGCGCGGCGCGCCTGGGCGGACAGGTACCAGGCCGACTTGACCGTGTCCGGCCCGATCGCGGCAATCTCCTCCGCCACGTTATCCAGGCGCCGCAGGAAGACCGCCAGTTGCGCAATGGCCTCCCAGCGGTTCTTGGAGGCGGCGGCCGGCGGCAGCCCGGCCTGCGCGGCGCAGAAGCGCCGCAAATCCGCCAGCTCATCGGCCCGGGAATCCATTGCGGCGGCCACGGCATCGCGGCAGGCGCGGCAATCCACCGCCGGCAATGCATGTTCGCGGCATGAACTCGATCCGGAGTCGGATGCGGAAAAATGATTTTGCAAAGCCCATTGCTCCACCAGCAGCCGCCAGCGGCCGGCGGGTTCCAGCCGGGAGGACCACTTGCCTGCCAGGGATCGGGCGGCCAGCGGCTGGCCGCGGCCGCGCTGGCAGGCTTCAAGCCGCAGCATGGCAATCAGGCCGTCGGCCAGCCGGTCGGAATAATCGTTGGCGTCCAGGACCGCGCGCAGTTGGTCAAACGCCGCCCGGCGCAACCCGTCATACGCAGCGATGCGTCCGGCATCGGCCGCATTTTCCGGCGCATTCGGCAGCATCACGGCGCACTCGGCCGCCACGATGGCGTCATCCAGCGTCCGCGCATATTTTTGGGCCAACTGGCACAACTCCGCGCGGCGCGCGCCATCCAGGCGCCGCCGCACCGCCGCGCCCGCCGGCAGCGCCAGCGCCGGAATCTCACCCGCCCGGTTGGCCGACACCGCGGTCTGCGCCAACGCGCGCGCCAGGGCGTCAACCGGCGGCGCGGCGGCATTGCCCGGCGCGTTGGTCGCCACGGTCACCGGGAAGGAAAGCAATTCCTGGGCGCGCAGCAGGCGGTCGGCGCGCCAGAAATACTCGTGGATGTCGTGCAATTCCATCCGGACGGCGCGGCCGGCATCGTCATACAGCACCCGCCGGACCAGCACGCGCTCGGGCCCGGCCGCCAGCCCCGCCCGCAACGCATCCAGCACGGGCAGGAAAACCGGCGCCGGCCAGTCGGCCGCCGCCGTCTGCTCCCCGGTCAAATCCGCAACCAGCGGCAACGGCTCATCCCGCAGGAGCCGGAACAGCAGCGGGATGCCGACATTCGCATTCAAACCGCACAGCAGCGGATCGCGCCAGAATGACAGGCGTAGCCGGACGCGATAAATTTCCAGCAAGGCCGCCAACCCATCCTCGGCATTCAAAAATTCGCTCTGATCCAGCAACTTGACGAGGTTAATGAACGAATTGCGGGCATCATCGCCGTGGAGGGCGAAGGGCTGGGCGCCCGACCCGGTTTGCAAGTAGCGGCGGTAAGGCGTCAACTGCCCATCCATCTCGTGCAGCCGGGCCAGGAAGCCGTCGGTGGCGATCAAACCGAGCTGGATTTCGTTGTGATATTGCGCCGCAAAGGCGCGCAGCATGCCCTGCAGTTCCTGCGAACTGCCGGGCGTTTGCGCCAGGCCTTGCAGGCATGCGGCCAGGTCGTCGTCCAGCATCCGGAACAACTCCACTTCCTCGCGCAAGGCATCCAGCGGACGGACGCGCACCCGCGCGGATGCGCGCGGCGGCAGCGCGAAAAGCTGGTCGCGCATAATCGCCAGCACCGTGTCCAGTTGGGAGGTATCCTCGATCAGGGAACTGACGGTCAGCGTCAGGCGCACCGCCTGCACCAGCCGTTCCCGGCGGACGCGGCCCTCGGCGTAATCGCCGCCCTTGCGGCGGAAATCCTCCGCCGCCGCGGTCAGCTCGGCGGTCAGCCCGGCAAAAAGCGTCTGCAAATCCAACTCATTCTGCCGCAGCTCAAACCGGTTCCGGACCTCCCGCCAGGCGTTGCCTACCCGGCGCAAGCAGTCTTCCACACCGGGCGCGTTGAAATGCAGGGTGGCCGGGCGTTCCAAACCGCCGCGCAACATCCAATCCATCCAGCGCGCAAGGGCGGCGGCATACTGCATGCCTTCCCGGCGCGAGGCATCCGCGCCCAGCCAGCGCGGGCCGAGCGCCAGCAGCGCATCGGCGACAAACCGGTAGTTCTCGGTCACCCCCGACTCCAGGCTGATGTCCGCCTCCCAATCCAGTCCCGCCAGAAATTCGCCCGCCAGTTCCTGGTGATGGCGCGGCGTCAGGAATCCATCCGGGGCGGTCAGGGCCGAGGTCAAGGCCTTGCGCACGGGATGATCCGCCCGCGCCGGCGGAAAATCCGGGTCCAGGCGCGCGCCGACAATCGGGCGCACCACCGATTCGAACAAATCGTTCCGAGCCGCGCGCCGCCCCGCGTAGTAATATCCCGGGACCAGCCCAGCCAGCCGCGGATCCCATTCCACCTCGCGCTCCGGCGCCAGGAATGCGACCAGCATCCGGCGCGCCGCCTCGCGATTGCGCGGCGCCTGGTTGAGCGTGTCCATCACGCCATTGCTTGGCGCATGCAGCAGGCAAAACACCGCCGGATGTTCCGCCAGCAGCGGCGCAATCGCCTTAAAAGTATCCACCGGCGCCGCATGCGCCTTGACCAGCGCATCCAGGCAGCCGCGGACATCGGCGGCCGCCGGGTCGGCAACCAGCGCCTCCACCAGCTTGCGTTCCCAGTCCTCCAGCGGCGCGCGGCCGGCACGCGCCAGCTCCAGCAAGATTTCCTGATCCAGCGCCGGCCAATCGCCGGCGGGGATATTGCGCAAAAGCCAGTCCGCCAGCGCCGCCTGGTACGCCGCGCGCGGACGGTTTAATTCCAGCCAATGTTCCATATCCAGCAGGACAAACGCGGTCATCAATGCCTGGGGATCGCGTTCGCCGCCCAGGCGCTTGTCAAACAGCGCGCGCCAACGTTCCGCCTGCCGGGGATAGAGCGCCTGGACCAGCCAGAGCGCATCCAGCAAGCCGGCTGGCGCCGTGCCGAAGGCCGACGCCAGGGCGTCCAGTTGTTCCGGCGTCACGCGCTGGGCCCGGCACATTTGGACAAACCCCGGCAGGCGCAGCATGGCGGAATCGTACCATACACCGTTGTCCGCCAGGTCCTGCAACAAGCCGGTAAAAAGCCCGCGCGCGCCGCCAGTCCATGGCAGGCGGTCCAGCACATCGAACAGCGCCGCGCGGCGGGACTCCAGCTCCATGCCAAAGACATGCGCGGCATTGGTGGCCGGTAGCCGGGCCGCCTGGCACAGGGCGGTCTGCAGAAACCGCGCCGCGGCCGCTCGTTCCGATTCCGGCAAGTTAGCGCCGGCTTCCGCCAGGTCCGCCAGGGCGCGGTCAGCCAGGAACGGATTGTCCGTGGTCAACGCCAGCGCCGCCCCCGCCTGCCAGCGGGTGTAATACGCGCTGGAAATGGACGGCGCCGCGCCGGCGCCGGCCGCTGTCAGCAGCCCGCCGGCCAGCCCTAAGACGGTTAATCGCACTAATATACGCACGCTCATCCCGTCAAGATTTATGGATTATACCGGCCATGTCAAGTTTGTTCTGCATCTGAATTTTTACGCCATGAATATTTACCCGCCCAGAAGCCGGTGCGAGGGCCAAACACGGAAAAGTTTGTCAATGCCGGGTTGCTCCCGTTTTTAGGCAGGCTGG
>CAZYXU010000145.1:6623-9276 GCA_964650945.1 uncultured Verrucomicrobiota bacterium | reverse complement strand
TATAACCGCGCGCGGATTACCGGCGATCTTCCCGTGGGGCTGCCGGAAAAATGGGACGGGATCAGCGTGGACTTTCAAAACCAGTATGAGGCGGGGTGGCTGGGATGCGAAATCGTTTATCCCGAGGAGGATGTGCTTTGGACCAGGCCGGCGCTGGCGGAAGATAAAGGCGCCTTCGACCGGCTCAAGATGCCCGACCCGCTGACCGGCAACTTGATGGCGCGAATGATACAATATTACGAGTTCTTCCGCGAACGTTCCGCAACCGAGCGCTTCGCCGGCCGGCCGGTTGCCCCGCCGCGTCTGCCCTGCGGCACCGACGGCCCCTTTACGCTCGCCGTCAGCCTGCGCGGCGCCGATAATTTGTGCGTGGATTTGTGCGAGGATCCGGAATTCGCGCGGGCGTTGCTGGATTTTGTGACGGAGGCGATCATCGCGCGCATCCGGGCGTCCCGCGAACTGATGCGCGAATCTTACCCGGCGGGCGGCTGCGGTCTGCCGGATGACGCGATTTGGTTCGCCGATGACGCGATCGTGCTGTTGTCGCCGGAGATGTATGCCGACTTCGTGCTGCCATGCCACCGGCGGATTCTCGCGGCTTTCCCCCGGCCGGGCGCCGCCAATTCCATTCACCTGTGCGGCCCGATCGAAAAATACGCCCGGCTGCTGCACGATGAACTCAAGATCCGCGACATCGAAACCGGCTTCTTTACGGACTTCGAAAAGCTGACGTCGGAGCTGGGCCGGGCGGTGACGTACCGCCGGACCGTGCACCCCATGATGCTCTGGGGCAAGACGGCGGAGGAAATTGACCATGCCGCCCGGGAGTTTATCGCGCCCTGGGTTGAACGGGACATGCGGCTGATGGTGCGGGTGAGCAATGTGATCGCGCCCGGCACGCCGCCGGCGAATTTGGAGAAGTTTTACCGGTCGGTTAAAAAATACGGACGGTATGAGTCTAAGCATTAACCGCAGCAACCAAGGAGGCGTCCGATGAAATGGATCGTGTCAATGATTTGCGCCGGAGCGGTGTTAACCTGCCAGGCCGCGACGTATTATGTGACTACCAACGGCAACGACAGCACCGGCACTGGTTCCGCCGGGAGTCCCTGGTTAACCATCAGCAATGCCGTGTCCAAAGCCGGCGTCAATGACACCGTGCTGGTCTCCAACGGCACATATATCGTCACCACCAACATTTACATCAACAAGGCCATCACCGTGCGCGGGCTGGATGCGCCCACCGGGGCGGTCATCTCCACCTTTTATCCAGACGTGAATTATTCCGCGCGCTGCGTGCGCATCAACAGCGCGGGCGCCGTGTTCGACGGCTTCACTGTCGAAAAAGGCTACCCGGACCTCTCGGACAATTATGGCATGGGCGCCGGTATCTGGGTGCAGGCCGGGGTGGTGACCAACTGCATTGTCCGGCATTGCATCTCCGTATCGCTCTACAACGGGGGCGGCGGCATGTACCTGGGCTATCCCAATTCCCTGGCCACGGATTGCGTGATCGTCAGCAACCAACACCTGGTGGGCACCGGTTCGGGCGGGGGCGGGGTGGCGATCTACGGCGGCGCCCAGCTCCGGCGCTCGGTGGTGCGTTATAACTACCGCGCCGGCGCCGGCGGAGGAGTAAATATCAACGGTGACGGGACGGTAGCGGATTGTACGATTGCCGACAACTGGGTGGCGGCCAGCGCCATGGGCGCCGGCCTTTCCATCGCCGGCCGGGTCCTGGTGGATTCCTGCATTATCAGCAACAATACCAACGCCATTCACGGCGGCGGCATCTCCGCGGGAGCCGGGACGTCCACCTTCAACAACTGCGCGATTACACACAACCAGGCGGCCAATGGCGGCGGGGGTCTGCTCGTTACCGCCAATGGCCTGGCCGTGGTCAGCAACTCCACGATTGCCTGCAATCGGGCGCTTTACGGCGCCGGCGTGGCGAATAACGCCAACACGGCCAGTTACGGCACGCTGGATATCGCGCGCTCCCGGGTCGTGGCCAATACCAATCGCGCCTGGCATGGCGCGGGCGTTTACTTGCGGAATCACAGCAACCTTAATTCGGTGGTTGATTGCGTGATTGCGTCGAATGTGTGCGGCACGAATAATACCGGCGGCGGGATTTACACCGATAACTACTCCGGGAATTCCGGCAATGCCACGTCGCTCTTCCGCAATTGCCTGGTCCGGGGCAACCGCGCTCCGGGCGGCAGTCTCGGCCGGGGCGGCGGATTCTATATCGGCACGGGCATAACGGAAGTGCTTTCCTGCACGATCGTGGAAAATGAAGCCGGCCGCGAAGGCGGCGGGATTTATATCGTGGCCGAGGCTGCGCCGGACAAGGCGCGAATCTGGAATACGGCGGTGGCGGCGAATCTGACGAACGGCGGCAGCGCGGCGGCCAATACCGCCGACCTTTATCTGCCGGCGGCCGGGCTGACCAATGCGTTTTATTACTCATGCAGTCCGATGCTGACCAATGCCGCGCAGGGAAACATCACGAATGCGCCGGTTTTCGCGGCGCCCGGGGCGGGGGATTTCCGGCTGGCGCCGGCTTCGCCGGGGGTTAATGCTGGAACGAACCAGACCTGGATGGCCGGCGCCGCGGATTTGGACGGGTGGCCGCGGGTGGACCGCGTGG
>CAZYXU010000145.1:0-6523 GCA_964650945.1 uncultured Verrucomicrobiota bacterium | reverse complement strand
TCAACGTTTGCGCCGGAATTGCGCCGGGGTCATCCCGCGGATTTTGCTGAAAACGCGCGAGAAGTGGAAGCGGTCATAAAAGCCTGTCGCGGCGGCAATGTCATCCAATTTATGATCCGTGCTGTGCAACAGACGGCAGGCCTCTTCCACCCGGCGGATCTGGTAAAAAGCGTGGGGCGCCAATCCGGTGCTCTTCTTGAAAAGCCTGATGAATGCGGTGGGATGCATCCCTGCGGCATGGGCCAGGGTTGCGGTGTCAGCCGGGCACGCGATGTTTTGATGCATGCAGGCGATCGCCTGCCGCACCCGCTGATCCTGATAGTCCGTCCGGAAAAAATCATCCGGCAGCATTGACAGCGCATGGTAGCATAAAAAAAGCATCCGGGTGGATTGCAATTGCCTTTGACGTTGGCCGGCATCCGCCAATTCCTGCAAATGCGCGAATGCCGCCGTTAATTCCGGGGTCGCCGGATAATCAATCACGCCTGGCGCGACATGGTCATAAGGGGCATCGGCGACAAAGTGGATGAAATAATGATCCAGCGCGCACCGCCGCCGGTTGCACGTCACAGTGTCGGGCGTGACCAGGTAAATCTTGTCGGGCAGCAGCGGAATCCGGCGTTTGTTCACAATCAAGGCGGCGCCGGCGGTCTTGTTCCAGTAAAGCCGCCAGTAAGGCACACGGTTGTTGTCGCTGCGCCACCAGACCGGGCCGGCAAGGCGGATCGCCTGGCAATTCAATATCCGCACCCGGATTTCATCCAGCGGCGTTGGAATGGCGTCATGCGGCAAGACGGTTTTCATCGCGAAAATCCTCGGCTAAAAATATACATAAAATAGCGCGCAATTGTCCATTGTTTTGTTGGATGCAACGGCTAGAATGTCACCAATCAAAGGGAATCGTCGGAAGCAGTATAAGGCGGAGCGAACATGACCAAGGCTTGCAAATGGCTGGCGGCATGGAGCGCGGCCATCCGGGCGGTCGAAGCCATGGCGGCGGCATTGGCGCCGATCGCCATTCCGGAATGCGGCCAACCCCCCCGGTTGGATGGCGTGTTGGACGACCCGGTCTGGCAAACCCCCGCGGCGGTTGCGCAATTATACATCGAAAACACCGATACGCCCGCGCCGGATACGGCCGTCTGGCTGGCGCGCGACACTCAATGGCTTTACCTGGGATTTAAGTGCCTGAATTCCAACATGGCGCATGTTGTCCAGACGGTGTTCAAGCACGACGATCTCTATCCCAATTTTTACGGCAACGAGTCGGTGGAGTTTTATATCCGACCCGACGCCGCGCAGGACCTCTATTACTGGTTCGTCCTCAGCGCCGATAACGTGACCTTCGAAAATCGTATCAGCGCGGCCAAGCCCAATCTTGGGTGGAATGCGCCCTGGCGGACCGCGGTCAAACGCTTGCCGGACGGCTGGACGGCCGAAATTGCCATCCCCTTGTATGCCCTGGACTGCGACAACCTGGGCGGCGCGCAAATCAACATCGTCCGCAATCGCCGGGCCGTGGAACTCGACCAGTATGGCGCCAAGCAAGGCGAGCAAACAGTCTGCTCCACACTCGCACCCAATACCAGGGACCGGCCGCGCACCCATGATTTTAAACAATTTTCCGCCGTCGCAGGCCTGGGCGGGTTTAAACCGGAAGTCCCGTTTGCGCCCCGGATTGCCGCGGCGGCGGCCGCCGGATTCCGGGAACAGACGGGGGAATATGTTTACGATGTCAATCTGACCTTGACCCGCTATACGCCGGTTGCCGGCCAGGTAAGGGTGAAAGTTGTTGAGGATCTTGGCGCCGGGGATGTGGAAAAACTATCCGAACTTGTGGACATGGACACGCGGACGCGCGAACTGGTTTTAAGCGTGCCGGCCGGCGACTTGCGGGAACGCCGGGTCCGGGTGGAACTCGTTGATCCGGCGGATGGCAACCTGTTGGCAGGAATGGCGATCGAAGACCTATCCGCCTTGCGTGTTTTTAAAAAAGCATTTGCCGGACGCAGTTATTACACGTCCGAAGAAAACGCGCGGATTCACCTGGAATTCGGCCTGCCGGAAGCGCTGGCGCGCGCGGCGGAATTGATCATCGAAGTGAATAGTGTTAAACAGACAACGATCCCGAGCGTCCAGGCGCGCATGACTCCGGAGATTCCGGTCAGCGCGCTGAACCCCGGCGCTAATCTCGTGAAAGTCCGCCTGGCCGCGGCGGGGAAAGAACTATCCGCCAAAACGCTGGTTTTGAAACGATTGGAGCCGCGCCCCGGCTTTGAAGTGAAAACCGATTCGATCAAGGGCGTAATTTTAAAAGATGGCCGGCCGTTTTTCCCCGTCGGGATCTACACCTATCCGCTTGGGCTGGGGATTACCACCGGCATGAGCGCGGATGGCGAAGAGGCGACGTTTAAATTGCTGAAGGATGTCGGCTTTAATACGCTGGTTCGTGAAAAAGCTTATACCAACGCCGCCATGTTCATGCAATTGGCGGATAAGTACGGCATGCAGGTGGTGGATTGGATGTCGCCCAACCCGAAACCGATGGGATACGTGAAATGGCCGCCGCCGCCGGTGACGCAGCCGCTGACGGAACGGCTGGCCTACCAGCGGGAATGGTATCGGAAATTGGAGCCGGAATTGATCGCGAATGCCCAAATCCTGCGGGAGCATCGGAATTTTCTGGCCTATTACAACGTGGATGAGCCGAATCTGGTCAATCCGGATGAGCGGATTGCCGTGGCCGAATGGTATTGGCAGACTTTGCAGGGAGTTGATCCGTATCGTCCCGCATGTCTGGTGTATTCGTATCATATTCCCGCCGGGGATAATTGGACAAGCTGGGGCGAGATTGTGGGGTATGATATCTACCCGAAACTGTTCCGACCCGCCGGGATTCGCACGGAACCCGGGCTCTGCACCGCCTATGGAATGTATAACCTGCGGGAACGCTGCCGTCAGGACAATAAGGTCGTATTGCTCGTGCCGGTCGCGAATATCCAGGATCCCGCCCGGACCCCGATCGGCATGGACAAATTACGCATGCTGTGCCAGATGTATGTCGGCCTGATCTATGGCGCGAAGGGTTTGTTGTATTTCAGCCTGGCGAATGTCGTCGGCCCGGACGCCTGGGATGCCTTGCAAACCATTTGCGCCCAGGTAGCGGAATTCGCGCCGGCCCTGCTCAACGGCGAGATCGCCCAGGATATCCGCTACACACCCGCGAATTTCAATCCCGCGGAGGAAAAATTTCCCATGATCAATGCCGCGGTGTTCCAATATCCCGACGGCGATTATTTACTGCTGGCCGCCAATATCGTCGTCCATGCCGTGGAGGCGGAATTTAAGATCGGCGGATTGCAAACGGCGGCGCGGATGTTTGCAGCAGAGGGGCAAAGGGGCAGAGGGGCAGAGGGGCAAAGGGACAAAGGGGCGGAGGGACAGAGGGGTATAGAGTTGGCGGGGGAGGCTTTTAAGGACAAAATTGCGGGGTACGGTGTGCGGGCGTATCGGTTGAAGCTGGCGCCGGCAGCAACGGGAGCTGGCCGCGAGACAGGCGGCATCATGCACCCTGTGCAGGTGGGCTTGAAAATGACGGCGCTGACCAATGAACAGGCGGCGGGTGTGGATGTGACCGGCATTATCGCGCAAATGCGGGCGCGGAAAAACTATGTCCCCAATCCCTGTTTTCAACGGCAGTTTTTGCCGGGCGTGCCGGACTTTTACCGCCCCTTCCGCACCGATCGCGATATTTGCCGGCAAGGTTCGGATTGGTATGTGGATCATACAACATTATGGGATGGAAACCTATCCCTGCGGATGCATCTTGACCCCGCGGAAAAAAGGTGGATGGGGGCGGGCACGCATGGTATTTTATACCCGCCGGTGTCGGATAAGCCGGAACAGATGACTTTTTCCTTCTATGCCAAGTGCGATCAAGATGGCGGTACGATATCGTTTAATTTAAACGCATTGTTCAGCACTCCGCCGAAATTTCAATCCGGTTTCAAACTGACGACGGAATGGCGGCGCTATAGTGTCACCGGCAGCGTGTTTCCCGCCGGCGCCGGCAATCTGGGCGGACGGGTGGTGAGCTTTGGCCCCGCCTCCGGCCTGACGGTCTGGATCAGCGGTCTGCAACTGGAAGCGGGTGAAACCGCCACGGAGTTCCGCGATGATTCCGTGCGGTGAAATCTGGGCGGAAGTCTATGACCTGATGTTGGGCATGCCATGCTGATTCAGACGATGAAAACTGAGGTGCAAAGATTATGATCAATATGCGTACCTTGAACGCGGCGTTTTATGCATTTGCCTGCTGCGCGGCTTTAGATGCGGCGGAAACCACACCGATTAATATCCCGGCCTGTGCAATGCCGCCGAAACTGGACGGCGCGCTGGACGATCCCGCCTGGCAGGGCGCCGCGAAAATCGGGCACTTGTATCCCGCAAACACCAATGACCCGGTGTCGGATACGACGGTGTGGCTGGCGCGTGACCGGCAGTGGCTGTATCTCGGATTCCAATGCGTCAATTCCAACATGGCGCATGTCGCGCAGACGGTGTTCAAGCACGACGATATCTACCCGAACTTTTACGCCAACGAGTCGGTGGAAATCTATCTCAAGCCGGACGCGGCCAAAGACCGTTATTACTGGTTTGTCTTAAGCGCCGCCAACGTGGGGATGGAGCAACGCCTCCAGAAAACGCCCGTATCCAGGCAGGAGGTGGCCTGGAGCGCGCCCTGGCGGCGTTTGACCAAAATCCGGCCAGACGGCTGGACGGCCGAGATCGCCATCCCGCTGTATGCCCTGGAATGCGACGATTTGAGCGGGGCGCAAATCAATTTCGTCCGCAATTTGCGGCAAGTAACGCTGGACCAGATGGGCGCGAAACAAGGCGAGCAAACGGTCATGTCCACGCTGCAACCCGGCACGCCCGACCGGCGGTATACCCATGATTTCGAAAAATTCGCCGCCGTCGCCGGCCTGGGCGGATTCCAGCCGGAACAGCCCTTCGCGCCGCAGATCGCGGCGGCGGAAGTGGCCGGGCTTCAGGAATGCGAAGGGAATTATTTTTATGATGTAAAGATTAAATTGACGAGATTTACTGGAATCAAGGGGACGGCCTTGGTGGAGGTCGTGGAAAATACGGGGGATGGTGAAAATGTTAAAATTTCCAGGTTGGTTCCTATGGATGGCATCATGCCGCCCGGATATTCCGGTCCTTACCAGCTTGATCTGACTTTGAAAACGCCGGCCGGCGAATTACGCGAGCGGCAGGTGAAGGTGGCGCTGGTCAATCCCGATAATCGCAGTTTGCTGGCCGAAACCACAATTGACGACCTGTCAGCCTTGCAGTTAATTAAAAAAATATTTGTCGGCCGCAGCTATTACTCGTCCGAGCAAAACGCGGAAATCGTCCTGGAACTGGGATTGCCCGAAGCCTTGCGGGAAAAGGCCGCATTGGTTGTCGCTGTCAACCGGTCGGAAATCTCGAAATTCCAGGATTTGACAACGGAAATGACTTTGCAAATTCCCACGGCAAAATTGGCTGAAGGCGATAACAACACCACGGTGCGCTTGATGGCGGGCGGGAAGGAATTGGCCGTGAAGGAAATGAACATACGGCGCCTGCCGCCCCGGCCCGGATTCGAGGTCAAGGCCGATTTCATCCGGGGCGTGCTGCTGCAGGATGACCGGCCGGTTTTCCCGGTTGGAATGTACGTGGCGCACTGGAGCACCAATTTCCCGTTTACGGTGGACGCCACTCCGGGCGATGACGAAGCGTTGTTCAAGTATCTGGCCGGCATCGGCTTCAACACCCTGGCGCATGAACATATCTGCAAGGAACCGGGCGCCTTGGAGGCCGCGGCCGCCAGCGCCGGCCGGTTTGCGGAATTGGCGGATAAATACGGGATGAACGTGGTGGAATGGAATTCGCCGATGCCGAAATGGCCGGGATACAAACCGGGCGACGCGCGCCCGCCGCTCACCCAGCCCCTGGGCGAGCGGGTAGCCTACCAGCGGCAATGGTACCAGAGCCTGGAACCGACCTTGATCGCCGTCGCCAAAGTCTTGCGGGAACGCCGGAACGTCCTGGCTTATTACAACGTGGACGAGCCGAACTTGAACGACAGCGATATCAAGATCAAGGTGGCGGAATGGTATTACGAAACCGTGCTGAAGATTGATCCATACCGGCCGCAGTTCCTGCTGTATTCCATGAACATTCCCCATGGCGACAACTGGACGCGCTGGGGCCAGGTGCTGGGATTCGACATCTACCCGCGCCCGTTTACCGGCCGGATTTTTAGCGAGCCGGGCTGGTACACGGCCTATTACGCTTATAAACTGCGGGAACGCTGCCGCCAGGATAACAAGGTCATGTTTTTCGTGCCATTGTCCAATCACCTGGATCTGGGGCGGACGCCGATCAGTATGGACAAGGCCCACATGCTCTGCCAGGCCTATACCGCGGTGATCTACGGCGCCCGCGGCTTGCTGTATTTTGTCCTCCACGTGGT
>CAZYXU010000144.1:0-9396 GCA_964650945.1 uncultured Verrucomicrobiota bacterium | reverse complement strand
CGGCCATGGCGCGCCGGACAGTTGCCGCGTCGCGGATATCGCCCTGGATGAAATTAACGCGGCTGCGCTCCGGGTAATCGAAATCCGCGACATCCAGCACGACCAGCTCGACGGCTTGCTTTGCCAGAAGATGCCGGACCAGATTGATGCCCAGAAAACCGCTGCCGCCGGTGATCAGTGTGCGCCGGACAAAAGCAGGCTTTGAACTATTTATCACGAATGCGCCTGCAACATCAGTGGATGACATGAATTAATGCTTGTTGTAATACACATCCAAGTAGCGCATTTTTGTTGTAATAATTAATTCCCCATAATATTCGTTTTTCCAAATGCCGTGCCATCTGCATTAAAGAAAGATTGAAAAATTGTTGGGTTTGTGATGCATGTTTTAGATGCTGCGCCGGCGGTGGTGCTGGTTGTATACACCCACAACCCATTACCTGAGACTTTTACAATGTTTCCGCCTTCTCCATAATGATTGCCGCCCCACTTATAATCAGAGACTGAATCGAAATAACTGGTAATTGCACCGTGCTTGTCCGCCAGCAGCACTTTATCTCCATCCTTGTCTGAGCGCCCGGAGTAATAATTGTAACTACAATTGGATGATACCATAGCATTGAGGTTTGTAGTTGTCGTTACAAGATCTTCACCAGCGGCGGTCGGGCAAGCAAAAATATCCGGCGACAGCCCGCCTCCTTCTGTGGTTAGTGCTCCTTTTGGACCAGTGAGAGTTCCTTTCGGGAAGGAGGCGCGGAAGGAATCAGCGGGATTCAACCCCCAGGCTGCGCAGGCTTTGAAAATGCCATTCATGTTCGAGAGGCAGTTGACCCGCCGCGCTTTTTCACGCACGGATGCCAGGTTCGGCAGCAGCAGGCCGGCCAGCAGGGCGATGATGGCGATTACCACCAGCAATTCCACCAACGTAAATGCCCGCTTTGAAATCCGACGCCATGTTTTTTTCATGCTGAATATCTCCTGTATTTTTGATTTGCGATTTTGCGAAAAACTCATCAAACAGAATGTAATCTATTGCCGCAGGGATGACAAGATATTTTTTTTGTGAATTATCCGGTAAGTTTGATCACCGGCGGCCCGGCGGGTGCCGCCAGTGTTTTTTCCAGCCAGCGGAAGGCTGTGTCATAGCGCAATTCATGGGCGCCGTCAAAAATCTCAAAGAAAAAGCGCGGCGCCTGGAGTTTTTCCAGTTCCAGCGCCAGGCGCAGGGTGTGGGTATAGGGCACGCTGCGGTCGAAACGGCCGTGATGCACGGAAAGGTTGACGTCGCGCAGGGCCTGCACATGCGTCAGCGGCGAGCGGTCGCGGTATTCGGCGTCAACGGCCGGGCTGTCGCCGGGGGCGCCGCCGCAGCAGGCCTGGATGGCCTTGCCGTAGGCGGAGTCCGGTGGTTTTTCCCGGAGCCAGGCGGCCAGGTCGGTGATCGGCACCCAGGCGCTGACCGCCCGCCAGCGTTGCGGGGCGTAAGCGGCCATCATCAGCGCCATATGGCCGCCGCCGCTGCCGCCCAGCACCATGATTTTTCCCGGGTCGAGCGGGTAATCGGCGCAAACCCGGTCCACGGCGTCCAGCACGTCCTGCCGCGCCAGGCGCGCGGCGCAAGCCTGTCGGGCGCGGGGATTGCCGATGGTGTTGGGTCCGCGAAATTCGGGCAGCAAAAGCGCCCAGCCGCGCTCCCGGCATAATGGAAGCATGGCTTTCACCTGGTTGAACCGGTCGAAACTCCAGGTATGCAGGCCGACCAGCAGCGGCGCGCCGGCGGCGTTTGCCGGGCAATCGAACAGGCAGGGCTCCATGGAGCCATCCAGTGAGGATTTAATACTTAACTCGATCATTTCATTGGCGTTCATGGTATGGTCCGCTTAAAATTTTGTTCAGCATCCGGAGCGTTACCCGGCCAACCGTCCGCAGGCTGTCCGGGCTGAGCTTGTCAATGGTGTCGGCCGGCGTGTGCCAGTGTTCGTTCAGGCCGGGGGCCGACCCATATTCGAAGTCAATCAATAACACGGCCGGGATGCCGGCGTCAAGGAATGATTGGTGGTCGTCCAGGATGGCTTGCGGCCAGAGTTTGAAGAGATGGCGAATCCCTTCCTCATCCGCGGCGCGCAGGGCCAGCATCCCGAGGGCGGGGGTGACATTACGCGGCATGGTGACGCTCAGATTGCGGTCGCCGATCATGTCCAACACAATCACCGCCAGCGTGTTGCCGGCGCGGCCATCTTCCCGCAACACGCGCGCCAGGCGGCGGCTGCCGTGCAGGCCGTCATGCGGCCCATAACGCTCCCGGCATTCCTCGCCGTCGAGGAAAGCCAGCAGCACGCTGGCCGGCAGGTCCGGCTGGGTTGGCGGCTGGTCCTCCAACCGCAGTTGGCGCTCCAACCGCAATTGGCGCCCCAGTCGCAGTTGGCGCCCCAACCGCAACTGGCGCCCCAGTTCCAGCAGCAGCCCCGTGCTGGAGCCGGAATCGTTGGCGCCGGCAAAATCGTGGCTGACGCCGGCCTTGGTGTCGTAATGCGAGGCAATCACCACCCAATTCGACCCGGCGCCGGGGATGCGGCCCAGCACGTTGCGGAAGGTGGTTGGGCCGCCGGGCGCCGGATCGCTGAAAACGTCAAGCTCCGCGTCAATCTCAAGCTCGCGCAGACGTTGGTAAAGATAGGCGGCGGCTTTTTCCGCGCCGTCAGTCCCGGAAACGCGCGGACCCAAAGCGATAAATTTTTCCGCTTCGGCGAAGGCGCACCGGCCGTCCAGGCCGTCCGGATCGAGGCCCGGCCACGCGGGCGGCGCGGGCGCCGGCCGGCAGCCGGCGGCCAGCAGGGCTGCCATCATCAAACCAAGCCTTAAATACGCGGGAAGCCATCCCCGGCAAATCGGCGGCCAAAATGATCGAAGGTAGTTCAAGGCGGTGCCCAAGGATTGCATTGACAAAGAGTTTTTAAAATATACCATCGTTGCAACATGTTACAATCAGAAATATTTTGATTTACAAACTGGCATAATAACGAGGAACCATGCAAACACAACAGGATACCGGCGGTGCGGCGCGTGCCGGCGCCCGGGATGCGCGCGCCTATTGGCGGGAACAGATGGAAGCGGCGGCGGCGATGATGGAAGTCTGCCAGGGATTGCCCGTGCGGGAATGTTTGGAGCCGCTCCGTGATTTGCGCGCCGCAGCGGATGACGCCGGCGTACGGGTGGATTTTTCCGGGACGCCGCTCTCGCCGGGCATGGCGCGGATTTTCCGGCTGCGCGCCGGTCTGGCGCCGCGGCTGCTGGCCGCCGCGCAAGAGATGTGCCGGCGCGGGTGGGTGCTGCGCATTGAGGACGGCTATCGCTCGGTGGCCATGCAGCGATCCTTAGTGCATATTCCCGCCATCTTCGACGCCATTTACCGCAAAACGGTCTGGGAATTGGGCGGCCAGACGCCCGATGCCGGGCTGATGCTCCGGCGGGTGACGGCCCTGGTGGCCACCCGTCCGAAAATCGGCACGCACATGTCCGGCAGCGCGCTGGATATTTCCGTGCTGCGTGCGGATACGGGCGCGGAGGTGGACCGCGGCGGGCCGTATCTGGAGATGTCGGAATTAACGCCGATGGCTTCGCCGTTTGTTGACGCCGCCGCCCGGCGCAACCGCGAGGCGATCACGGAAATCATGGGCCGGCATGGTTTCCTGGCCTATCCCTACGAATTCTGGCATTACAGCCAGGGGGATGTCTATGATCTTTACCTGAACGGCCGCCGCGATGGACAAACCCCCGCGCGCTACGGGGCGGTGGATTGGGACGGCCGGAGCGATGCGGTCACTCCGGTCGCGCATCCGGGCGAACTGCTTCACCGTCCGGAAGACATCCAGGCTGAAATCCGGCGCGCCATCCAGAATGCCGGGAAGTGAATCAAAGCAAAATGAACAATGCTCTATCCGGTTAAACTGCTTTGCGGCTTCACCGGCGGCTCCCTGGCGCCGGTTGTCAATACCGCCCGGCCGGTTTTCGCCTGGGGCTGCCGCGGCCAGGGCCGCCATGCGTTTCAGCGCGCCTTCCGGCTGCTGGTGTCCGCCGCCGCGCCGGAACGCCCGGTGGTCTGGGACAGCGGCAAAATCCTGGAGGCGGACAATTTCGTTGCGCCCCCCGCGGATTGCCTGCAACCTTTCCGCGCCTATGCCTGGAAAGTCTGCCTGTGGGATGCCCGGGACCGACCCGGACCTTTTTCCGCGGAGGCGCGCTTTCACACGGGGAGTTTTGACGAAACCCGCAACCTGGAAACCGCCCAAAGCATGGTCGGGCAACAGCGGGTGTTGCCGGAAATATTACGGCGGACGGCCGACGATGCCTGGTTGGCCGATTTCGGCCGCGATGCGTATGGCACGCTGGAACTGACGCTCGCCGCCGATGAGCCGGGCGCGGTGGAAGTGCAACTGGGGGAGGTTCTGGATGACCAGGGCGCCCTTTACCGGCCGGAACCGCGGTCGCGGGAATGCAACCGGCGTTTCCGGTCACTGCCGCTGCAATTGCGGACGGGCCGCCACACCTATCGGCTGGAACTGCCCCAACCCGCCTTGGGCGACGAGTATCAATGCAAAGGATACAACTGCCGCGGGCCGGTTTCCATCGCCTGCCCCGCGCATACCGGCGAGTTCATGCCCTTCCGGTACTGCGCCATCAGGGGCTATCGCGCCGGCTTGGAGCCCGTTGATGTCGTGCAACTGGCGGCGGCTTACCCGTTCGACGATGATGCCGCCCATTTTGCATCGTCCGATGAAAACCTGAACCGGGTCTGGGATTTTTGCAAGCATACCATCAAGACCAGCACGCCTTTGGCCGCGTATGTTGACGGCGACCGGGAACGGCAGGTATACGGGGGCGACGCCTGGTTCACGCAGCTTGCCCATTATTGCCTGGACACGGAATATTCCCTCGCCCGCAATACGCTGGAGTTCCTGTTTGAAACCGGCG
Source organism: uncultured Verrucomicrobiota bacterium (assembly GCA_964650945.1). Taxonomy (GTDB): domain Bacteria; phylum Verrucomicrobiota; class Kiritimatiellia; order JAAZAB01; family JAAZAB01; genus JAXGPF01. Next base: position 4,425 of record CAZYXU010000144.1, on the reverse strand, counting down.
TGGATTGGCCCTATGAGTCCATCATGAGCATTCCGCTGATGGCCCGGGCCGATTATTACCACACCGGCAGCCTCGATTGCGCCGCCCGCTATTACGAACGGATGAAAGCCATGCTCTTCCCCGGCCTGGTGCGCGCGGACGGCCTGCTAGCGACCGGGGAAATCTCCGGCGATCATCCGATCTTCGGGACGTTGAAAACCCAGATCAAGCTTTTAAGGGACCTCGTGGAATGGCCGCCGAATCTCCGGGATGATTACGAAATCGGCAAGGTCAACATGGTGACCAACTGCTCTTTGTATCGGGCGTTGCTGGCCATGGGGGAGATTGCCCGCGGACTGGAAAGGGATGCGGAGGCGCGGAATTTCGAGGACCGGGCGCAAAGGCTGAAGGCCGCCGTCCAGGCCAAGCTCTTCGATCCCGCGATCGGGCTGTTTGTGGATTCCGAGGGGAGCCGGCACAGTGCGCTGGCTGCCAATACCCATGCCATAGTCTCGGGAATCGCCAATCCCGAACAATTTCCCGCGATCGTCGCATTCCTCAAGCGCAAAGGCATGGCCTGCGGGGTGGCCGGCGCGCACTTCCTCCTGGAAGCGCTTTGCCTGGGCGGCGCGGCGGACTTTGCCTGCGACTTGTTGGTGGCCGAAGGCGACCGCAGTTGGCTGAATATGCTCAAACAAGGCGCCACCATGACGATGGAATGCTGGACCAATGCTTTGAAGCCGAACCAGGATTGGAACCATCCCTGGGGCGCCTCGCCATTGCATATCGTGGCGCGCCATATGCTGGGAATCCGCCCCCTGGCGCCCGGGTTCCGGAAGATTTTGATCGCGCCCTGCCTGCCCGAACGGTTGCAGGCGGCCTGTATCGAATATCCCACGATCCGGGGCGCGGTCAAGGTCGCCTGCGAAAGCGATGGGCGGGCGCGTGAATTCCGGATTGAGACGCCCGGCAATGCCGAGACCCTGGTGGTGCTCCCCGGATTTTTACAAGGACGGAAGTTCGCCAGCGTGGAATACAATGGCGGGCAAGGCGCTTTCCGGCTGGATGGGGATCGAATCCGCATGGAAGGGCTGATGCCCGGGGTGCACCATTTCCGGATTGCCTATTAAAAAAACGAGGAGCGCAGCATGAAAATTGAATTATGGATTGGGACCGCGCTCGCGGGATGCGCGCTGGCTGCCGCTGCCGGCGATCTGCCGCGCATGACCCCGGCGCAAACCGACCTCCCCCCGAAAATTGACGGCAAACTGGACGATGCCGTCTGGCAAGCCGCGGCGCAGACCGGCCCATTCACCATGCTTGCGAGCGGCCGGCCGGTCGCCGATACGCGGGCGCGCCTGGCCTATGACGGGCAATGGCTGTATCTCGCGCTGGCATGCGACAATCCCCACATGAATTTTCTCAACCAGCTTGGGCAAACCCGGGACGACCCCGGCTTGTTCAAGGACGACTCCATTGAAATCTTCCTGACCCGCGAGGGATTGAACCGGTATTTTCATTACATCCTCAACTTTGCCAATGTCCAGGCCGAGCGCCGGATCGTGGGGGCCGGGCGGGACTTCGGCTGGAGTTATCCCTGGGTGTCGGCCACGGAAAAAACCGCTGAAGGCTGGACCGCCGAAATCGCCATCCCGCTGGACGCCATCAACGGCGATCAGCCCGGCGATATCCGGTTCAACCTGCTACGCAATAAAATCGAAATCGAACTGGACGCCATGGGGGCCAAGAATTCCGAAAAGCTGGCGCATAGCTTCTGGGCGCCCGTGGAAAATGGCGCCCATGAACCGGAGCGGTTCGGCGTGATCGCGGGACTGCAAGCTTACCAGGCGGCCCCGCCGTTTCTGCCGCGGATCGCCGCGCTGAAAACCGCCAACCTGGATTTTTCCGGAGAGCAGTTCCGGTTTGACGCCATCGCTGACATTGCGGGCCGGTCGCCGGTGGCCGGTCGGGCGCGGCTGGCGGTGATCGAGCGGTTGGATGACGGCGAAAAAATTCTGGCCGAAAGCATCCAGGAGTTGCCGCCGCGCTGCGAGAAAACCATCGCCATCACCGTGCCGGTGGCCGATTTTTCGCCTAAAAAACTGGCGTTGCGGCTGACCGACCAGGCCACCGGGATGCAACTGGATGAGCAGGCACTGGATTTCCAGGGTAATTTAATCACTGAAGCTTACCCGGAATTCAGCTTTTATTCGGGAGAAAAAACTTTCCGGGTAAAGGCGGTTCTGGCCTTGACGGAGGCCGCGCGCTCCGGTCTGACGCTGGCCCTGCAGGACGCCGCGGGCAAGGTTGTTGCCGCGACCGATCAGCCTGCCCGCGAGACGGTCCTGACTGCGGACGGGGGCGCACTGCCGGCGGGCGCCAGCCAATTCCTCCTGGCCTTGAAACAGCCGGGCGGGAAAACGCTGGGGACTTATGCAATCAAGACACTGCGGGTGGCGCCGGCGCCGGGCGGTGCGACCAAGGTTGATCATTTCCGGCGGATTGTGCGGCTGAACGGCGAGCCGTTTTTTCCCTTCGGCATCTACGCCAACGGCGCCCTCGCCGGCGGCGCGGTGACCGAGGCGCTGATGCGCCAGGCGGCTTCCGCCTTGATGAACACCGTGATTGGCGGCGCGCTGGCGTTCAACAGCCCGGCGCCGGAAGCCGCCTTGCAGGAACTGGCGGCGGCCGCCGGCCGGCATGGATTATACTTCGGCTTTTGGCCGAGCGTGCATCACGTCATCCGCGGCATGCCCGCGGCAGTCAAGACATATACGGAAAAACAGGGGTTTGCGGCGGAAAATTACGCGCGGGATTTAAAGCCGAGAATTGAAAGCGCCGGCGCCGTGCTGCGCGGACAGCCCCGATTCCTTTTCTGGTACGGCTGGGATGAACCCAACTTGCATGATTGGCAACTCAACCTGTATGTTCAGAAATTGCTGCAGGCGACCGTCAAGGCGGTTGACCCTTATCATGTGATGTTCGGCCTGTATGCGCGGTATATCCCGCCGGCGCCGGAAGCGGTGGAGTTTTTCGACATGCTGGGGTACGACGTTTATACCTACACGCATTGGGAGGGACAATACGCGGACGTTTGCGGCGCCATGGCCGCCCAGACCGCCCAGTTGGACGCCCGCGCCGCCGAGCGCCGCCAGCCGGTCTGGATGGTTCCCATGGGCACGGCGCTTGACCCCGTCCGTGTCCCGCGCGTGCTTTCGGGGCCGGAACAGCTTTGCCAGTCCTATGCCGCGATCATTTATGGTGCCCGGGGGCTGCTCTATTTCCATTATAATTCCACGTATGGCCGGGAAACCTGGGCCGCCTTGCGCGCGCTGGGCGAACAGGTCCAGGCGTTCGCGCCGGCCGTCTTGCACGATCCGGTGGAACAGGCGGTTGCCTATGCGGCCGGTAATTTCGATGTCGCGCGCTGGCAATGTCCGCCCGTGCCGTTCCGGTTCTTCCGGTTCCCCGACGGCCGGCTGATGGCGTTGGCGGTCAATGCCAAAAATTGTCCGGTGGATGTGACCTTCAAAATCACCGGCCTGCGCGGCGTTCGGCGGATGTTTGGCGATCAAACCGCCTGCGAAGTCGGCGATGGCGGTTTCCCCGATAAACTGGAGCCGTTCGCTGTCCGGGCCTATGCGCTGGATGTTGACGAAAAGCCGGGTCAGCCGCTGGCGGCGTTGATTACCGATACCGCCCATCCGGAGCTGGCGCAGACCCTGGTGTCCAATGACACCCTGGTCAAGCAGGCGCGTGCCCGGAAAAACCTGGTGCTGAATCCGTCGTTGGAAGCGCAAAAGGTGGCCGGCCTGCCGGATTTCTGCGTGCCCTACCGGGTGATGGAGTCTGAAGACATCGGCGAAAAAGGCTCCCGCTGGTTCCTGGATGCCGACAACCCGAAATTCGGCAAGGTATCCCTGCGCATGAGCCGCTATCCCTTCAAAGAAGAGCTCAAATCCTGGCGCGCCGGCGCGTTCGGGGCATTCGCGCAGCCGCGCCAACCGGAGGCCCACCATGTCTTTTCGTTTTACGCGCGCGCGGCAAGCGATAATGCAAAACTTTGGGCCGGCATATCCACCGCCCAGGATGGCGCATGGGATAGCGCGACTTTCACGCTGACAAAAGACTGGCAGCGTTATTCCATGCCGGCGGCGATGACCAATTTGCCACCCTGGCATGCCTGCGCGAGTTTCCTCGTGCAGCCTGTGACGCAGACGGAAGCGGACGATGTCATTTGGGTGGATGGCTTCCAGTTGGAGGAAGGCACGGTCCCCACCGAGTTTGAGGGGGAGTGATGCGGGGTGCGGGGGACGGGGGGCGGGATGCGAGATATGAGATACGGGATGCGGGGGACGGGATGCGGGATGCAGGGGACGGGATGCGAGATACGGTGTCCCGTCCTGATATATGTTGACACTTCTCAAGAGGAGGAGTGCAATGAAA
>CAZYXU010000143.1:6379-9597 GCA_964650945.1 uncultured Verrucomicrobiota bacterium | reverse complement strand
CCCTCGACCTCTTGAATGCCATTCAAGCGCTCTAGCCAACTGAGCTAATCCCCCAAAAAACTTGCAATATTATTAGCAAACCGGCGGCGGCGGCGCAACGTTTTTTTTAAAAATTATCTTTGCATGCGCGCCGGACACGTTATACTATTCTTGTGAGTATGTGAGTGGGAAGGATACGGGATGCGGGATACGGGATGCGGCGTGTAACGCCGCTCCCACGGGAAAGAGTGTGTGAGCAGGAGTGGCGCTACGCGCCGCGATGATTAAAATGCATGACGCAATAAAAAAGGCCGCCAGGAAACCGGACATGAAAAAATCGCACTCCATCCACCTGCCGCGCGATCCGTTTGCGTATATCGGGTTGTGGCAAATGCTGACATTCGTCATCTTGTTATTGTTGATCTGGGTGAATGAATTGCGCGACATCTCCGGCTTCTACTTCGGCGAATCGCCGAACGATTCAAACATCGTCCGGGGCTGCGTGCTTTCGGCGGCGGTGTTGTTGACGGCGATCATCGCCGTGGGCAACACCTACGTCCAGCAAAAGCGCATCCTGAGCACCCTGATTTCCGTTTGCGCCAAGTGCCACCGGGTGCGCATCAACCAGGATTCCTGGCAATTGATCGAGGATTACATCAGCGACAACTCCCTGCTTTCCTTTTCGCACGGGTTGTGCCCAAACTGCATGGCGGAGACCATGCAAGATATTAATTCGCTCCGGGGCGACGGAGAAATCATCGCCGCACCCAACCCCCACCCTGCGGCAGCCCCGAACGACACGCGCGGATAAACTCCGTCGTCGTAATTTTTTTCGCGCACCGCCATGCTCTGCCGGCGGTTGATCCCGCCCATTCAGCCGGTGTCGCGGGTAAACAATCAAACCGACACCAGCCCGGAATAATGGGGACTAGGCATCAAAATCCCGCCGCTGCGGGCATAAAAATCGTCATCCAGTTCAAAAACCCCGCCCGCCGGGAACATCCAGGGAGCGCCATGGCAGGGATGATACCGGACCATGGCATCCCAGTTGCGGTAATTCTGATGGCCGTTGGTCTCCAGGACGCCGATGGTCATTTCCGGGAGCGGGGCCAGGCGGGCAGCCACGTTCTTATTCCAATCCACCAGCACGGGATTTACCGTCAAGTCCGCGCAGAAGCACGGCACCTGGCGTTCCGCCGCCAGCTTGGCGATGCGCAGACTCATGCTCAAGGTCTTGGCGATCGGCTTCAAGGCAATGGCGCCATAGCCCATGTCCAGACGCGCGCGGGCATCCTCCACGGAATGGGCGCTTTCATCCGCGGCCAAGCGGACGGGCAGGTCGCGCACATCCGTTGCCAGCGCCTCGGGAAACGGTTCCTCCAAAATCACAATCCGTTCCAAAGCGCCGATTTTATCCGCATGCTCCAGCAGACGGCGCAGCCGATCCTTCCCGTCATACCGGCCGTTGGCGTCCAGGTAATAAGGAATCCGGCAATTGCGCGTGTAGGGAATTTCGATATCCCCCACCGTGGCATGCACCTCGGTCAAACGCCGCATATCCCACGCCAGCATTTTTTCCTGATCGCCATCGCCATCCGGGTCGCAGCCGATCTTGATTTTAAGAAAGAAAAAACCGTCCCGTACTGCCTGGCGGATGGCGGGCAATTTCACACCGTAGGAAATCAAGGGAATGCAGGCCGCCTGCGCATGGCGGGCGGACAAGGCGGGCCGGAAATCCGGCGGCAGCATGGCATCGAAATCCCGGCAGCCCTGCGCGGCGGCGTAAAGCTGCCAGGCGGCATTATCCACCGCGACCAGGGCGTTCAGCGCAAAAGTCAAACGCAAGTCCCGGCCGCCGCTCAACTTCTGTCCATAAGCGTAGGTTTCCGGCAGCAGGCGATCGAGCAAGTCCAGCGGAGTTTCGAAAGACATGCCTTGCGCCCGCCGCAATGCAAAGGCGGACAGCATGTACATCAGGCAGTTGCCGGCAGCGGGTGAATTGCCGGTGAATACCGCCGCATCCGACCAGAGCACGCTCTGCGTGCCCAGACCAATGCCATGGCGGCCGGCGTCGTCCGTCAGGCGCGCCACCGTCTGCCAGAGTTCGCTGACATAGCCGCCCTTGAAGCCAAAGGGCGCGAGCAGCGGTTCGCGCTCGAAGTTGTCCGCCGTCCTTTTGATAGTAATCATGTTGCCGTGTCCTTGAAAATCACCGCTTGGCGTACCATTTTTCGAAGGCATCGCCGTCGAATCCGGGATCATCGGCGGGAATTTCCGCTAGTTTCACCTCGATGCCGCCGCGCGAGCGCGAGAGACGTCCGGCCAGCATGATGGTGACGGACTCGACGAGTGTCGGAATATCGGCAAGGGCGCCGCCCTTGTTTTCCAGGCGGTCGAGCACCTGATCCAGCAGCGCTCCGTAAAGTCCATGGGTGTCCACACGGAACTGGAAGGTGGTCTTGGTAGTCATGATCGTGGCGGTGAAGGGATGCCAGACTTCATGAAAGGTGTTATATACCGCGGTGACACCGGAGGCAAACCGCACGAAGAAGGTTTCGCAGCGGCGGCCATCCACCTCGCCGCTGCCCACGCATCGGCAGGCGACCGCGCCGGTACCCGCCAAGCCGCCGATCATCTCCACCACATGGATGCCGTAATTGAACTCATCCGAACCGACAGTCCCGATGATGCTGACGATCTGGCCGCGCGTTTCCAGCGGCTGGGCCATGAATTCGCGCACTTCGTTGCAATAGCGCAGGGAGGAGCTTCCCAGGATGACGGCGCCTGCCCGCGCCAAGTCTTCCAGTTTGCGGCAATCGGCGATGGATCCCACAATGGGTTTATCGATAAACACCGGTTTACCCTTGGCGATAAACGGTTCCGCCAGGCGCAGATGTTTGGACCAGTTGCAACTGTGGATGAAAGCCGCGTCCACGCAATCGGCCAGTTCGGCCAGTGTGCGGCAGCGTTTTTCCATCTGGAAATCGGCAATGAACTTGTCAATCGCCGCATCGTCGCGGATGCCGTCGTTGTAAACGGCGGTATAGCGGGCGCGCTCGCCGGCGTGCAAATATTTCGCGAAGGTGGCCATGTGCGAGGTATCCGGGTTGACTGCGCCGATTCTGATCATGACGTCCTTTCCGCCGGTGAAGTCCGGCTGTGATTTTCCGGCCGCGCCGCCTTGGATTGCGCCAGGCCATCCGGCCCCAGGGCGGCGCGAGCCAACCCGCGAGCTTCCA
>CAZYXU010000143.1:5032-6279 GCA_964650945.1 uncultured Verrucomicrobiota bacterium | reverse complement strand
GATTGCGCCAGGCCATCCGGCCCCAGGGCGGCGCGAGCCAACCCGCGAGCTTCCAACACGCGATCTGCGGTCCGAAAATGACATTTGGCGGTTTGCAGCAAAATGGCCGGCCCGTGCCGTTCAACCAGTTCGCCGCCCCTGGTGATGACGGCGGCGGAAGCGCCCTTCAGCAGTGCCACCCCGTGCTGCTCCGTCATTTCACGCAAGGCCGTTAAAAAGTCCGCACGCGCCAGGATGGAAGCGGCGGCAACCGCCGGATCGGATTCGGCGCGATGCCGCTGTTCCAGGGCGATTTTACGCCCCTTGCCCATCAAGGCGCGCAGCACCTGCTGCTGGTGGCCGAACTGATCGGATACCGCGCGCGGGCAATCGGGAACGATGGCGAGCAGGTTTTCAATGGCGCGGGCATGCCCCCAGGCGAGAATCCGGTTGACGCTCTGCATCTTCGCGTAGAGCCGGTTGTAGGCGGAGGGACCGATCCGGACCACGCTATAACGCCGCCCCAGCAATGCGCGCAGGTCGCGGGCGATTTCCAGGAGGCGCTTATCGCTGGTAATGCGCTTGCTGTCGCGCACCCCCATAGCCTGCATCCGTTCAGTCAAGCCGCGGTCAGCATAAGCGGCGGCAATCGTCAAAGGGCCGAAAAAGTCGCCCTTGCCGCTTTCATCCACGCCCATGTGCGGTTGATAATGCGCGGCATCCACCACCTGCTCGTATCCGAGGCGGACGGCGCCCAACACCTGCGGTTCCAGCACAAACTGGACGAAATCGGCGGCCTTTTTACCCTGCACCAGGCATTTCCCGCTGTTGTAAAGCGCAACGCGGCAGCCATCGGCATCGGCCGCCGCCTGGGTGTATTCCATGCGCACCGGGCGGTAATTGCCGCCGCGCAGGAGTTCCGCCAGCAGGATTTGCTGGGCGTCATCCAGCGCGAAGGTGAAGGATGTCGCGGGCTTATCGGGTGTCATTGCCTATCAATACCTCAGAAGTTTGTGGGTATATGAGTGTGTGAGTGGGGTGAGAAGGATATGGGATGCGGGGGGCGGGATACGGGTGTCGGGAGGCGGGAGGCGAGTGTCGGGTGTCGAGTGTCGGGAGGCGGGTGTCGGGAGGCGGAACGGGAGGCGGATCGCAGCGCGTAGCGCCGCTCCTACACCCTCACATACCCACACACCCACACACCCACACACTTCCTCTGTATCCCTATGTGCATCTTGTGCTTCTTGTGGCCAATTTCCGCTTCTGTC
>CAZYXU010000143.1:0-4932 GCA_964650945.1 uncultured Verrucomicrobiota bacterium | reverse complement strand
CCTCTGTATCCCTATGTGCATCTTGTGCTTCTTGTGGCCAATTTCCGCTTCTGTCGATTTCAAAACTTAACGATACAGCGGCCCCAGAAAGGCGCAGGCCCGGAAATCGTCGCCACCGAAACGATCCCAAAGCGTGGGACGGAAAATATCTTCCGCCGGCACGTTGTGCATATCCACCGGAATGCGCAGCATGGCGTTCAAAGTCACAAAATCCGCGCCAATGCAGCCGAAGGAATTACCGTCGTGGTTCGGTCCGATGCGCGACATGTATTCAAACGAAGACATCCCGCGGGGCCGCCAGGCGGTTTCGGGCCAGGTGGGGTCGGTCACGCGGTTGACATGTTCCGCCACCGGCAACGGCAGATCCAGCGTCTCGCCTTCCACCACCGAACAGGTGAGTTGATCCCCCACCATGTTGTAACGATAGGCGGTCATGGGAATGCCGCCCGGCGTACGGTAATGGCTGGAAAGTCCGTCGCCGGGGAAATAATCCAGGGAGGCATGCATGAATTTCGTCCGACGGAATACCTCCCGCATGACTGCTTTTTGCAGGGAAGCATCGTTCCGCAGGCACGCGGCGACTTCCGGCATGGAGCGGCCGCCCGTCAGTTTCGGGACATCCAGCGCGTAATCCAGGGCGCCGGCGCCGGAATTGCGTTTGTCAATGAATCCGCCGGGAGCCAGACTGGCGATATCATGCCCGGTAGCCTGACGGATGCTTGCCGGGGTCCAGTTGGTGCGGATGTCGGCGAACAATTGCGGCAGGCCGGTGAGCAGATGGGCCGCCAGCATGCCGAGGGCGTTCTTGGAGTCGTTTTCCGTGGCCACCACGAAAGGCGCGCGGAACCCCTGCCAGTCAAACGAACTGTTCAGGAACGCCTCGGTCAGGTCGAAATTTGGATACAAATCCGTCCAGGCGCGCTGTCCCTGGGTGCCGGCGGCGATGGCATTGGCGCCCTGGGCGCGCTCGACGTTCGCCTGGAAGCCATGGCGTCTGGCAAAGGACGCATCGGCCAGCTTGGGATTGCCGATCATCAGGTCGCGGGTGATCAAGGTCATCAGGATACAGGTGCGCAGGAGCTCGTCGGGAGTTGAAGGACGCGCGCCGGCGCCGAAATCGAACGTAGCCTTTTCCTTCAAAAAGCGGAAAGCCTGTTCAAACTCCTCATGATCGTAAAAGCCCTGGTCAATCCGGCCCTTGACTGCCACCATATCCACGGAGACCGTGCCCATTCCCAGGTAATGCAAAAAAGCATTGCGGCGGACATCCGACCCGATGATGCCCATGGAAACGCCGCCCAGCGACAGGTAATTCTTGCCGCGCATTTCCGCCACCGCCGCGGCGCAGCGGGCAAAACGCAGGAGGCGTGCGCGCACGTAGGGCGCCAGATCGGCATCCTCCGCCTCCAGGTCCGGATTATAAATGGCAAAGATCGGCCGCTGTTTTTCATCCATGGCCGCGCAAAACGCCTTCAACCAGACGGCGCCCGGCCGGTCGGTCTGGTTCAACCCGTAGGCGGCATGCAGCCATTCGCTGCTGCCGAGTCCCTGGCAGGCGCTCATTAATTCATCGCTGTATGCCCAGGAGCGGCTGACCCAGATATTGGCGCTGACGCCTTCGCGGACGTAAAACTCCTGGGCCAGCGCCCCGGTACGCGCGCCATAAACGATTTCCGGCGGAGTCACCACGCGCACGGGTGTGCCGTCGGGCAGGATCACATTTTCCCTGATCAGCCGCGCCACTTTTTCCGCCATGCGCCAGGTGCCGGCCAGGTTGGCCTCATAGGCCCCGGGGCGGCCGTCGGCGACGGGCGTGATGGCGATGGTCGGCACGGAACCGGCCAAACGGCGCGCCGTGGCGGCAAATCCACGCGCGGTTGGAATGTTGCTGGATTGGTCCCGGACTGGCTTGGCGCTTTTTTTATTGGTCATATTTTACCCCTTTTTTGACTGACTTCCGTCAAGATTTCCACCCTGGCACCCGAACTGGCGGGGGTGTGGGGGTGTGTGGGTGTGTGAGTCTCTCTTCCATACCCCTACCCACATACCCACAAACTCAAACACATCTCCACCACGGCGCGCAGCGCCGTTCCCCCACACTCACACACTCACATACCCACACACATCCTCATCGCCGCTCCCACATACTCACATACTCACAAACCCACACACATCTTCAGCACGGCGCGTAGCGCCGCTCTCACAACAACGATCCCTGGCGGGCGGCCGCCGACGGCGCGGGTAGTCCCAGGCGCTGGTAGCACAAAGGGGTCGCCAGCCGTCCCTGGGGTGTGCGTTGCAGATAACCTTCCTGAATCAGGTACGGCTCATAAACTTCCTCGATGGTATCCGGCTCTTCGCCCACGGAGACCGAAAGTGAATTCAAACCCACCGGCCCGCCCGAAAATTTATGCACCAGCGCCTCCAACAGGCGCTTGTCCATTTCATCCAGGCCGTGGCGGTCAATGTCCAGCATGGCCAGCGCCTGGTCGGCAACGGGCTGCGTGATTTGATTGTCCGCGCGAATCTGGGCGTAATCGCGCACACGCCGCAGCAGGTTATTGGCGATGCGCGGCGTGCCCCGGGCGCGCGCGGCGATTTCCATGGCGCCGGCCGCATCCACGGCTACGTTTAAAAGTTTAGCCGACCGGGTAATGATCGCCTGCAAGTCGGCGTGGCCGTAATAATTCAGGCGGCAGTTCAATCCGAAGCGGGAGCGCAACGGCGCGGAAAGCAAACCGCTGCGGGTGGTGGCGCCGACCAGGGTGAAGCGCGGCAGGTTGAGCCGGACCGCCCGGGCATTGGCGCCCTGGTCCAGCATGATGTCGATCACGAAATCCTCCATCGCCGAGTAAAGATATTCCTCCACGGATTTTTGCATGCGGTGGATTTCGTCAATGAAAACAACATCACCCGGTTCGATGCTGGTGAGAATGCCCGCGAGGTCGGCGGGTTTGTCAATCACCGGCCCGGAAGTGGCGCGCACGTTGCTGCCCATGGCATCCGCCAGAATATAGGCCAGGGTGGTCTTACCCAGGCCGGGCGGGCCGGAAAGCAGCAGATGATCCAAGACTTCGCCCCGGCCGCGCGCAGCCGCCACAAAGAGCTCAAGCCGCTCACGGATTTTCACCTGGCCGACAAAATCAGGAAATTTAGCCGGACGCAGACTGACATCCAACTCGGCATCCTTGCGATTCAACTCCGCGGAAAAATTTTCGCGCATGCCACGTTGTCCCTGGAAATTTTCATGCCTGCATTGCGCATAAATATCGGCGTGCAATTTCAGGCAATGGGCCAATACTAACACAGCGCCGCCGCAAACACAAAAGATTTTGCGCGGGGAAAAGGCGGCCAGGGATCAGGCCGTCCTACCCCGGGATTCCTGGGCCGGAGCACCCTGCCTCGATAAGCATCGCGGCGCGTTGCGCCGCTCCCACGAGAGAGTGTGTGAGTGTGTGGGTTTGTGAGTGTGGGAGAGATTCGGGATACGGGTGGCGGGTGTCGGGAGGTGGATCGCGGCGCGTAGCGCCGCTCCTACATACTCACATACCCACACACTCACAAACTTCCTCTGCACCTCTATGTGTCATTTTTGATTTGCATTCCAGACTAAAAAATCCATACTCCGATTTCGCGATGTGCATTACAGCCAAGCGATGCACCCGGCAAGGACGATCATCACATGGCAAGCAATCCCGACAAACTGCGCCCGGCATGGGTGGAAGTCAACCTGGATAATTTGCACGCCAACTTTGACGCTATCCGGCGGCAGGCGCCACAAGCCAGAATACTGGCAGCCGTCAAGGCCAATGCTTACGGCCAGGGGCTGGTGGAAGTCAGCCGCGAATTCGCGCCCAAGGCGGATTACCTGGGCGTGGCCTTCCTGCAGGAAGCCCTGGCACTGCGCCAGGCAGGCCTGCAGACTCCCATCCTGATTTTCGGCCCAGGCCAGCCCGCGGACGCTCCATCCATTGTCCGCTGGGACTTGGATCAGACGGTAACATCATGGGCCATGGCGGAAAGCCTGGCGGCGGCCGGACAGTCGGCCGGACGGCCGGTGCGCGCGCATCTCAAGGTGGACACCGGCATGGGAAGACTGGGGTTAACGCCTGATGAAACCCCGGAATTCATCCGGCGCCTGGTGAAATTGCCCGGACTGGCGTTGACCGGGATTTTCTCGCACTTCCCGGCCAACCTGGGAAATTTTCCGGATTTTACCAGAAACCAGTTGCGCACATTTTTGAGTTTGCTGGAAGACCTGAAACACCGCGGCTACCAGATTCCATTGCGCCATATCGCCAGCAGTTCCACGATCTTCCAATTGCCTGAATCACATCTGGACATGGTGCGGCCGGGCAGTTATCTATATGGCATGGGTGGCGCAATTCCCTGCCAGCCGGTAATGACGCTCAAGGCGCGTGTTTCGCATGTGCGCGCCATGCCTCCGGGCGCTTATATCAGCTACCGCCTGACCTATCAAACGCGTGAAAACACCCGCATCGCCATCCTGCCGCTGGGTTATGCCGACGGCTTGCCGCGCGCCCTGTCCAACCGCGGCCAGGCGCTGATCGGCGGGCGCAGATATCCGATCGTGGGAGTGATCTGCATGGATCAAACCATGGTCAATATCGGCAATGCCAATGTGCAAATCGGCGATGAAGCCGTGTTGATCGGACGGCAGGGCGAGGATGAAATCACCATCACTGAATTAGTGGACTTGATTGACGGCACATCGTCCAACGAGATTGCCTCTCGGATATCCCAACGTTTGCCGCGTGTCTACCTGCGGCAGGGGCATCCGGCATACATCAACCACGGCTATTTGCCGGCGGCGGAATGAGGAGTGGGGGGAGAGGAGTTTGTGAGTGTGTGAGTGTGTGGGTGTGCGAGTTGGAAGGATACGGGATGCGGGGCGGGATGGGATACGGGATA
>CAZYXU010000142.1:0-9745 GCA_964650945.1 uncultured Verrucomicrobiota bacterium | reverse complement strand
GCGTGTAACGCTGCTCCCACGGGTGTGTGCCTAGTATGATTAGTCTTTCGTTGCAGTCTTATTGGCCACAGTTAAAGGGGAATGGGGTATGTGGTTCGGGGGGTGTCTGTGATTGCTGGCGGGCGAGACTTAAAGAGGAACCGATTTCAGTAGCATCCCACAGGATGCTCAGGCTGTAGGCTGAAGGCTGTAGACTTCAGCCTTGGCGTCCCTTATGGGACGCCAGTGAACCGATTTCAAAACTTACGTTTTGAAATTTTAAGTTTACAGTTTTAAGGTGTTACGCCGTAACAAATTCCACCGACCCCCGAACACTGAACACCGAACCCCGAACACTGAACCCCGAACACCGACCTCCGGCCCCCGAACCCCGAACACTGTCAATGGAACCTCACACCAAATCTCACACACCCACACACTCACGCACTCACACACACCCATCCACCATCCAACAGGCGCATCGCCGGCCGGAATTGATGGCACCGGCGGGCGGGCCGGACGCCGGCTACGCCGCCCTGCATTTCGGCGCGGATGCGATTTACCTTGGCCTGGCCCGTTTTTCCGCGCGCGCCGATGCGGAAAATTTTTCCCTGGAATCCCTGTCCGCCATCACGGCCTACGCCCATTCCATGACGCCGTCTCGCCGGGTCTATGTCACTTTGAATACCCTGATCCAGGAGGCGGAGTTGCCGGAAGTGGCCGAAGTGTTGCGGGCGGTGACGGAGTTGGGCGTGGACGCCCTGATTGTGCAGGATTTGGGCGTGCTCCGTCTGGCCCGGGAATTTTCCCCGGACTTAAGCCTGCATGCGAGCACGCAACTGGCCGTGCATAACCTGGCCGGCGCGTGCGCCGCCCGTGCCCTGGGATTCCAGCGTGTCACCCTGGCGCGGGAGTTGACGCTCCCGGAAATCCGGGAGATCGCCCGGGAAAGCGGCGTTGAAATCGAAACTTTTGTGCATGGCGCGCTTTGCTACAGTTACAGCGGGCTGTGTCTGTTTTCCTCGCATTTGCGGGGGCGCAGCGGCAACCGCGGCCGGTGCGCCTATCTCTGCCGCGAAAATTTCCAGACGCATCCGTCGCCGCCGGATAACGCGGCGGAATTCCCGTTTTCCATGAAGGATATGGCGCTTACCGGGGTGGTCCCGCAACTGGCGCGCGCCGGTGTCAGCGCGTTGAAAATTGAAGGGCGGAAAAAATCGCCGCTGTACGTGGCCATGGTTACCCGGCTTTACCGGCGCCTGCTCGACGGGCCGGCGCCGGCGGAGGAACTGCGCGCGCTCAGCGACGATGTGCGCGTGGTTTTCAGCCGGCCCTGGACCGGATTATACGTTCAGCCCGATGCCGGTTCCGATCCGGTGGATCGCCGCACCATGGGGCACCGCGGCTGCCCGATCGGAGCCGCGGCGGGCGTCAGGCGGCGCGCCGGCGGCGATTGGCTGGCATTGCAAACCACCCGCGCGCTGGAGTTGCATGACGGGCTGCAAGTTGACCTGCCGGGCGCGCCCCGGCCTTATGGTTTTGCCGTCGTCGCTCTCCGGCTGGCCGGCCGGCCGGATGCGCGGATGCCGGTGCGCGTGGACGCCGGCGCTGCGATAGAGACGCGGCTGCCGCCCGGTCATCCGCCCATTCCTGCGGGCGCGCCGGTCTATTGTTCCTCATCGCAGGCGGTGAAGCGCGCCGGGCAGTTTCCAAGTCCACGGCCCGGCCAATTCCGCGTGCGGCATGCGGTCGGCGTTTTGCTGGAAGTTGGCGCCGCGGCCCTGCGGATCAAGGCCCGCGCCGCATGGCCGGGCGCTCCGGCGCTCAGCGTGGATTTGAATATCGCCGGCGCGGCGCCGCCGGCCCGGGATCAAGGACTGTCATTCACGGCGGCGCGCGCGGCCTTCGGGCAAATGCAGAATACCGACTGGCAGTTGGCGGAATTCCAGTTATCCAATCCCGATTGCCGGTTTGTGCCGGTATCCGCCCTGAAAAATGCGCGGCGGCAAATGGTGGCGGCGCTGGAAGAATGCCGGGCCGCCCGGCGGGAGGTCGCCCGGGCGCGCGTATCGACCTGGCTTGGTGCTATTGGCGTTGGGGCGACGCTTCCCTGCGCCGCTGAAGCTTTGCGGGGCAAGCCGGCGGAGCCGTCAACTTTGGAGTGGTTATGGTCGCTTAAAACCGATCAACCCGATGGTCTGGAGCAATTACAGCCGGACGACTGGCAGGATGTGGAAGAACTCATCCTGGATGTGGATGCGCCGGATTGGCCGGCATTGCAGACGCACCTGGCGGCATGGACTGCCCGGCTGGGCGCCGTGCGCCTGCGGCTGGCCCTGCCGGCGATCGTGCGCGCCGCCGACGAAAAACGCTTGTTTCCTAAAATGCAGGCGCTGCTGCGGGCCGGCTGGCGGCGCTGGGAAATCGCCAACCTGGGCGGTATGGAATTACTGGCGGCGGCCGGGGCGCATCCAGGCAGCCTGGATGTCGCGGCCGATTGGCCGTTATACACGGCCAATTCCGCCGCCGGCCGGCAATTGCGGGAGTGGGGGATTACCCGTTTGGCGTTATCTCCGGAAGACAGCCGGGACAACTGGCGCGCATTATTGCCGCGTTTGGAGTTGCCGGCGGTGGCGATTGTCTACCAGGATACGCCGCTGATGCTGGCCGAGACCTGCGTTTTGCGCAAGGCGCGCTGCGCCGGAAACTCCGGCTGCCGTCAGCCGGAGTTGGACTTGACGTCCACCCACGGCGATCGTCTGCATGTCTGCCGGCGCGGCTGCCGGAATGTGCTCATTAATCAGTTGCCTTTGAATTTATGGCCGCGCCGGGCAGAGCTTTGGGGATTAGGGGCGCGTCGCGTGCGCGCCGACTTCATCTGGCGCGCCTATTCCGCCGCCGATACGCGGAAAATCTGGCGGGCCTTGCGCGCCGGGACGGATGGACCGCCCGGCCATTGCGGCAATTTCGACCGGGGCATGGCGTAACCGGCAAATGACGCGAAGTGGGAAATCGGAATTTAACCAATGATCGCGGCGTGTAACGCCGCTCCTACGGGAGGATGTATGTGAGTATGTGAGTGTGCGGGTGTGTGTGATCCATGAAGGGCGAGCCTTCCTGCGCCGCTGAAGCTTTGCAGGACAAGCCGGCGGAGCCGCTCCTACGCTCACATACTCACACACCCACATACCCACACACATCTTCATCGCGGCGCTACGCGCCGCGATTCGGCCTCCGGCGAGCTGGCCGCCGCTGCGAGCATGTCCCGCAGTTCTTCGGACAGGTCCGGCCATGGAGGTCGGTGGATGGCGACCGGGCGGCGGCAGACTGCGCCAAAATGTTCGGTCATCCTGGCGCGCACCTCCGGCAGCGCCGGGCAGGCGTCCTGCAACAATTGTTTCAAGGAAGTCACCGCCTCGCCGGCCAGCCCGCAGGGCACGATGGTCTGGAAGCCCGTCAAATCCGGGCAGACATTGAAACTCATCCCATGGGAAGTGACCCAGCGCTTCAGGCGAATCCCGATGGCAGCCAATTTGCCGGCGGCAGTCCAGGCGCCGGTTTTGCCCGGGCGCCGGAATGCCTCCACGCCGAAATCCGCGGCCGTGCGCAAGGCGATTTCCTCCAGATTGTGCAGGTATCCGTGGGCGTCGGCCTCGTTGACACCCAGGCGGATGACGGGGTAGAGCACTAGTTGTCCGGGGCCGTGGTATGTGACATCGCCGCCGCGGCTGGCGTGGACAAGTTGTATGGCGCGCCGCGCCAGTTCCGCCGGCGGCGCCAGCACGTTCTGGGCGCGGCCGCGGTTACCGAGCGTAATGACCGGGGGGTGTTCGAGGAAAAGCGCCAGGTCGGGAATGGCGTCGGCCACCCGCAGCCGGACCAGTTCATCCTGCAACCGGATGGCCGCCGGGTAGGGGATAGGCGCGTCAAACCATATGGCCAGGCTGTTTTTCATTCTGCCACGGCGATGACTTCCACCTCCACCAGGGCGCCCAGCGGCAGGCCGGCCTGCACGGTGGTGCGCACGGGCGGCGGCTCGCTGGTGAAATGGCGGTTATAAACTTCGTTAAAGGCCGGGTAATCGTCCAGCCGGGCCAGGAATGCCGCCACCCGGACCACGTGTCCGAATCCCATGCCATCCTCCGCCAGTACGGCCTGGATGCTTTTAAATACCCGTTCGGTCTGCTCGCGGATGCCGCCGGGTACCACGGTTTTTTTCCCGGGCTCCAGGGCGATCATGCCCTGAACATAAAGGGTGTTGCCGACGCGGATGCCCTGGGAATAACGCGCCACAGGCAGCGGCGCCTGGTCGGTTTTAATGACAGTTTTCATTTTTTCCTTTCTGGCGGGCACAGCCCCGCAAATTTAACCGCTTATCCGGTTCCGTGTTAAATAATCCGTATCTTCTTTGTGGCTTTGCGTCTTGGTGAAAAAATAAAGCGTTTTTCGATGGGATGCTACGGAAATTTATTCGAATATCACCTTAATCGCCTGGCCGTTCTGGAACAAATCGAACGCTTCCCGCCAGGCGCTGAGCGGGAAAACGTGAGTGATCATCGGCGCCACCTGGATGCGGCCGGAGGCGCACAGTTCCAAAGCCTTTTCCCAGCCGGTGAATTTCTGGCTGAACGAGCCCAGCAGGCGGATTTCACGGTATAAAACGCGGTCGAGGTCGAACGTTACCGGCTTGCCGAAAATGCCGATTTGCGTATAGCTGCCTTCGCTTTTCAGGAGCGCCAAACCCTGCTGCGCGGCGGCGGCGGCGCCGGAACACTCCAGCACGCGATCCACGCCGGCCCCGCCGGACAATTCCATGGCCAGTTTTTCGACTTCATCCGCCGTGCAAACATGGTCCGCGCCGAGTTTCCGCCCGATTTCCAGGCGGCCGCGGTCGCGCGCGGCGCCGGAAAGAATCACCGTGCCGCCGTTGGCCTTGACGTATTGCAGGCAGAACAGCCCCATCGGGCCGGGGCCGCTCACCAGCACAAGGTCGCCGGCGTTAATGCCGGTCAGTTCCTGGACGGCGTGATAGGCGCAGGCGGACGGATCCGTCAGGGCGCCGGCCCGGAAATCCACCGCTGCCGGCAGGCGATGGATGCGCGCGCGCGGGACTACCACGTGGCTGGCAAAAGCGCCGTCAAACGCATAACCGGTGGCCAGGCGCTGCCGGCACAAGTTGTAACTGCCATTGGCGCATTGCGGGCAGATGCCGCAATTGACGCGCGTGTTTTCCGCCGTCACCCGCGCGCCGGGCTCCAGGTCGGCAACGCCGGCGCCGACGGCGGTAACCACGCCGGCGAATTCATGCCCGGGGATCACCGGAAAACGCATGGGAATGCCGATATCGCCCTTGCGGATGTGAAGGTCGGACCCGCAGATCGAGGCGGCATGCACCGCGATTTTAACCTCGCCCGGGCCGGGCTGCGGTTCGGGCACTTCGCGCAATTCCATGTTGTCCGGGCCGGCCGCATATTTTACCAATGCCTGCATGTGTCTGCCTCCATAGATCAGGTCGTATAAGCCGATAAACATCGCTCAACCGTGAACCCCTCTTAAACCGACTCAACATCTACCATACCCAGCGCCCCGGCGGGTGTCAACGGCGATTTAGCGCTGCGGATGTAATCTCTTTGACTTAGCCGTCTTATTCCGCTATTAATTAAAAATAAATGTGCTCTTGTATCTGGCGTTTCTAAATCGGCCGTCGAACAGCAAATTGCAAATAACATTGAACGGGAGGGAGTGATCATGCACAAGGCGATTGTTATCATCTGCGCGGGTTGGATATCCGTTTCGGCATTCTCGCCGGCCCTGGCCGATCATTATGTGGCGCAAAACGGCCAGGCTCCGGTCGCGCCCTACACCAACTGGGCGGAAGCGGCCAGCAATATCCAGGATGCCGTCAATGCCGCCGCTCCCGGCGCGCTGGTCCTGGTCTCGAATGGAACCTACTACGTTACTGACAATCCTACAAACTACAGCGGAACCAATGTCGTTTTCATCAATCGTTCGCTGACCTTGCGGGGATACAGCGGCAACCCGGCCGATGTGATCATTAACGGCGGCGGCAGCAACCGTTGCGTCCAGGTTCTCTGGGATGAGCTGGGCGGCCTGGTGCGGATCGAAAACATGACGCTGACTAACGGGTATGGGTTAAGTTACGGCGGTGGAATATATTTCAGGGCGTTGGGCGATGCAGCGAGCGGTTCGACCGGCATGCTGGCCGGGTGCGTCATCAGCGGCAATACGGCGGCCGGCAGCGATACCGATCACGGCGGCGGCGGCGTGGCTTCCTACAATATCAATAGTTTTGTGTTCCTGGTGAGCAACTGCCTGGTGCGAGGTAATACCTGCACTGGTAACAGCCTCGGCGGCGGCATCTACGTTCGCGGCATAGGTCTGATCACCGATTCCGAAATCAGCGCCAACCAATCCGTGACCAGCGGCGGCGGGATTCATTTCCGATCGTCCGGCGCCACCCGCGAAGCGCTGATGGCGCAAAATTGCCTGATCATCAGCAACAGCGCCAACGGCAATGGCGGCGGGGTTTACCAGAATCGTTCATCCAGCACGGTTCGCAATTGCCTGATCGCCTATAACACCTCGGTGAGCCAGGGCGGCGCAATCTACGGGTATGAGCCCGGCACGGGACTGATTGAAAATTGCACGATTGTCAGCAACTATTCCGGCAGTTGCGGCGGCTTTACCTCGCGCTATGCGATGAGGTATGAGTTTAATAACGTGATCATGTATGGCAATACCGCCGGCAACGCTTTCAGCAACATCGCCATCTCCCTCAGCACTACCAATTGGTTTTTCAATCATTGTTGTACCGCGCCATTGGCGACTTCCGGCGGCGCTGCCGGGACGAATAATTTTAACACCGATCCGGATTATCTCGACCGCGTGCAGGGAAATTTCCGCCTGGCCGCCGGATCGCCCTGCATCAATGCCGGCACCAACCTGGGGTGGATGGCCGGCGCCAAAGATCTGGATCGGCATCGCCGGATTGACCCGTTTTTCAGGCTGCCGGATGTCGGCTGTTACGAAGACGTGCCCCAAGGCATGCTTTTTAATCTGCGGTGATTTGCGCTTGTCGCGGGGGCTTTCGAGGGTAAACTGCGCGGATCGGTAATCGAGGGTGTTGCATGTCAATGTCTTGGCTCAAGCGCAGCGTGCTGCCGGCGATCCTGCTGGCGACGTTTGCGCTGGCCGGCTACTGGTTCTGCCATACACGTTACGGCGCGGTGAAATTTGTCAACCCCGTGGCTTACACGGTCATCGGCGACCGCCTGTATGTCCTGGAAAAAAAAGACAACCGCCTTTTGGAATTGACGTATGCCGGCGCGGGCCGGCCCCTGCATCTACGCTCCGCCGCGGCCATCGAGCCGGATGACCCGGATTATTTTTACATGGTCCGCAAGCTCTATCCCGGTCCGGACGGGCGCCTGGTCACCCACAGTTATGTTTACGACCGGAATACCCGGTCCTTTGCCGGATACCGGTTTCGCGCCTATGACCCCGGGGGGCGGGAGCCGCCGCGTGAAATCCTGCGGGTTTTATACAGCGACCCGGCGCGTTACCCGGAAATGCGCTATGCCTGCGACCGGACGGGCGATCATTACTTTGTCAACACCTGCGAGGGCGAATTCAACATCTGGAAATTACCGGCGGCGGCGGCCGGGATGCTGGTGCGCGATCATCCGGGCGCGGGGATCATCGCCCTGGGGGAAACCAATAACGCCTGGGCCGGCTGGAATTCCATCCAGGTGGATACGGCCGGCCGGATTTTCCTGGCCTGCGGTTCGGCCGGCCGGCTGGTGGAATATGGGCCGGATGGCCGCCGCCGGCGCGATTTCGGCGAGGTGCGCGTGGAACCCGGGGGGGTGCTGGCGCCGGACGATCTTACCTTTGTCACGCTCAATCCCGGCGCGCCGCCGGCCCTGACCATCGCCAGCACGGGCAATCGCACCTGGCTCCAGTTTGACCATCTGGGCCGGCGCATCCGGCTGTTGAATCCCCTGGCGGAAGGCTATCCGTTCGCGGATATCATGGTGGGCGGGCTTTTCCCGCATCCCGCGCTGGGCGCCTGCGCCTTCGATTTGGTCAACCGCTGCCTGGTGATTCCCGGCCCGCCTTTGCGCGTGGTGGAGCATTATCGCGCATCCTGCCGTTGCGGCGTCTGCGTGATTCTGGCGGGCGGCCTGGCGCTGGCGGGGCTCTGGCTGGCGGTTTGCCGGTTGCGCCGCCGGCTGGACCGCATCCGGTTTCCCTTGTTTCTAAAGCTGCTCCTGCTGTTTGTGCCGCTGGTACTGGCCGGCAACCTGATGGTGGAAAGCCAGGTGCGCGAAATGATGCGCGCCGACAAGGAACAGGAAGCCGTTTTGCGCCTGGCGAACCTGGCCCGCGCCATCCTCAACACCGTCGCGCTCGACGACCTGGAGGCAATCCGCCAGCCGGCGGACCGCAACAGCCCGGTTTACGAGCGCATTTACCTGGCGGTAACGCGCATCCTGGATGCCCAGCGGGTGCCGCACACGCCCAAGTGGATTCTGCATAAAATCGCCAACCACCGGTTTTATTTCGGGATCAATATCTGGCGCGGGCCGATTTTCGAGCCGTTTATCGTCACCCCGGAGCGTGATGTCTTCCTGCGCGCCGTAGCGGAAAAAACCTCGCAATACGGGCGCTTCCAGGACGACCAGGGCGAGTGGTTCAGCCATATCAGCCCGATCCTCAACCGCGCCGGCGAGGTGATCTATCTGCTGGAGCTTTACCGTCCGACCGAAACCATGGACCGCGCCGACCGCGAGGCCGCGGCGCGCGCGCGGCGCATGGTTGAGGGCACCGGGTTGCTGTTGTTCCTGGTGATCCTGGTTTTTTCCTACCTGTTTACCCGTCCCCTGCGCCGCCTGATGCATGCCACGGAAATCATCAGCGCCGGCGGTTTCGAGCACCGCATCGCCTTGCGGTCCCGGGATGAATTGGGCGACCTCGCCTTGGCCTTTAACCAGATGGCCGGCCGCCTGGCGGACTTTACCGCCGAGCAGGCGCGCGCGGCATCGGAAAAGGAGCGCATCCAATCCGAATTGCGGTTTGCCCGTGAGATGCAGCGCGATCTGCTGCCGACGGTATTTCCGCCTTATGCCGGCCTGGAAAATATCGAGATCGTCGCGCGCATGGAGCCGGCGCGGGAAATCGGCGGCGACTATTTTGACTTTTTCCCCGTGGATGCCGACCACCTGGGCGTGGTGGTGGCGGATGTGGCGGGCAAGGGCGTGCCGGCCGGCCTGTTCCTGATGGAGTTCCGCACGCTGCTGCGCAGCTTTGCGCGCGGCCGCCGCGAAGCCGCGCCGGTCATCCGGGATGTGAACCGCATGCTGGCGGAGGACAATCCCTCGGTGATGTTCGTCACGGTGTTTTACCTGGTCTGCAACTTGCGCACCGGCCATGTCGTCTATTGCAACGCCGGCCATCCGCCGCCTTTTTACCGGCCTGACGCCGCCTGGCAGCCGCTCGCGGGCGCCGCCTGCCAGGGGATGGCGGTCGGGGTGGAGGCTGGGGCCGTTTATCAGGACAGCGCCTTCGATCTCCCGCCGGGGGCGATGCTGCTGCTTTACTCCGACGGCGTGACCGAGGCACCGGACCGCACCGACCGCATGTTCGGTGAGGAGGGGATCAGCCGCAGTTTGAATGTGCCGGCGGCAGCCGCGCCGGCGGCGCTGGTTGATGCCCTCATGCGTTCCGTCAGCGCGCATCAGACCGG
>CAZYXU010000141.1:0-10023 GCA_964650945.1 uncultured Verrucomicrobiota bacterium | reverse complement strand
CCGGCCACCTTGGACGATGTGCTGGCGGCGGATCGGACCGGAGGTTGGGGCCGGGTGGCTTACGCTGCCGACGCCGATGTTTACACGGTCAAGGCGTCCTTGCGAATCGGGACCAACACGGATTTTGGGACTTTTTTCCAGGTCGGGCGGACCAATCATCCCCGGGAGACCCTGATCCTGCACGGCGATTTGACGGTGGCGCCGCCGCGCAACATGGGCCGGCGCGTTGAGCATTACAGCGATTATGCCGGCGAACGCCGCGATGGCCGGTTGCGGGTGTCCAACCGCCTCGCCCTGGGGGTTGAAGGCAATCCGGCAATTTGTCCGGCCGTCAAAATCGCCTGTGCCCGCAAGAACGAGTTCGCCGTCCGACTGCTCGCCGATCCCTTGCCGCCGGACCCTAAGGCGCGCTGGTATGCGCCGCTAGGCGAGTTGTTCATGTTTAATGCCACCCTGACCGCGGCGGATACAAACCATCCCTATGCCGCCGCCATTGTTCTGTCACACGCCGGCTTGAATTTCAAGCTGCGGAATTCAACCATCGCCTGCTGGAGCGGCAACCTGTTCGGAACATCTTTTGTGGCGACGCGCGGGTTGACGGAAACTGACAAAACCATGCGCGGAATGATCTTCGAAAACGGCGGCAGCGCCGCCGGGCCCTACCAGGCCGAGGATTGCATCTTCCGGCGCCTGGAAGTGGCGCTGCAAAACCAGGGCGCCACGCGTTGTGTGTTCGAAAATAACCGCGTTAATTTTCAGATGTTGCCGTCACATGCCGGAATTATCCTGACCGATTGTGTCATCGGTCCTCCGGCACAACCGGTGCGGCTGCCGCGCTCCACCCGCGACGAAAATTGGCTCCGCCATTACAGCGTTTACAAGGATTCCAGCGATCTGGAACTGGTGAAAAATCCCGGAATAATCGAACGGATCAGCCTGCCGGTGCAAGTCTGCGATGGGCGCGGACGGCCGGTAGTTGGGGCGGCGGTGCAGGTGAATTGTCAGGGCGATGTTGATGACCTGTTTGTCCCACGTGCGCTGGCGGTGACCGGTCCGGATGGGCTGACTCCGGATGACCCGCTCGGCCGCGCCATCTTGATCACCAGGCGCGAACTCCGCCCGGCGGATGATCCGTTCAAACCGGAAATGATCACCCATGTTTATAATCTTACGGTAATGGCGCCGGGACATGTTGTTTACCGCATGACGTTTGACAGCGCCGCTGAAATCCCCCGGCCGATGATTGTGGCGTTGCCGGATTAGTGTTTGACATATAATGACAAAATCAACGACATGGAATTATGCCCGAGCCATGCGCCGGGTCATGGCCGGCATGCACATCCCCGACCTGGATCAGGTTGGGGATGCCTGGCGGAACCTGATTAATCGCGGACAATATCCCGCGCCGCTGTCGCAACTGGATGTGCTGGACCTAGTGGGCCGGCTGCAAGCGGCCGGCTTCCAGGCCTTCTGGTTTTACTGCAAGGGCGGCCACGGCAATGCGTTTTATCCGTCCAAAATCGGGCATGTGCTTTCCACGCTGCATGGCCGCGATTTGTTCGGCGAATTGTGCGCGGCCTGTCTGGATGCCGGCATTGCACCGCTGGGGATTTATGAATCAAGCGACCGCCGGATTTGCGCCGAGCATCCGGATTGGACGCATACCGGCGATCCTGACGGGCGCAACCCGGTGGATGCCTGCATCTTCAGCCCTTACGGCGAATTTGTGCTGGAACAAACCCGCGAAGTTGTCGCAAATTACCCGATCAAGGCCTATTACCTGGATGCGCTGGGGTGCGCCATGAAAGGCGCATGGTTGTGCCCAACCTGCCGGCGGGAATTCCAGGAAAAGTTCGGCATGGATTTCCCCGGATTGAGCCGCCTGACGCATGCGCAAAACGTGGCCTTGATTCAATGGCGCCGTGAACAGCTCCGTGCCTTCACGGCCCGGGCCCGCGACCTGGTCAAATCCATCCGGCCGGACATGGCCTTCACCTTCAATTACACGGGCGACCCATCCACCTGCGATTTTGTGACCTGCGACCTGTTTGCGCATGAATCCGGCGGGCTGGCGCTCAGCGCCGGCTTGCGGCGCAATGCGGGCTTGAGCCGGCGTCCGCCAGGCGAGGTCCTGATTGATTCGGTGGCCCAGTCCATGCGGATCAAGGGGCGGGACGGCTATGCGTCCGAGGTGTGGACGGCGCGCGCCTTGAATGTGGCGGTTTGCGGATCGTTTGTGATGGACGCCGCCGGCGCCGTGCCCGCCCATGAACTGGCGCTGGCGGCGGAATTGAGCCGCGAACAAATCGAATTCGAGCCGTGGCTGGGAGGCATGCAACCGGTTTTCCAAGTTGGAATTTTAAACAGCCATAATTCCCGCCGCTACCGTCCGCCGTTGACTTGCACGGATGCCGTGCCGGAAAAAGCGCGGTTGAATTTGAACCTGACACCGCCGCACGCCGATGAGTTTGCCGGCTGGGCATCCGCGGCCGTGGCTGGCCATGTTTTGTGGGATTTCGTGGATGATTGGCAGCTTGTGCCCGGCGGTTTGTCCCGGTTCAAGGTTTTGGTGATGGCGGGCGCTTCCTGTTTGAGCGCCGCGCAAGTGGCCGCCGTCAGGGAGTTTGTGCGCGCGGGCGGCACATTGCTGGCCGGCGGCGACGTCTCGCTTTTCGATGAAAGCGGGCGGCGCCAGCCGAATTTCCAGTTGGCGGCGGTGTTGGGGGTGGATTTGAACGGCGATTTGCGCCCGGACTATTCGTTCTTCATGCCTGGATCCGGGGCGCCGTTGCAATGGGACATGGGCCACTGGCCGGTGACCTCCCGCCCGGGGGCGCAGGTGCTGGCGCAGGCCGCGCGGACACCGTCGTTTGGACTGAACCTCGTGGCGCCCATGCCGCCCTATCTGCCGGCTTGGATTGAACATCCATATGGCCGGGGCCGGTCCATTTACCTGGCTGGTATGCCCGGGTTGCAATACGCGCGCGGCGGCATGGCGGAAGACAAGCGGTTTTTGATCAATCTGCTGCGCGGCGCTGTTGGCAATCACCGTCCCGTGACGGTGGACGGGGCGGAGTCAGTGGAAATCTTCGCTCATCGCCAACCCATGCAACGGCGCCTGGTGGTCAACTTGGTCAATCAGCCCTCCGGCACGGGCCGGGCGTTACGCCGCGATTGTTTCGAGGATCTTGACCGGATTGCGCCGGTCTGCGGGATGACCGTGCGTTTTCATCCATTGGACGGCGCGTTGCCCAGGCGGGTTTATCTGGCGCCCGAACGCCGCACGCTGGAGTTTGTGGGGGATGGGGACAGCATGGCTGTGACCATCCCGCCGTTTACGGTGCATGCCATGATTGTGGCGGAATATGCGGAAAATGTTGAATGATGAAGGTTGAATCCAATTTAAAAACCAACATTTTGAAAGAATTCAGAATTCAGGAGTCAGAATTCAGAATGATTGCAAGTGGCGTTAATTCAGCGCGTTACGTTGTCGTGTAATTCTGACTGCCGAACGCTGAACACCGAACACTGAATACTTTTGAAAGAGACTCGGTTGAATAATCAATGAGGGGTGCTATGCAAAAAGCGACAAAATATCGGTTGTTTGCCGGGGTGATGCTGCTGGCAATGGGGATGGCGGCCTGGGGGTTCAATGCCCGGCCGCGGGTGCAGGAACGCGATCTGTACCGCGCCAAGCGCCTGCAGGTTTATGTTTTGACCAACGACCTGGCAATCGAAAGGTCGGGCGCGCCCTGGAAATTTTCCGCGGACGGGCGCTGTAATTTCACATATTTTTCCCCGGAAATCACGAATCTTGCCGTGAATAACCAGGGGCTGTGCTTCAAAACTTCCGGCGAGCGGGTTGTCCTGGGGTGGGGGAATTACGATGGCCGCCAAGCCAAAGC
Source organism: uncultured Verrucomicrobiota bacterium (assembly GCA_964650945.1). Lineage (GTDB taxonomy): Bacteria > Verrucomicrobiota > Kiritimatiellia > JAAZAB01 > JAAZAB01 > JAXGPF01. The sequence goes on along the minus strand of CAZYXU010000141.1, from coordinate 6,118 downwards.
CGAACGCATCAGCATGTATTCCGGCTGGAATGAGGTCGTTCTGGAGGTCCGCCAGTCGGCGGCGTCCAGCACCTGGGCGGTGGAATTATGGGCCAACGGCTCGAGTAAAATCGGCCGTTACGGGCCGGAAAGCCTCTACTGGTGGATGAAACCCAAAGCAGAAGCGGTACTGGAAGGGAACGCATGGCAAACCTTGCGCTTCAAGGTTTACAAAGCCGGCCCTGACGGTTTCGGCCTTACCATTGCCGGGCCGGCGGAAAATGCCGTTGAAATCAAGTCAATTCGCGTGGAGCAGTTAACCAGCCGGGGGTATTACCGCAAGGCGTTTGATTTGCCGCGGGGCGGAATCTGGCGCGCGGTCGGCATGGTGTCCGAGGGCAGCCAGTTGTTTGTCAACGGGCGCGAAGTGCCGTTGCGTACAATTTACGACCAACTGGTTCCGGTGGATTTGGCGCCGTATCTGGCGCCCGGCAAAAAAAACGTCATTTGCCTTTACGCGGAACAGGTGCGCACCGCCAACGATACGCCGGTGGTGTCGTTGCAGGGCCGGGTGATTATGCGCGACGGTACGGTGGTGATTCTGGATACGGGGGCGGATTGGAAGGGGGCGGCGCTCGCGGATGAAGGCTGGCAGCGGCCGGACTTCGATGATGCGCCGTGGCGGCCGGCCATGGCTGCGAATATGGACGCGACTTTTGTGGCGCGGCGCTGGCCGTCTTACGACGGGCGCCTGTTGCTGGAAAACCCCGGGGTTGACCCGCGGTTATATTTTGACGACGCCGTTCCGTTACGGGTGAATCTGCGCGTGCCGGAGGGCTTGGCCGGGGAAAAGACGTCCGCGCATTGGGTGTTGCGCCGGGTGGAGCGCAATGCCGACCGGCCGGAAGTTGCGCGGGGCGTGGTGGAACAAGGCGAGCGCCAGCGTCAAACCCATTCGGTTGTTTATCCGGTGGATGCCGGCCGGCGGGAGAGCGGCGTCTATACGCTGGAAGTTGAGCTGCGCGACGGCGATACGGCGGTGGATCATCGCATCGAGGAGCCCTTGATTGTCGTGGGCCGTTTGCCGATGGCCGAGGTTGCCGGCAATGACTACGAGGAAGGCATGCGGATGGAATTGGAAAAAGTCATTGATTTTACCAGCCCGGCGGACCCGCATCGCTGGGTGGAATCGGCGGCGCCGCAAACCGGAGTCAAGATCAACGCGGTCAAGACGCCGCGGATTGTCAATCAGGAGAAACTGGTCTATCGCGAGGTCACGGATGCCGGCCGCGCCGCAATGTTTTCGTACCGCTTCGAATTCGCCCGCCCGCATGGCTGGTACATGCTGGTGCTGGAATACCCCAATGACGCCGAACGCTGGATAGGCGTCTCCGTCACCAGCGCCGGCCGCGAGCTTGGCGGACGCCCCCTGACGCCCTGGCGGCGGCTGGACGCTTCCGGCTGGACTTCGGAGGATGGGCCGTCGCTGGTGACGGGCGGGAAATACCCGCTGGACGGCAAACTGCACGAAATGCGCTGGCTGCACTGGGCGGACCCGGAAATCCACACCCTGGACATCGTCAATCTCAAAGCCAACCTGCCGGCCGCCGCGGCGCGCCTGCGCATCTACCGGGTGGATGAACTGCCGGCCGTTAAAATCAACACCACCGGCGAGCGGTTATTCGGCATCCATTCAGAGCGCGCCCACTCGTTGGGCCGGACCTTCGGCGATGTGGACGGACTGTATCCCTACCAGGGGCGTTACGACCACATGGAATACGATCAGGTGGCGCGTTTCGTTCAACGCTTGCGTTGGCATTTCGACGCCTGCCGGAACTATAGCCAGTACCTGCGGTTCACCGGCCAGAATTTTTACGCCATGGGCGCGTTTCAATACGCCGAGGATAACAACTCTTATACGCCGCCGGACCTGATGCCGGGCGATGGCCGCCTGTTGCAGGACATTCGCGAGACGGCGCTGCGCTTTTTCGAACGCAACGGCATCACCATGTATTCGATGGTGGAATATGTCGGACATAAAAAAATCAAAGCGCAGTTTGCCGCGGGCGATACGGAGGTGGCCGCCGGCGCCGAAACCGTTTCGTTCATCACCAAGGACGGCAAGCAGGGCGGCTGGCACGCGAATCCGAACCATCCGGCAATCGAGGCCGGATATCGGCGCGTGGCGGCCGACCTGGCGGAAAAATTCGCGTTCTCGCCCGCCTGGAAGGGCATTTATTATTGCGTGTTTATTGACGGCGGCGGACTTGGCCCGGCGCCATGCGTCAGCCACAAGTCGCCGTTCGATTATGATTATTCCGACGCCACCATCGCGGCCTTTGCCCGCGACACCCGCGTCCAAGTGCCCGGCGATCCTACGGACCCCCAGCGTTTTGCAATGCGTCATTTGTTTCTCACTTCCGATGCCATGCGGGAACAATGGGTGGCGTGGCGCTGCCGGGCCACGCGGAGTTATTTGACCAAAACCCGCGATACGCTGCACAAATACCGCAAGGATTTGAATGTGCTCTACGGCTTCCATGCGGGCGCCGACATGAGCCGGTACTGGCTGTTCGAGTCGGATAAGCCCTACGGCCAATACATGCGGGAGTTCGGCATGGATCCTTCCGTCGTGGAAAATGACAAAAACATCTGGTTTGGCCGCTACATCTATCCCGTCGGCCCGGCCAGCGACGGCAAGGCGTATTTCTGGGAGCATATTGTCGGGGCGGAACCGTCCGCTTATTACGCCCGCGGGCCCAACCGCATGGTAACGCTGTGCACCTGCTGGCATGAACTGCCCACCGGCGCGCCCGGCTGGCTGTTTCCGGGCCGGAGCGACAGCACTTCCGGCGGCGCGGGCAAAATTGAAGACATCCCGGACGGCTGGCCCGTGCCGTCGAATGTCAGCCGGTTCATCTCGCAGGCGCATGACGATAATGTCATGGAGCCCTTCACCCAGGCCATGATCGGCGCCGACCCGGATATTTTGATTTATGGCTTCACCGACGTGAATATCATCAACAGCCGCGAGCAGCACATGCGGGAGGTTGCAAAAATAATCACCGCGCTGCCGAAGGAAAAATTCGCATCGGTGCTGGATACGGCGGATTTCAAACACAACCTGGCCATGCGCGCGCTGCGCAAGGACGGCGCTTACTGGTTCTATGTCGCCAATCCCGGCTATTGGCCGGTCAGCGGCGAAGTGGTGTTAAGCGGTCCGGCCAAGGTGATCCGCCCCGGCGATGGGGCCCCGGTGGCAACGCGGGAAGAGGATGGCAAAACCATCGTGCCGGTATCGCTGAAACCGTTCGGGATGGCGGCTTTCCGGGCTGCCGGCGCTGAAACCCCGGATCTGAAATCTCAAAAATCGATTATCGCCATCATTGCCTGGAGTAATGCGCCTCTGCCGGAAGCGGACTTGGCGCATATGCGCACGATCATCCGGGATGCGGGCGCCATCATGGACGATCCCGCCGCCGCCCTGGCCATCACGCGCGATGACCGTGATTTTATGCGCGCGATCCTGGCGCAAGCGGAGGCATTATTGGCTGTTGGCAACTACGCCGCCGCCTGGTCGGCATTGACCAATTGGAGGTTCTGGTCGCTCTGGAAGGAAAATCTGATTCCAGCCCAGAAGTATTCCGCACGCCTCCCCGGGCGGCCGGGGCCGGCGGATAAGATTGACACTTGGGAACGGCCGACATTGGCCGTGGCGGCCGTCAGGGATATGCCGCCGGCGATTGACGGCCAGTTGGACGATGCGGCCTGGAAAGGAGCGCCGGCCAGCTACCGTTTTTTCAGCATTGGCGGGGGCCAGACGCCGTATTTAGGGATTCCGTTAGCGGACACCTCCGTGCAGGCATGCCATGACGGTCAAAATTTATATCTGGGCCTGCGCATGGCCGATCCGGACGTAAAGGCGTTGCGCAAAGTTGCGAGCGCGGACAATCCCATCGAGGTGTTGCGCAAATACGACGATACGGTGGTGATGTTTATCAACGCTGAAAATGCACGGGTAAGGCAATTCGCCGTGAATGCCGGCGGATTGAAATATTACGCTGGTTCCGGAGACTGGGGGGTGACCAGTGAAGATTTGCGCCAGACCGAGTGGCAGGCGGCAGCGGGGGCGGCGGACGGCTATTGGACGATTGAAGCGGCCATTCCCTTTGCGGCCATGGAAGTTTCCGCGCCGCCGGCCGGCGCAAAATGGCGGGCGAATTTCATCCGCCGCTTTCGCGAATTGCTGATGCCGGAAAGTTACTGGGCGCGCATCAAGCAGGGTTGGTCGGACGTGGAATGCTACGGGGAACTGGTGTTCCAGTAAGCGGGATGCGGGTGGCGGGGTGCGGGAAACTGGAGGGCCTGGTTCCACCCCGGCCATTCAGGCAGGACTTTGAAACTGACTTAACTTTGAGAAAATTAATAATAAGGAGCAACCAATGCGAAGAATTATAACAATCTTGCAGGCAACCATGCTGGCGGCATTATTGTCGGCACCGGCGGCGCGGTCGGAATCAGCCGGCTCCTGCCAGGAGCTTATGAAGCAAGCCATGGTGGAGCAACAGCGCTCCTTGTGGGTGGACGCCGCCAAAACCTTCGCGGCGGCGGCGGAGCTGGCGACGAATGACGCGCAGCGCGCCCAAGCGCGGCTGGGGTGGGGGCGCAACCTGGTCTCCGCCGGCGATCCGGCCGCCGGTCGCGCCATTCTGGCGGCCGCCCTGGAAGGGGTGGGGCTGGGGCCGAACGATCGCGCCTCCGCCCTGGAAGCCATCGGCGCCGCGTATGACAGCGAGCGCGCATTCACCCAGGCGGTTGCCGCCTATGCGCAAATCACGCTGATGACCAACGCCAACGTTGCCAACCAGGCGCGCGGCTGGTCGAAAATCGGCGAAGTGCATTACGCTCTGGGCGATTGCCCCGCCGCGCGCGCAGCCTGGGAAAAAGCCCTGGCCATTCCCGGCGTGGCGTCCATCCATGTGCAAAACGCCTGGACCGGCATGGGCGACAGTTATATGGCGGAAGCGCGCTGGGAAGAAGCGCGCGCGGCTTATGCGCGGGTTTTGCTGGCCGACAATGCGGATGCGCCGACCAAGCTGCGCGCGGAAATCGGCGCGGGCAACGCGCTCTATGAAGCCGGCAACTACTCCGGGGCCTGCCAAGCCTATCTCGCGCTTGCGGAAAAAAACCAGGCGCCCTTGCGGGTGATCGAGCGGCTGGACACGATCTTCCGTATGCAGATGCAAAAGGCCGGCGCTTTGCTGGCCGCCGGCAAATACGCGGAAGCGCGCGTGGAATTTGGCAAAGTGTTCGAGATGGAGCGGGTGGAAGACCATCATCGGGCGACCGCCCAACTGGGCATTGGTCAATGCCTGGAAGGCGCCCGGGAATTTACCGCTGCGCGCGCGCAATATGCCCGGGTGCCGGCCATGCCGGGCGCGCATTGGCCGGACCAGGGTCGCGCGCAGATGGGCATCGCCCGGTGTTTCGAGGCGGAAGGCAATCGGCAGGCTGCGCGGGAAGCATATGCCAAGCTGGTTGATATGCCCAATATTTCCGCGTCAGACCGCGCGGCGGCGGAAGACCGGATGAAAAATTGACATACAAACCGCGATTCATGCAACCGCGGATTTTGTCGATGATCTGCTATGATGCCGCCCCGTTTTCCCGGTTGGCGCACGCCATCCGTCGTACGGGACTGGCCGCGGCGCCCTGGGAGCGGGCGCCGCGGCGCGGCCATCAGATATCGTAATACAGCGCGAATTCCCACGGGTGCGGGCGTAAATCCAGCGCCAACACCTCGTTTTTCATCTTGTAGTTGATCCAGGTGTCAATCACATCCGGCGTAAACACGTCGCCCTTCAGCAGGTAATCATGGTCGGCGGCCAGCGCCTTCAGGGAATCGCGCAGCGATCCCGGCGTCTGCGGCACTTGCGCGGCTTCCTCCGGCGGCAGGTCGTAAATGTCCTTGTCCAACGGCTCGCCGGGATGAATCTTGTTCAGGATGCCGTCCAGTCCGGCCATCAAGATCGCCGACATGGCCAGGTAGGGATTGCAACTGGGGTCGGGGCAGCGGAATTCGAGGCGCTTGGCCTTGTCCGAGGGCGAATACATCGGCAGGCGGACCGCGGCGCTGCGG
>CAZYXU010000140.1:0-10118 GCA_964650945.1 uncultured Verrucomicrobiota bacterium | reverse complement strand
CATTTTTGTGGCTGCTTTTAAAGCACCTCGGTAAAAAGCTGCAGATTGGACGCCAGGCGTTCCGGTTTGCTGGTGGCGGTGACCGGCCAGATTCCCTGTTCCGCAATTTTTTTCAGGACATACGCCGAAGGCGAAACGCCTTGTTCCCGGGCCGCAGCTTGCAGCGCGGACACCATCCGCCGGTTTTCGGGGGTATCATAGGATCCGGGCCAGGCGTCCCCGGTGTTTTTTTCGTATAATCCTTGCAGCAAAGGGGAATAGCCGAAGATCACGGCTCTGGGCAACAGGCGCGCCAGTGTTTTGCGCATGGCGGCATCCAACACCTCCAGTGGTCCGAAATCGGCGCCGGGATTCGGCGTCACGAGCGAATACCGCATTTGCACCGCTTCCACCGGCGCCAGGGAATGTTCGGCCGCCAGCGCGACCAGCTCCCCGATCCGCGGCGTATTATAATTGGAGATGCCCGCCATTTTAACCTGGCCGCCGGCCACCAATTCGCTGAAAGCCTGCCAGGTTTCCAGCAGCGGCGTCTCGGGATCGTCATGATGCGCCAGCAGGATGTCAATGTAATCGGTTTGAAGCCGGGCCAGGGACTGGTTGACCGCGGCGCGGACCGCGGCGGCCGCAAGCCCTTCGCGTACGCCATTGACGGGCTGCGAGCCGATCTTGGTCATAAGGGTGAACTGCGCGCGACAACCGCGGGCCTGCAGCCATTGGCCAACCACGGTTTCGCTTTGGCCGCCCTGCCGTTCCGGGTTGCGCCAATAGGCGTAATTATTGGCCGTATCCAAAACCCGGCCGCCCAGTCCGGCGTATACATCCATGATTTTGAAGGCATCGTCCGGAGAGATCGAGGATCCAAATCCGGCCGTGCCCAGCGCCACGGAGATTCCCTTTAGTTTGGTTGGCATATTAATCAGGGGGTCACCACCTCAACGCCCGTCAACTCGCCGAAGGCGCACAGGTCGTCATACAGGTGCGCGCCATAGCCCAGGCAGGCGTATTCGTTATTCCAAGCCTGCAGCAGTTTGTCCATGTCCGCCTGCGCGGTGACAAACGCATGCGGCCAGAAGGGGATGCCGCACTCCAACTTGCGTTTTTCGATTTCCGCCGCCGGCGGCTCGAATACCGTGCAGCGGCAGACCACCAGTTCGAACCGGCCGGCCCGGCGGCCCAGCCGCGCCAGGACGCCGGCGCCCGGCTTGCAGATCAGTTTAACCGAGATGCCGCCCGCCTGGCCTTCGGTGGGTATGCCGTGCTCGGCGAAGCCGGCGGGGCCGAGTGTCCCGGCCAGCGAGGGCGGGCAGGCGCCATCGCCGATGATTTTTATCTCTTTTTTCTGTTTGTCAATGTGCTGCAAGTCGCCGTAATACACGCGCTCGCGGCTGAACTCGGTCAGCAGCTTAACCGACAACAAAGTGTTGAAATCGCTCAAGGTTGAAGTGCCGACGCCATCTTCCAGCATCAGGCTTTGGGCCAGGCAGGTGGCGCAATATTCATCGCCCAGCCCGGGGAACGACTGGATGGTGTAACCGTCCCATTGCTCGGCGGCCAGGATTTTTTTCAGCGCCAGGTATACCCGCAACGAGCGGTCGGCGGCTTCACCCGCGGGCACCGGCACGCTGAACAGCGGTTGAATGCGTTTGCGGACGGCTTTTAATTCGGCGGCGGTGATGGCCTCGGCGGTGCGGATGAGTTGGGTGGTATCGCGCGAATCCAGGTCAATCCCGAAAGTCCGCATCCATTGGGACGGATCGGCAACGCCGCAGCTCTGCCCCATGCCGCGGCCGCCGAAAACGCCGAAGACCGCCTGGTTGAGTTTGTGCCGCAGCGCGCCGGCGCGGCAGTAACTGACGAGTTTGGCGATGGTGTCGGATTCCTCGCAGGCGCCGTAAACGAACCGGTGCGGGATATCCGCCTCCATCAGCGCGCCATGCAGGACCAGTCCGCCCACCGGACGCCAGCCCTGGGACCCGGGGTGGGTCCAGACAGCCAGGCTTTTACCGGCCAGGGCATAATCGCGCAAAGCCGGCAGCAGGTGGGCCGCCCAGACCCAGGTGCCGGAGAAAAGCACCAGCCCGGACACATCATCCATCTTTTTAAATTTGGCCAGACACTCGCGGGCTTCCGCGCGCGAGGCGACGATGATCGGATACTCGACCAATTCCAGTCCGGCCTCCCGCAGCGCCGATTTGGAACGCGAGATCAGGGCCTCGTCAATAAAGGGGGTTCCCATCGGGTCCTGCAGCCCATCCTTATGCACGCCATATACCACGAATCCGACCTTGGTCTTGATCATTGCCGCTCCTGTTTTTGGGTAATCCGAGTCTCTTTCAAAAGTGTTCAGTGTGCGGTGTTCGGCGCCTGAAATTTTACAGCAACGTAATATTGATCTTGTGCCGGTCGCAATGCTTCAGAATTCTGACTTCAGCATCCGGAATTCATTCAAAACGCGAGTTTTGAAATTCGCTCATCCGAATCAATTCATCCCAGTAATTTCCTGGCATTTTGACGGTAAATCTTGCGCAACACCCTGCCCGGCAAGTTCAGCCCCTGGATCTGCCACCGGTAACGCCCGAAGGTGCCGTCATAATCCGGGGGAACGATTTCATCATCGTCCGTCTCCAGGAACCGGAAGTAACAGCGATACATTTTGACAGACGGCGGCATGTCCGTGCCGAACAGCAGCCGATCCTGCCGGCGGATGAAAAATGCGCGCGCGGTTTCCGGCGAATGTCCCAGGTCGTCAATCCGCGCGGAAAAATCCAGGATCAGGTTCGGATATGACGCCAGCAATTCCTCGACGTAGTCCAGGTTTTCCGGCCAATTGGCCATATGCGGGAGAACGAAGGTCGTGCGCGGGTGTTGTTGCACAAGATTGCGGCAATGCCGCTGGAGCGTGGCGAACGACGGAAAGCGGCGGCGGTCGGCATAACTCCAGGCCGGATATTTTTTCAGCGAAGAATAATGCGGGTTGGATGGCCGGATCGGCTGAAAAAATCCGCGCGGATCGGCCTGATGGATCAGCACCGGCACACTCAAACGCGCGCATTCATCCCAGATCGGCGCCAGGCGCGGGTCGTCGCAGAAAACCAGCCGGCCGCGGCCGTCGCGATGGTGCAGGCCCAATTCCTTGAGCACCTTCAGGCCGCGCGCGCCCTGGGCGACATCGGCGCGCAGCATGGCCAGGGTCTCATCCACAAACCGGCGGGCATCGGCAAACAACGGGCGGCTGACGGGGCGGGCGAAAGTAGCGGAGGTAAAGCTGAAAAAGCGGCGTTGTACCCGCGGATCCGCGCCGGCCAACGCGCTGTTGAAAGGGCATGTCCGCCACTGGTACCCCCCCCCGGCCCAGACAATCGCCATGTTGCCGGTAAGGTTGCCGTATAATTCCACCCCCACCCGATCCATGATCCGCGCCACGCGGCCGGGGGCGAAGCCGGCCCAGGCATGGTTGTGAAAATCGATCACCGGGAACCGCGCGCGCAACAGCCGATCGGCCCGCGCGCGCCCGACGGGCGCGGTGCTGCCGGATAGGGCATGCCGGTTGCTTTTCATGGCCACAGCGTAACCGACAGCCCCCCGCGCGTCAATATCTCGTTCATGTATTTTTGCCGTTTTATCATGTATTTTTGTCACAGGGTTGATTTTTATGCCCGGTGTTATATACTGTTATTTTTGAACAAGCGCAACGCGGAGGATCAAGCCATGAATTTGACCCAGCCCAATCCGGCCAATTACCGCATTCCCTATATTCTGAATGACTTTAACGGCATGCCTTACCGCCGGCTGGGGCGGTCCGGCCTACGCGCATCCAACATGGGGCTGGGCACATGGAAATTCGGTTTCCCCGCCACGGGCGACGGCGCCCGCACCGAGGCCCAAACCGCCTGGGCCATCCTCGACCGCGCCATTGAACTGGGGGTCACTTTCTGGGACACGGCCAACCGCTACAACGAGGCTTCCGGCAATTCCGAACGCGTCATCGGCCAATGGTTCCAAGCCAATCCCGACCAGCGCCGCAACGTGGTGCTGGCCACCAAGATTTACGGCGGTATGGACGGCCGCACCCCCAATCATTGCCGGTCGGCCCGCGCCAACATTTTTGACGCCACCGCCGCCTCCCTCCATCGCCTGCAATTGGAATACATTGACCTGCTTTACCTCCACGGTTTCGACGCCGACACCCCGGTCGAGGAAACCCTGTCCGCCATTGAAGACCTGGTCACCCGCGGCTGGATCCGGTATTTCGCCGTTTCCAACTTCACCGCGGATCAAATCAAGCTGTACCAGGCCGTCGAACGCCAGGCCAGTTGCCGTTGCCGCGCCATCGCCGTGCAAAATAAATTCGATATCATGCACGGCGAATCCGCCGGCCATCCCGGCGTGCTGGCATACGCCGCCGCCGGAACCCTGAGTTTTATCGCTTACAGCCCGCTGGCGCGCGGCTTGTTGACCGGGCGTTATGGCGATCCCGCGCAAAACGGGCCGGGCGACCGCCTCTACGACGAAAAGGCGCTGGACGGGCTGGCCACGCCCGCCGCCCTGGCGCAAGTCCGGGAATTACAGGAAGCCGCCAGTGAAGGCGGCATCGCGGTGGCGCAACTCGTGCTGGCCTACATGCTGACCTTGCCCGGGATGGGTCCCTGCATACCAGCCGCCTCCTCCGTGGCGCAATTGGAAGCCAACGCCGCCGCCGGCAAGTTGGCTTTGCCGGCCGAACAAGTCCGGCGCGTGCGCGAAATTTGCAGCCGCGGATGCCCATGATTGGCCGGCGCATCCGCCGGGTGGGATAAAAAACCGCTCAGGATTTTTCAATTTTTAAAAAACAATACACGAAAACGCTTCCGCCAGCCGTTGTGCATATAATCCCATGAATTGTTCCGCCACAAGCTACGCTGCCGTTTTGACCGCCGGCGCCGCCGTCCTGGCGCTCGGGCTGGCCGGCTGCCGCTCGCCCGCCGCTTATCGCCGCGACGCCGACCGGACGGCTTACGACCTCGTCCAGCGGGCGCAGCAAAAAATGCTCCAGCGCGACGAGCCGTTTGCCATCGAGCCCGCGGCCGACACGCTGCGGCGGCGGCTGCTGCTGGACCAGGCGCTCCCGTATGCCGGCCCGGCCGCGCTGGGCACGGCGGATTTACCGCCGATCCCGCACTGGCCGGACACCGGCGCGCCGGACGTTTCCGCGCCGGATGCCGGCGCGTTCCCGCCCGACATCAACCGCCTGGCATTGACGGACGCCTTGCAGGTAGCCGCGCGCCACAACCGCGATTACCAAACGCGCAAGGAGGATGTGTTCAAGGTGGCCCTGGCGCTGGACCTGGAAGCCAACCAATTCCGCAGTTTGCTGGCGGGGGATGCCGCAACGGATTTCGAGGCCAATTACGCCGGCGACGACAACATCCGCGGACTGGCCAACACCGGCCAACTCTCCTGGCAACGCCGCTTGAAATACGGTACGCTCCTGACCACCCAGTTCGCGGTGGACCTGGTGAAGCTGCTGACCCTCGACCGCTCGTCCTCCCTGGGGCTTTTTGCGGACGCGACCATCACCATCCCGCTGCTGCGCGGCGCCGGCCGCCATATCGTGGCCGAGCCGCTGACGCAGGCCGAACAGGACCTGGTCTATGCCCTGTTCAGTTTCGAGCGCTACAAGCAGACCTTGAGCGCGCGCGTGGCAACCGAATACATGTCGGTCATCCAACAGGCGGACCAGGTGAACAATGCCGCGGACAACTACCGCCGCCTGACCGCATCCGCCAAGCGGGCGCAGCGCCTGGCGGATGCCGGCCGCCTGCCGCAAATCCAGGTGGACCAGGCCGTCCAGGACGACCTCCGCGCCCGCGACCGCTGGGTGACGGCCCGCCAGACCTACATCAACCGCCTGGACCAATTCAAAATCACCCTCGGCCTGCCGGCGGACGCCGTCATCGAGCTTGACCGCGGCGAATTGAAAAAACTCGCGGCGGCCGCCGGACTCGCCGCGGTCGAAAATAAAACCCAGCCGGCCAGTCCGCCCGACAAACCGGCGGCCGGCCAAGGCCCTGAAGCGCAAGTCCTCGACACCGCGCGCGGCCCGCTGGAAATGGATGACCAGCAGGCGATTTTAATCGCCCTGACCAACCGCCTGGACATGCGGACGGCGCTGGGACGGGTATACGACGCCCAGCGCCATGTGGTGGTCGCCGCCGACGCCCTGCGCATGGGACTCACCCTGAAAGGCGGCGGCGCCATCGGCGAGCGCCGGCGCCTGTCCTCGGCGGACCTGCCGGACGCGCGCCTGGAATTCGACGAGGGCGTTTATACGGCCGGCCTGGGGATGGACCTGCCGCTGGAACGCACGGCGGAACGCAATGCCTGGCGCAACAGCCTGATCGCCCTGGAGCGGGCCGTGCGCGAAACCCAAAGCCTGGAAGACCAGATCAAGCTGGAAGTGCGCAATGCCCTGCGCGACATGCTCCAGGCCCGGGAAAGTTACCGCATCCAGCAGAAATCCCTCGCCGTGGCCGAACGGCGCGTGGCCAGCACGGAATTGTTTCTGGAAGCCGGCCGCGCCCAGATGCGCGACATACTGGATGCCCAGGAAGCCCTGGTTTCCGCGCGCAATTCCCTGACGGCGGCCATGGTGAACTACCGCGCCGCGGAAATCAAATTACAGCGCGACATGGGTGTGCTGGCCGTGGATGCCGATGGCCGCTGGGTGGAATATCAACCGGAGACGGATCATGAATGAAAAAATCAAAGCGTTTGCGAACCGGCGGAATGTGCGCCGCCTGGCCGCGGCCGCCGCCATCTTCGCGGCCGCCATCATAACCTGGCTGATATATTTGGCCGGAGCGGGGCAACGCAGACCGGAAACGGATTTACCGGTGACCGCCGTCCAGCGCGGCCCGCTGACCATCACCCTGACCGAATCCGGCACCATCCAGAACAGCCGGAACGCCATCGTGAAAAACCAGGTGGCCGGCACGACCACCATCCTCTTCCTGATACCCGAGGGCACCCAGGTCAAGCAAGGCGACCTGCTGGTGGAACTCGATGCCAGCCAACTCGAGGACACCCGCACCCGGCAGCAAATCACCGTCATGAACGCCGAAGCCGCCTTCATCCGCGCGCGCGAAAACCTGGAAGTCGTCCGCAATCAGAATGACAGCGACATCGCCCAGGCCGAACTGGCCCACCGTTTCGCCAAGCAGGACCTGGTGAAATACCGCGAGGGCGAATATCCCCGCGAATTGCAAAAAACCGAGGCGGACATCAATGTCGCCCGCGAGGAACTCCAACGCGCCCGGGACAAATTCGAATGGTCCACCCGCCTGGCGGAAGAAGGCTACCTCACCCGCACCGAACTGCAGGCCGACGACCTGGCCGCCAAGCGCGCGGAAATCAACCTGGCGCTCGCCGAATCGGCCCTGCAACTCCTGAAGAATTACACCCACCAACGCAGCCTCGACCAAGCGACCAGCGATGTGCAGCAGACCGAGCAGGCCCTGGAACGCGCGCGCATCAAGACCGCCGCGGACCTGATCCAGGCTGAAACCGAATTGAAAACCCGCGAATCGGAATACCAGCGCCAGTTGGCCGAGTTGAAAAAAATCGAAAGCCAGATCGAAAAATGCCGCCTGACCGCGCCGGTGGACGGCATGGCGGTTTACGCCACCAGCAGCGCGGGCGGCCGCTGGCGGCTTTCCGAACCGCTGCAGGAAGGCCAGCAGGTGCGCGAACGCCAGGACCTGATCCACCTGCCGACGGATGAGGCCATGATCGCGGAAATCAAAATCCACGAAGCCGCCCTGCGCAAGATTAAAGTCGGCATGCCGGTCGAGATTACCGTGGATGCGATGCCCGGCGCCGTTTTCACCGGGCAGGTGAGCCATATCGCCTTTCTGCCGGACTCCCAGAGCGCCTGGCTCAACCCCAACCTGAAGGTTTACAACACCACCGTCAAAATTGAAGGCAATGCCTCCCAATTGCGCCCGGGGATGAGCTGCCGGGCCGACATCATCCTCGCCAGGTACGCCGACGCCCTGCACGTGCCTTTGCAAACCGTGGCGCGGGTGGAAGGCCAGACCGTGGTTTACATTCCCGGCGCCCGCGGCCTGGAGAAGCGCCCGGTGACCATCGGCCTCGATAACAACCGCGTGGTCCATATCATTGACGGCTTGCTGGCAGGCGACCAGGTCGTCATGACCCCGCCCCTGGCCCCTTCGGCCATGCGCGAAGGCGACAATCCTCCCGACGAACCGCCGCCGGAAGTCCCGGCGCCGGATGCCGCCGCGCCGAACGGCGCCAATGGCAACGCCGTCCAACCAGCGCCGGCGCAAATCCCGGCGGATACGCCCGCCCCACCCCGCCGCCCCCGAACGCCGCGTCCGGCCGGCGAATCCCGCCCAACACCCCGCGAGGCCGCCCCATGAGCGCCACATCCAAACCGGCGCCCGGCGCCGTTGTCCACCTCCAGCACGTCCGGAAAAATTACACCGTCGGCGCCACCACCGTGAAAGCCCTGGCCGGCGTGGACCTGCAAATCGGGCGGAAAGAATTCTGGGCCATCATGGGACCCAGCGGCTCGGGCAAAAGCACCCTGCTGAACCTTCTCGGCTGCATGGACCGCCCCACTTCCGGCCGGTACATCCTGAACGGCCATGACGTCAGCACCATGGATGACGACGCTTTAAGCGACATCCGCCTGCGCGAATTGGGCTTCATCTTCCAGAGTTTCAACTTGATTCCGCAACTAACCGTGCTTGAAAACATCGAATTACCCCTCTTTTACCTGGGCTGGGAAGCGGCGCGCTCCGCCGAACGCGCCGCCGAACTGGCGGCCAAGGTCGGCTTGGGCAACCGCACCCACCACCGCCCCGCGGAGTTGTCCGGCGGCCAGCAACAGCGCGTGGCCATCGCGCGGGCGCTGGCCAACGATCCGGCCGTGCTGCTGGCTGACGAGCCGACGGGCAACCTGGACTCCGTCACCGGCCAGCAGATCATGGAGTTTTTGATCCACCTGAACCAAAGCGGCAAGACCATCATCATGGTGACGCATGAGCCGGAAGTCGCCGCCCACGCCGCCACCCGCATGCACATGCGCGACGGCGTGATTGACCGGATTGAGGAATGAACATGCACCAATCCCGCATTTTCCGCAACATCCGGCTGGGCGTCAACACCCTGATGCTGCACAAACTGCGCTCCGGTCTGACCGTGCTGGGCGTGGTTTTCGGCGTCGGCAGCGTCATCGCCATGCTGGCCGTCGGCGAAGGCGCCGGCCAGGAAGCCATGAAGCAAATCCGCAAACTCGGCAGCAACAACATCATCCTGACCTCCGTCAAGCCGACCGCCGACGAGCAGGCCGGCGCACAACAAACGTTCATGAGCATCTACGGCCTCCTCCATGAAGACGATCTGCGCATCCGCGAAACCATCCCGGGCGTCCGGCGCACCGTCCCCGTCAAGCAGATTCGCCGCGAAGGCCGGCTGGGAGAACGCGCGCTGGAAATGCGCCTGATGGGCACCACGCCCGATTGGTTCGACCTGGTCAACCGCCCACTGCTGGCCGGCCGTCCTCTGATGCCGGAGGATATGCAAGGCTGGTCGCCGGTTTGCGTGCTGACGGAACTGGGCGCGCGGCGTCTGCTGGCCGCCCGGCACACGCTGGGGCAATCCGTCAATATCGGCGGCGACCTGTACAAGGTCGTCGGCATCGTGCGCAACGAGGAATCCGCCGGCGGGGTGCAGACGCCCGACCAGCAGACCGACGCTTACATCCCGCTGAATGTCGCCCTGGCGCGGTATGGCGACGTTACCATCCGCATCACCGCCGGATCGCAGGAGCGGGAATTGGTTGAACTGCACATGATCCTGGTGGAAACGCACACGACGGAGGAAGTCGAAAAAACCGCCGCCGCGATCGAAGCCATGCTGCGGACCTTCCATCGCCAGGAAGATTACAAGATCAGCGTCCCGCTGGCGCTGCTGCGCCAGGCGGAGAATACCAAGCGCACGTTCAACATCGTGCTCGGATCAATCGCCGGCATCAGCCTGCTGGTGGGCGGCATCGGCATCATGAACATCATGCTCGCATCCGTCACCGAACGCACCCGTGAAATCGGCATCCG
>CAZYXU010000139.1:0-10175 GCA_964650945.1 uncultured Verrucomicrobiota bacterium | reverse complement strand
GGCAATGCAGGCGGTAGCGACAAATAATTTTTTCATAATGCTTGAGTCTCCTTTGATGATTGTCTGCTCGGACGATGATTGGTGGTGATTAAGCTTTCTTTTCCACCTTTGCCTGTTGACGGCGTGTCGCATTCAAGGCCTTTACCAGCAGAAACACCGCCCCGGCCACAATTAAAAAGTCCACCACTGTCTGGATGAATTTGCCGTAATTCAACGTGACGGCGGCGGTCTCGCCCACGGCGTCCTTCAGCGTAATCGCCAGTTCCGTGAAGTTCACGCCGCCCAGCAGCAGGCCGATCGGCGGCATGATCACGTCGTTGACCACGGAAGCGACGATTTTGCCGAATGCGCCGCCGATGATGATCCCGACCGCCATGTCCATTACATTGCCCTTCACCGCAAATTCCCGGAATTCACTAATCATGCTCATGGATCTGCCTTCCTTTCACTGGTTTATAAGGCCCAAGGCGGGCGCATGCCCGCTACCGAAGGTAGGGCGGTCAGGCTCTGACCGCCACGGCGCGCAGGGCCTCCGCGCCCTACCAAATAAAGGTTCTTCAAAAATTAATTATCATCCTCCGCGATTAAGGCTGAGCTGGCGCATTTTGACCGTTGTGCATTTCCTGCAGCAGCTTCAAGGTTGCTTCCACCAGTTCCTGCCCGCCCTGCGGGGAAACCAGGTTGCAGAACATGCTCGCGCTGTAGCCGCGGCCCCAGGCGCCGCGCTCCGTGCATAAGTAGGTGCCGCCGTCGTCCCCGGGCTGCCCGGCCAACTGGATGATGAAGGTCTGTTCAAACGGGCTGCGCGCCTGCATGCGGTGCTGGAAGTCCATAAAAAGCTCGAAGCGGTTCGAGGCAAAGGCGATGTCGCCGATCCGGAGCGCATGCAGTTCCATCGGCAGTTTCGGGTTGGCTTCCTGGGTCTGGTAGCGGTTCAGAATGCGGATGAACCGGTTGCGGCTGGCCACCAGGGTGGAATTGTGGCGCAGGCATTCCTTGGGGGAACCGTCCGTTTTGAAGGGCTGCCGCATCAGATCTGCCAGGCCGTCGCGGGCATATTGTTGCTCGGCGGCGGCGATCAGGCGCCGGCTCAATTGCACCGTCGTAACGGCGTGCGCCAGCGGCAGCGCGGTTTTGATGTCCTTCCCGGCCCAGCCCAGCACCTCGTCGAAGGCCGCGGCCACGCGTTCGGCGATGTCCTTGCGCGCGGCGAGTTCGGTTTGGAGGTCGCCGTATTTGAGCTGAAAGCGGCGCGCCTGGGCCGGCTTGTAATGCAGGATGCGCGGGGAAAGATCGCCGCCGGCGGCGCATTGCGGCAGAATGAAGATATTGCCGTGCTCTTTGCGGATCGCGGTCCGGACGTCGTGCCAGTAATCGGCGGAAAGCTTGTAGGCCGCTTCGGAATTCTGCGAAGGGCAGGGGATGTTGATGATCGCGCCGGTCAGTTTGCCGTCCGGATCGAAGGTGTAGAGCAGGTTGATGAAATGGTCGGCGCCGGCCTCGTAATGGCTGAAGTTGGGGTCGTTGGTGTTGCCGTACATCGCCGCGTGGCCGTTGACGCCGGACCGGGAGTTAATCACGGCGCCGGGTCGTTTGGAAAGATCGTCGAAATACACCACGCGCCGGCTGTGGCCGACCACCGCGTAACCGTAACCGTAAGCAATTCCCCCCGGCGCGCGTCCGGCGTAGGCCTCGCAGACGGCGCCGGCCGCCTGGTCGGCGAGGTAATGGCGATATTCATCGCTCGAGGCGATTTCCATGCCCGCGTGCGGCACCTCGCCGGCCAAGGCCGTGGATGTATTGTTTGACAGGTTCCCGCCGTCGTCGGCGTAATGACTGGGTCCGGTGTGCGCATGCGTCGCGTTCATCAGGATTTTTTCGACCGGGATGGCGGGGTTGAGTTCCGCCACCCGGGCGCGGACTTCATCGAGCAGGCCGGAACGAATCACCACCAGGTCGGCGGAAAGAAAAACCACCAGGTCGGCGCCGTTGTCAATGACCAGCGCGGTAACCGTCACCGGGTCGAGCACGCCCTCGGAAATCCGCATGTGGAACTGGCCCGGAATGTTGATGGGTTTGTCCGTGGTAACGTCGCGCGTTGCCCAGCCGATTTTCAGTTCGTTCATTGGTCATTCGTCCTTGGATTGGATTGTGCCGGGTTTTATACCAAGAAGCCCCGGTAGTGTCCATTTATTTAGACGATAAGCCAGGAAGCCCGCGCAGAGCAGCGCCAGCGCGAGGGCCGGCCAGCGCGCCAGCCAGGGAGTCTGCCACCAGTTCACGCCGCTGAAGCGGTAATCCGACAACGGAAAGAAAATCGGCGTGGCAAACCGCCCGGCGCCGTGCGTCAGCGTGTCAGTCAGAATATGCACCGGCCAGGCCAGCATCGGCGCTGCCCATGGACGTAGCCACAGGGCGGCCGCCAGCACGCAGACGCCGGCAATCAGCAGACTGTGCGTCAGGTTATAAAGCGTGAAGATAAACGGGGGGATGGCGTGCCAGCCCATGTCTCCATGGCGGAGAATATGATAGATCAAGTGCAGGCCGATGGACGCCAGGTCGGGCAAGATCCCGAAGAACAGGGCCGCGCCCAGCGTCCAATCCCAAACGCGCGGCCGGCCGTCCAGCGGGTTGACCGGGCCGCGCCGGCCGCCGGCCAGTCCGGTGCGGCTGCAAAGCGCCGCGCCCAGGAGCGCATGCGTCAATGTGTCCATGGCAGGTTTTCCGGGGGTAATTTCATAAGTAGCCACAAAGAGGCACAAAATTCACAAAAAAGGAAATAATTATGAAAGCAACTCCAGAGTATCGCGATTTGACCGGCAAAAGGCAACGGGAAATGGAATTGCGCTAATTTACAGGTGACAGGATGCGGCTTACATGGTAAAAGAGCGCGTTTTGAATCTTGGCCGGCCGCCCGGCCAGGCCATGTCGCCAGGAGCATCAATGATCCCGAACAAAAAAACACCCGCGAAAACCGGGGACTGCGCGCCCAAGCACCTGCGCACCGTGGCGTTGCAATGCAATTTTGAAGGCGGGCCGCGGCAAACGCTGAAAATCCCGCAACGCTGGGCGGAGTTTGGGTTTGACACCGAGCAGCTATTTCACACTCACGCCGAGTTGTATTCGGCGGTATTTGATGCCGCCCGCCATGGCGCGCTCCTGGAAAAATACCTGGCGGAATCCCGCCGGCGCGGTATCAAGATCATCCTTTACCTCAACTGCCACATTCTGCTGGCATCGCAGGCGGCCCGCGCGGCGGACTGGGCGCTGGTGGACAAGTCCGGCGCCTATGCCAAACTCTACGGGACGTATTACGGCTGCTGCCTGAATTCAACCTGGACGGATTATTTTCTGGGTGTGATTGACAGTTTGGCGCCCTACGACCTGCATGGCGTCTTTTTCGACGGGCCCAGCTCCACGCCGTGTTTCTGCCGGCGTTGCCAGAAACTGTTCCGCGCCCGGCATGGCGGCGCCATGCGCAAGGCCGCGCCGGCTATCCTGGCCGAATTTGAACTGGCCGCGCGCCTGAACTTTCTGCAACAAGCCTACGCCCGGGTCAAGCGCGTGAATCCCGGCTGGCTGGCATATTGCAACATGGGTTTGCTGCACGGGCGGGCGGGCGCCGCCGACATGCGCGCGCTGCTGGCCTGCAACGACATTGTGGGCACCGAGGGCGGCTTCCAGTTTTACGGGCCGCCGGCGGCGGTGGATATCTGGCGGTGCGGTTTGCATGCGAAGACCGCGGAAGCGTTGGCGGACGCCAAGCCGCGGGTGATTTTCATGGCCGGCGACCACAAGCCCTGGTCGTGGTATTTGCACACACCGGCGGAAACCAGACTCTGCTATGCCTCCGCCCTGGCCAATGGCGCGAGTGTCTGGTACGGCATCCACAGCGCCACCAGCCTGCTGCGCAGCCGCACGGGCGCGGCGGCGCGGGACATGGTCCAGTTTGAAAAAAAACATGCGGAGTTGTACGCCGACACTGCCAGCGCGGCGGAAATCGCCCTGTTCCATTCCTTCGATACGGCGAAAAATTACACCTCTTCCGGCGAAAAAACCGATTTGTATGCCAGCGCCGGCGACCGGCGCAGCGGCGCCCGCGGCGATTACCAGGCGGGATTGAACGGGGCAGCCGGGGCGCTTTTCCGGTCCGGCCTGGCATTCGATGTGATGACGGAATTGAATGCCGGCCAACTCCCGCGCTACCGGGCGGTGGTGCTGCCCAATATCGCCTGCATGTCGGCGGAGCTGGCCGCGCGCTTGCGGGCCTTTGTGAAACAGGGCGGCATCTTGCTGGCGGATGGCGAGACCTCGCTGTTCGACGAGCATTTCCGGCAACGGCGTAATTTTCTGCTGCATGATCTCTGGGGCGCCGATTTCAAGGGGTACCGCCAATACCAGACGCATGATTATTTCTCCTTGCAAGGGCAATTGGATATTTTTGCGGCTGAAGGCGTCGCTTTGCTGCCGGCGCCATTGCTGGCGCTGGATGTCAAAGCGGCCGCCCGGGATGTTCAGGGCCGGTTGTGTCCGCCGCTGGCGGGCCGCTACGCCGGCCGGCCGGAGCCGGCAAAATATCCCTTTGTCATGGCCCGGCGGTATGGGCGCGGGCGGGTGTATTACCTGGCGGGCATGTTTTTCGAGTTTTACCGTAAATTCGCCATTGCACATCACGACCGGCTGGTGCGCCAGATGCTGACGCGGCACGCGCTGCCGGCGGTGGAAATGCTGGGCGGCAACGGCGCGGTGGAACTGACGGTACGGCGCTGCGGCGCGCGGCCCGGGCGGCTGATCCACCTGGTCAATTACACCGGCGGCATGCGGCGTCCGATCGCGCAGGTGACCCCGTTGACGGATTTAAGTTTGCGCGTACGCGGCCGGGTGCATCGGGCGCGGGCCCTGGTCGCAGGGCGTTCGCTGCGGGTGGACCGTGGCGGGGTGATCAAGCTGCCGCCGCTGCGCGAATTCGAGGTGGTCTGGGTCGAGTGATGTTGCTTGGAAACGCCACCCGCGCCGCCGCGGCCATCTGAATTTTATTCCCCTTAAACCGGCCGCCTCATGATCATTCCGCCGTCCGCAGGCGCCTGACAATCATGGCGATAAACGGAATCAGCAGGAAATATAGCGCGGCCGCCGTCCAGAATACCCAGCGGATCTGACCGCTGGCGCCCACCAGGATGCCGCTCAGGAGCGGCGCCAGCATCCAGCCCGAGGAGCGGGCGGTGGCCGCCCAGCCGAAAATAAAGCCGCGATGCTGCTGGGAGGTGGAGCGGGCCAGCCAGACCCAGAACACCGGCTCCAGGCCGCCGGCGAAAAAAGTGGCCATGAAGCGGAAGGCTAGCAATGGCCGGAAACCGATGGACAGGGCCATGCCGATCATCGCCAGCCCGCTGCCCACCGCCGCGATTTTGGCGATGCGCGGGACATCGAAACGGTCCGCCAGCCGGCCCATGATCGGCCCGGCCATAAACCCGGCAATTCCGCCGACCGCGGCCAGGCTGCCGGCCATGAAGGCAATGCCCGGGCGTTTGCCGTGGATTTCCTGGACCAGCAGCGGCAGCCAGGCCTGGTCGAATTGGACCACGATCCCGATGCCCACCAGCAGCGCCAGGATGGGCAGCACCGGTTGCAGGCGCGCGGCCGCCTGCCGGAATTCCCGGCGCCAGTTATAATCTGGCGCAACGGCCGGCTTTTGAAAATTTTCGCGCACGCCGAACACCACCAGCAGTCCCGCGGCCAGCAGGAAAATTCCGGACACCAGGAACGCCCGGCGGTAGCCGAAAAGGTCGGCGAAAATCCCGCCCAGGAATGCCCCGAACATGCTGCCGGAAAACACCGCTGCGCTCAACGACCCCAGCACCAGGCCGTTGCGGTTGGGCGGCGCGTAGAGCGAGGCCAGGGTTTGCGAGGCGGTCACCGTGCCGGTGAGCAGCCCATGCAGGCTGCGCAGGGCGATCAGCCACTGCACGTTGGGCGCCAGCCCCATGCAGGAGAGAAAGAACATACTGCCGAAATGCGCCCGGATCAGCATCAGGCGCCGGCCGAACCGGTCGGCCAGCGCGCCCCAGATGGGGGCGAAGATCGCCAAGGTCAGGGGCGCGAGCACGGCAAAAACCGTTACCCAGAAAGTCAGCGCTTGCGGATCGGTAATGCCCAGTTCCTGGATGAAGAAGGGGGCAAAAGGGAGGGAGAACGAAAATCCGACGATGGACAGGAATTGCGCAATCCAGATGCACGCCAGGTTGGTTTTCCAGTTGATGGGCGGCGGGGTTTTTTGGGCCGGCGGGATATGTGTTCCTTGGCGCATGCCGCCTGAATCTACGACAAACTGCCGGCAATGGAAAGCAAAATGCCGATGCAAAATGCGATTGGGTAAGAAAATTTTAAAACTAACGTTTTGAAAGAATTCAGTATTCAGGAGTTAGGATTCAGAATCATTGCTAACGGCACAAGATCAATCTGTTACGTTGCTGTAAAATTTCAGGCGCCAAACACCGAACGCCGAACACCGAACGCCGAACACTGAACACCGAACACTGAACGCCGAACACTGAACACTTTGTCACCCATGCGATTGATTGCCGGATGTAGCGGCCGAACGGTGTTCGGCCTGCCGGCGCGCAACATTGTTGCGCCGCCATCGGCGTTGGCCGGCAATCATGCGGGTATGCCGGTCTTCCTGCGGGCACGATAAACCCGCATGGCATTGTCGCGCAGGATTTTTAAAAGATTGGCGTCAGGCTGGCGCGAGCCCAGCACAACCCCCAACTCGCAGCGCGGATCGAACCAGTCCACGTCCGTGCCGAAAATTATCTTCTCCGCGCCGATGGCGTCGGCAAAGGCGTCCACCATGCCGTTGTGGAAATAATCCCCCGCCAGGTCCACATGGACGTTGGGGAAGTCGCGGCAAACCCGGACCGTGGCGTCGAACGCCGAGGGGCGTCCACCGGCGTGTCCCAGGACAAACGGCGCGCCTTGCAGTTCCGGCAGGAAGCGCCGGAAACGGTCGGGATGCCCCTTCCATTGTTCGGGGTTGTAATCAGAAACTTCCCAGCTGTGTGTCATGATCGGCATGCCGGCGCTTGCCGCCAGGCGGTAAACCGGTGCGTAGGCGTCGGCATCCGCGGGAGTCTTGTGGGTTACGGGATGAATTTTGATGCCAACGCAGGCCGGGTCGTCCAGGGCGGCGCGGACGCGCGCGACATGCGCGGCATCGCCGGCCGGATGGAACATTTCCATGTAAAAAAACCTTGTCGGCGCCGCGGCGCGCAATCCGGCGGTGTAATCCCGGGATGAGAGATGCGGGCCGAACAGCACTTCGCCGGGGATCAGGAATATTTGTTCGGTGCTGACGGCGTCCAGGTGTTTGATCCATTCGGCCGTGGTAAATGCCACGTCCGGCGTGGGCATTGCATACACATTCCGTGCGCCGGGTTGGAGATTATGGGCATGGGCGTCAATGATAAATGGCGGCGGCGCGGCGAATTCCACCGGGGCCGGATGGAGCGCGGGCAGTCCCAGCAGGCGGCGCAGGTTATTACCGGCGATGGCGCACTTGGATGCCCAGTCGAAATCGCCCATGATGACCGGGGCCATGGCGGCGTCGGCGGCGAACAGGGGCATGTGGGAGCCGTAAAGCAGCTTGTGCCCGAGTCCACCGGCGAGCAATTCCTCATGCCCGCGCCAGTTGCAGAAATTGTAGGTGCTGCAATGGACGTTGGGGCATTCGCGCAAAATCGCCTGCAAGTCCGTGTAATGGTATATCAGTTTGCGCGGCCCGGATTCGATGATGATGTTGAGGGCGGGCTGCGCCGCGGCCAGCGCGCGGATGCCCGTGAAATCCATGTCGGTGTGCAGGATTACCAGCGGCATGCCCGCCTGGGCCATGCGGTCGAATAGTCTGCCGCAATCCGCCGGCGGATGTTGCCGCGGCGCCAAGCGCAGGAGGCGGATGCCGGCTTCCGCCTGGAGCCGCGGCAGGGCATCGGTCAGCGCGGGGTCGGCCGGGGCGGCCCTGGCGTATTCCGTCCGGATGGACGCAGCGTGATCCGGGAAGGCGGGTGATTCCTCCGGCCAGACGGTGGCATCCAGCCAGGGCAGGGCGGCCCTGACCTGCCGGTAGGAATGCCGGAGCAGGGCTACGCGGGCGCGGCAGTCTGTATGAGTCAGTCTATTCAAGATAATGTCTCAACGTGAGCTTGCGGCCACAACCAAAGACATTCGGAATTGGCAGAAACATTGGCGGCAGAATCATTTGTTTTTGTTAGATAATATTGAAAATTCTTTTCCGGCAATGATTCTGCCATTAATGATTTTGCCATATCCGGAAATCCACCCAATCATAAAAATCACTATATGGACATTTCACTTTTTACAGCAGTATCTGATGGATAGGCGCTAACGGCCATATCGCAAACCAGGGGTTCATCTCCTGGTTGATGATCCGCTGCTTGGAGGTCATGGACGGCCAATCCTTGCAGATGCGCCAGTTTGCGGACGCGCGCGCTGTGCCATCCGGGCAGGGCGATCAGGTGGTGCGGTCCGCCGGCCAGGCTGTAGCGATTCAGAAAGGCGCCGGCGGGTTCATCCAATTGCACCAGCCAATGCGGGATGTCCAGGCCGGGCAACGGCGCGATATCGGCGATGCTGGTTTCATAAGTGATGTAATGGAAGCGGTTGCCCGGGCCGACGGTCAGGGCGGTGAGCGTTACCGGCCCCGGATCCAGCGTGAACCACATGCCGGCGTAAGGTTGGATACCCGGCGCCCAGAAAACCTTTTTCACCATCCGGATTTTACGGTCGCGGCGCGCCAGGGCGGGATTGCATTCCTGCATATGGGTCATCAGGAGACGGTTGTTCCGGTAATCGATGGTGTAGATTTCGGTGAAATTCGCCGCGCCGGCCAAGCCCCGGAGCATCGCCATTTGCGCGGCCCGCAGGACGTCGCCCTCGCCGGCATAACCCAAGCCTTCGGCGATCAGCTTGTTGATTCCCATGAAAGGCAGTGTGCCCATATCCGGCTGGTCAATCAAATCCAGGAAATTCATGGTAAAAGCGTCCAGGCGTTCCGCCACGGCCAGCCGGCGCAATGCCAGTTCCAGGCGGACCGAGAGACGGTGGATGGCCGGGGTGACTTCGGGTGCAATTTCGTATTGTTCGCGGTCGGCGGCCACCACCCGGTCGATTTCCTGTTCGGTGACGGCGTTTTTGGCGGCCATGAACGCCAGGAAATTAAGCGGGATGATTTCAAACCCTAAAACTCCCGTCAGGACATCGGTGTCGTACTGGAAATCGTCCATGCCGGCGAAGGGGCGGCCCAAAATGCCGGCCCGCAGCCGGCGGGCATGGCGCAAGGCGCGCGCGGCCAGCAGCCAATCCATCAGCCGCGCCAGCGCGGTTTGGTCGCGGTAGTGTCCCGATTCCATCCCGAAAATCTTGCCGCCGCGCAGCAGGACGCTGGTAATGTCCTGGGTGCCCTGGGTGACATGGTTCATCAGGAGATCGTCAAAATCGTAGTCGGCGGCAATGGTTTCCGCTTCCTGGGTATTCCAGATCACCAGCGGCACGGCGGTTTGCCGCAAGGCCGGCACGATCACGCCGCTGCAGGCATACGAAAGCGGGATGAGCAGGATGGCGTCGGCGGAGTTATTTTCCGCCGCGGCCACTTGCGCGGCTACCTGCTCCGCGGTGTAACACAAGGAGATGGATTCGAATTCAACCGCCGCATGCTGCCGGAGGGCGTCGCAAAAGCGATCCAATTGGGCGCGCAAGCGTTCCATGTAACCGGGGAATTTCTGGCTGTAGAGTTCCAGGGTAAAGCCAATCACCGTGGTCTTGGGCGGCAACGCGGGATTCGGGATGAGCAAGGATGAATTCATAAACACGGGGTCAGAAAGGTTGACTTGGTATGCCGGAAATATCCCACCCGTATGCTGCTTTGTCAACCAATATATGTCCCGATATATGAGTCTCTTTCAAAAGTGTTCAGTGTTCGGTATTCAGTGTTCAGCGCCTGAAATTTTACAGCAACGTAACAGATTGATCTTGTGCCGTTAGCAATGATTCTGAATTCTGACTTCTGAATCCTGAATTCATTCAAAACGTGAGTTTTGAAATTTGCTCACTGTCATCCCACAGATATAATTTATCACCTGGAAACGACGATATTCTTAAGG
>CAZYXU010000138.1:0-10215 GCA_964650945.1 uncultured Verrucomicrobiota bacterium | reverse complement strand
GGGCGTGATCGTTGACCGGCAGGGCAAGATCGAACGCCTGTCCATCTGCCGGCGCGCGGAACAGCCGTCGCTGGCCAACCCGCGCTTGAAAGAAGGGCCGACCCCGGCGCCCCGGATCGATTGAGAACGGCCGGACCGGCGGCGGAACGGCGGGATGGGAATGACGGAAGGTTGGGAATCAAACATATGGTCAGGAAATTTTTCAAGCATGCGGCGCTGGCGCTGGCGCTGGCCGGCCTGGCTTGCGGCGGCTGCCGCAACCCGGTGACTTCCGCCGGCCTTACCCTGGAGAGCTACCCGGGCAATCAGGTAAAAGTCAACTCACGGGTTTTCGGCAAGCATTTCCGCGTGGTCAATATCGCGGCGGCCAAAGGCCAGAACCAGTTGTTGCGGGCGACCATCTCGCTCGAAAATCTCCAGAAATTTTCCATGGCTTTCGAATACCGGTTCCGCTGGATTGACGCGGAAGGCATTGAAATCAACACCGGCACCACCCTCTGGATTTCCAAAATCGCCGCGGCGCGCGAAACGGTGCTGCTGACCGGCATCGCGCCCACCAAACTGGCGGCGGATTTCATTCTGGACGCGCGTTTTGTTTATCCCAGCACCCGCTGGAAATAAGCCGGACACCGAACCCCGAACACTGAACACCTCTGAAATAGACTCAAGCGACAAGGAGCAATCAGCATGCTGAAATCTATGCATTGGAATCTGGCGGCGGGCAGCCTGGCGGCGCTCATGCTGCTGGCCGGGTGCCGGTCGGTGGATATCCCGCGCACGGGCTACGTTTCGCCCGAGGAAGAAGGGGTCATGACCATCGCCCTGGACGACCACGATTACGACCTGGCCGCCGAAGGCATTGCCCGCGAGATGTTCATGCGCGGGCTGCCCAAGGATTACGTGGTCGTCCTCGGTCCGGTGGACACGCGCGAATGCCCCTATGACGTGCGGGTAATCCAGTTGCAGAAATCGTTGCAGGTGATTTTCAACCGGGAGGGCACGCTGAAATTCCTGACCGCGGCCGACGCCATGGCCGGCGGCACGGCGGTTGACGAAATCTACAAAATCATCCAATACAACTGGCTGAACAGCAATCCGATGGACCTGGAGGACTTGCAAACCTTCGGCCAACTGGCCCGCATTAACGGGATCCTGTTCGGCCGGGTTTCCTCCCTGGAGCGCAATCTCCCGGGTGGCGGGAAGGAGATCAGCTATCGCTTCGTCTGGGAACTGACCAATACGAAGACCGGGGTGCTGGACATATCCCATGAACAGCGCATCCGCAAAAACATTTCACGGGACATGCTTTTGAGGCAATAATGCAAAACTGGCGTTGGCTGCCGGCGGTGTTGGCCATCGGCGCGGTGATTTGCGGCCTGGCGGGTTGCCGCTCCCATTCCGGGCTCCCTCCCGCCCCGCCGCCCGCCTGGGCCCTTTCCCCGAAGCCGGCCGACAGTGTTTATTGTTATTTCGTCGGCACCTCCGTCAATCAATCCTCGCCCGCCGCCGCGCGCGAAGCAGCCTTCCAGGACGCCTTGCGCCAGATTTCGCGTCAGATTGTCAGCGAAGCCGGGCTGGGCCTGGCGGCGTTGCCGCCGGGCGGCATTTTGCTGCCGCTGGAAGGCGCGGAGATCATGCCGGGGTGTGTTTATCACGAACAATCCGGAAATTCCTTCCAGGGTTATGTTCAAGTGAGTTTCCCCATCGCCGGGAAACGCCAGGTTGTGGAACGGCTGCGCAATCCTTAATGGAGGCCAAAATGCAGGTTGCGAAAAAATTTATCGGCGTTTTTTTCCTGGGGGTCTGGTGCCTGGCGGCAGGCGCGGCGGAACTGGGCCGCATGCAGCCTGTCAGCGTGGACAACGCCCAAGCCGGCGGCGGCGGCAAGTCCGCCGGCCTGCAACTGGCGCTTTTTACGCCCATCCAGGTGTTCCCGGAAAGCTATAACATTTACGGACTGCGCCTCAACCTGATTTACGGCGTCAACCAGAACCTGCGCGGGCTGGACCTGGGGATGTTCAACGTCGGCCGCGGACTGATGGAAGGCGTGCAGCTTGGCATCGCCAACCGGGTGGCGGGATTGGCCGGCGCGCAAATCGGCCTGCTCAACTCCGCGGACGAGGCGGAGGGCGGCGCCTTCCAACTCGGGCTTTTCAATCATGCGAACGAATATGCCGGATTGCAATTCGGGCCCATTAATTACGCGCGGGAGGTCAACGGCGTGCAAATCGGCGTCATCAATATCTGCGAAACCACCGCCGGCGTGCAGATCGGCGTCATCAACATCATTTCACAGAGCGATTTCCTGGTCTTCTGTCCGCTCATCAACGCGCAATTCTGATGAAGACTGCCATCCCATGCTGCCTGCTGATATGCGCCCTCCCCCTGGCGGCGGCAGCCGGCGGCCCGCCCACGCCGGATGAAGCGGGCGTGCCCAAACGGCTCCAGCCCACCGTGATGGGCGTGATCGAACTCAACGAGGGCGGCACCAGAACCCTCAGTATGTCGCGGTATGCCTCCACCTGGCTTGAGTCCAACGAAAAAGTCACCGGGACGGTCATCCGCTGCGATCGGGCCAACTGGAATGTATTCGGGCCGGGCTCCGCCACTGACCTCGGCGAAGATACGGCCATCATTAAAGCCACCGGCGCCGGCAAAGGCTACATCCAGGGGCATCGTTATATTTATTACAACGACAATGGCGTGGAAAAAAAACACGTACTGATCCAGATCTGGATCCTGCTGGCGCATCCGCTTACCAAGGGTTCGTCCGACACCCCGGGGACCGCTCCAACAGGGCCCGGGTCGGCGGTCAATCCGGATATACCCCGGGCCGTGATCAATGGCCGGGCGGTGATGCGCGGGACGGACACCGGTGTGCCGGGCGCGTATATTGAGCTGATCGGCGCCAAAGCCGGCACGTTGCGCGCCAACTGGGAAACCGGCGCCGACGGCGGCTTTAACATTACGGCGGACAATCTGCTGTGCGCGGACCGGTACGAGGTTTTTATCCGCAAAGGCTCCGCCAATGTCGCCCGGGAAGATGCCGTGATGGAGGATTTATGGCCGGTGCGCAGATATTACGTGTCGGTGACCCGCGACAACTGTCTGAATCTCAACATCGGCCGGATTGAAATGGCGTCCGTCGAGAATTTATGGGGCGCGGGCGGGACGGCCGGCGCCGATGCCGCCCGCCCGGAAGTTGACATCACCCCCAGGGCTGGGCCCGGCGCGGGCGGGGGCGGCCAGACGACCCCATCCGGACAGATACCCGGCGGCGGCCAAACGCCCGGATCCGGAACGGCGCCAGGCGCCGGCGGCGGTCAAGCGCCGGGACCCGGCCAAACCCCGGGCGGTGGCGGGCAACCTCCCGCGCCGCCCCAAACACCGGATGCGCCGTCTGCCCCCGGCGCGCCCCAGCCGCTGGACGACAGTGTGCCGGTTTTAATCGCGCCCGGCGCGATCG
Organism: uncultured Verrucomicrobiota bacterium; assembly: GCA_964650945.1. Classification (GTDB taxonomy): domain Bacteria; phylum Verrucomicrobiota; class Kiritimatiellia; order JAAZAB01; family JAAZAB01; genus JAXGPF01. Next base: position 6,749 of record CAZYXU010000138.1, on the reverse strand, counting down.
GCGCGGCGGGATCTGCTCCATCCCTGCAGATCTCCTATCAAGGATTTGTTGAAGTCGATCCCAACCTCAAGGCCACCATGACTTTGAAACTGCAGGGGGGCGCGGTTACCGGGGAACTGTACGCGCCGCCGGTGTCCCAGCCGAATGTGCGGCTGCCGGGCGCGCGGATGCTGCTGGACGGCACGTTGACAGGCGGCTGGGAGGATGGCGGAACGATTGCCGGGAATTGCGCCGGCCACATCCTGTGGCCGGACGGCAAGCAGGAAGCGCGCGCGGGCCAGTTTCAAATCGCAAAGGCCGGAGCGGAAATTCACTTCCGCAGCACGAAGTTTTATTATAACCGCTACATCTTCAAAGCCCAGGGGGTAAAATATGCCGGGGGGGCCGGCGCCAATGCCGGCGGCGGCGCTGCCGGCGCGCCCGTCAATTCCGTGGTGATTCTGATCGATGCTTCCGGGAGCATGCAAGGCGATAAAATTAACCGGGCCAAGTCCACGGCCTGCCGGCGCATTGGAGAACTGGGACCGGAAACCGAATTGGCGGTAATCGCTTTCAGCGGCAATGCCATGAAATTTACGTTCGCGTGCATGGACGACGACGGCCGGGCGCGCGCCCAGGCGGCCGTGAACGGCGTCAGCGCCAGCGGCGGCACCCCCCTGGCCGCCGCCATCCGCAGCGCCGGCAGTTACATGCGCGGCAACGCCCGGTCGAAAAACAAGACTTTGATCATACTATCGGACGGCGAAGAAAGCGAAGGCGGCAACCCGCCGGCGGAAATCCGTAAGTTGAACGATGTGACGGTCAATTGACCTTGATGAAAATTTTACGTCAAATGATGATGTGCGCCGGGGCGGCGTTGGTTTGCATGCAGGCCGGCGCGCAGGCTGCCGCGCCCGGATCCGCGGACCGGGATTTGATCAATGTCGTCGCCGTTGGCTACGACATCGAAAACAACCCCAAGGCGCAACAAATGCTCCAGGAAATGGCGCAGGCCGCCCGCGATACCGGCGCCGGCGGCACGGTAATCATGGCCGGCCAGGACGAAGCGCAACTGGACCAGGCCATGCAAAAGGCCATGACGATCGCCACCCAGCCGCCGGCGCCGGCATACCGCCTGGAACTGAAAACCAAGTCCGCCGCTCCCGGCGCAACGATCGCGGTGGTCCATACCGACTTCCCGGCGGCAGACCGCAACGCCTGGATCGCTTTTTATGAAAAAGCCGGCGACCGCGACCAGGACTACCTGTGCTACACGTTTCTGGCCAATCTGACGGAGCGGACCTATGATGTCCGGGCCCCCGACAAACCCGGCGATGAATATCATTTCCGGCTGTTTCTGAGCAAGGAATACGATTGCGCCGCCCGCAGCGAAGCCGTCCGGGTCGCCGAATAGTCCCTCATGAAATTCCCCCGCCTGTATTTGATCCTCATCGCGGCGCTGTCAGGCTGGGCGGCGTTGCCGGGCGCCGCCGCCGCCCCCTACCGTCCGCTTTGGATCGAACAGCCCAAAAGCGACGACAGCATTTATTTGTACCGCATCGGCACGGCGGTCGCCGGTTCCGAGGCGGCCGCGCGCCAGGCGGCCCTGGAAAATGCCGGACAGCTTATCCTGGATGAAATTCTAACCCAGCAGGGCGTGGTCGAACCATGGCGTTCGGAGTTGCGCGGGGAGCTGGCGCCGCGCCGCGTGGAAGCGCTGCCCGACGCCGTCCATTTCGAACCGGAAGTTGGCGGGCTGCGCGGATGGATACAGGTCAGCTTTCCACTGGCGGAGCGCGCGCGGCTGCAGCAGGAAATCGCGGCCGCGCGGGAACGCCGCAAAATGCAGGAGGAATTCGACGCCCGCATCAACCTGCGCTGGCAGGAAGGCAAAGCCGCCAGCTTGCGCGGCGAATATGACACCGCCCTGGCCCTGCTCGTGGAAGTCGAGACTAATTACGCCCAACTGCGGGCGCCGGCCGGGGAATTAGAAGAACTGCGGATGCTCATGGGCGATGTGCAGCAGGCGCTGCGCAACCCGCTCGCCGCCCGCGGATTTTACGAAACGGTGGCCGGCATGTCCACCGCGGCAATCTGGCAGGCGCAGGCCCGGGAACGTCTGGATGCGCTGCCGCCGCCGCCGCGCTGCTGGCCCATGCAGGCGCGCTGGCAGGGGCGCGCCGTGGCGCAAGTGTGCGTATTCCAGGCGCCCGGCCAGGCCGCGGTCTGGTTTGGCGAATTGGCCGGTGTGCTGCACCGGGATTTCCAGGAATGCCGCATGACTTTGCACGACCTGGCCGACTGGCAGCCGGAAGCGGCCGCGCAACTATTCGATACGCGCCAGACGGAATCCCTGGCCCGCGCCGCGCAAGCCGTCCACGCCGGGATTGCGCTGGTCATCCACGTCCGGACGGATGACGCGCGCCCAGACCAGCCCCAGGCGGTGATGGGAATACGCATGCCCACCCCGGATACGACCATTCAATTCATGGTGGTGGATGCCGCCGGCAACCGCATCGTCTATGACGGCAAATTCCGGGAAATGCGCGGCCAGCGCAGCAACGCGCGGCTGGCCGAGCGCATTGCCGCAATCCTGATCAATAATTACCTGGCGCCAAAATGCCCGGCGCTGGCGTCCGGCCCCGGACACGCCCCGCCCGGCCCGGATTAAACTTTCCACCAGCAACGGCGCCCCGGCCGCGCAGCATCACTCGCCGGCGAGCCACTCGCCGCCCTGGCCGATATTCTCCCGGGTAAAGACGCGCGAAGGCAGGACGATGTTGCGCGCCACTTGCTCGCCGTTCAATATTTTCAGCGCGGTAGCCACGGCCTCGCGGCCGCCGGTGGGATACTCGAAACTGGCGGTCAGCACTCCCTGTTGGATGTACGCCTGGCCTTCCTGCGGCAAGGCGTCAATCCCGACGAATTGGATGGACTTTTCACGCCCGGCGGCCTTGGCGGCGAGATAGGCGCCATGCGCGCCGGGATCGTTGTGGGCATAGACCAGGCTGATGTCATCGAACCTGGCCAGGGCCGATTCCATTTCCCGGCGGGCGTGGGGCTCCAGCCATTGCATATCGGCCTCGAAAATCACGCGCACATCGCTGTCCCGGATGCCTTCGCGGAACCCGGCATTCCGGTCCTGCCCCGGGGTCGAGGTCATCAGGCCCTTGAGTTCCACCACCCGCCCCTTGCCGGCGAGGGTTTTGACGATCCAGCGGCCGGCAGCCCGCCCGATCTTGCGGTTATCGGCGCCGATAAAACACGTGTATTGGTCGCCCAGCACCTGGCGGTCCAGCACAATCACGGGGATGCCTTTGGCATAGGCCGCGGCCACGGGCGGGGTCAGCGGCGCCGCCTCCTTGGGCGAAACGATCAGCAGGTCCACGCCCGCGTTGACAAACTCCTCGATATGGGCGCACTGGGTCAGCGTGTTGTTCTGGGCATCCTTAAAGACGACCTTCAGCGCCGGATGCCGGTCCGCGGCCAGTTTAATATCGGCGTTCATTTGCACACGCCACGGTTCGCCCAGGTTGCACTGGCTCATGCCTACCGTCCACTGCGCCCGGCCGTCCGGCTGGGCCATCACCCCGCCCGCCAGCAACAATCCCGCCCCGACCCCCATGATTTTCGCATGCATGCGACCCCCTGATTTGGTTATTTTATTTACGCGCCCGCTGGAACAAGACGGCGCCGGCCACGATCAGCCCCGTCATCATCAGACGGGGAGCTTCGCCGACGGCATTGATGCTGAGAATTTTTTCCAGGTAGCCGATGGTCAGCGCGCCCAGCAGCGTCAACCCGATGCCGCCGCGGCCGCCCATGAGGCTGGTGCCGCCGATCACCACAATGGCGATGGCGCTGAGTTCATAGCCCGCGCCGGCCTCGGGGTCGCCCTGGATTTCCTGGGCCGCCTGGCAAATCCCGGCCACGGCGCTGAAAAATCCGCTGAGGCCGTAAATCAGGATTTTCATGCCGCCTACGGCAATGCCGGAAAGCCGCGCCGCTTCCTCGCTGCCGCCAATGGCATAGGCATACCGCCCCCACCGCAGCTTGGCCAGCAGCACCCAGCACACCAGCACGCAGGCCAGGAAAACGAGCGTCACGACGGCCACGTTGCCGTACATCACCCGGGCGTTCAGGAACTCGACGAAAGCCGGCGGCGCGCCGTAGCGATAGGCGCCGTCGGCCTGCTGCACGGCGGTGGATATTTTTTGGCCGCCGGAAATCCATTTGGCCAGGCCGCGCGCAAAGACCATCATGGCCAGGGTGGCAATAAACGGCTGCATGCGGAAGCGCGCGATCAGGCCGCCGGACAGCATGCCGCACGCGGCGCCGGCCAGGAGCGTCGCCGTGACCGCCAGCCACGGCGGCCAGCCCCAGCGCAGGGAAAAAATCGCGAAAGCCACCGCCGCGAAGGCCAGGATGCTGCCCACGGACAAGTCAATGCCCGCGCTGATGATCACCAACGTCATGCCGCAGGCGAGGATGCCATAAACCGAAACATGCCGCAGCATGTCGCGGTGGGTGCCCCATTTGAAAAAAGCGCCATCGGCGTTAAAAATCAAGCCCAGTGCCATCACCAGCGCCAGGGCCGCCAAGGCGCGCGCGCCCGGCCGGCGCCACCAGCGCGCGGAGGCCGTCAACACCGCCTCCGCCTGGTCCGGCTGATGATTCATGCGCATAATGCCCCCATGGCCGCATGCATCACCCGGTCCTGCGTGGCTTCGCCGCGCGCATAGGCGGCGGCCATCCGGCCGCGGTGCATGACAATGATCCGGTCGCTCATTGCCAGCAACTCCGGCAGTTCCGAGGTAATCAGCATGATCGAAAGGCCCGCCGCCGTCCATTGGTTCATCAGTTCGTAGAGATCATGCTTGGCCCCCACATCCACGCCGCGCGTCGGTTCATCCAGCATGAGCACGCGGGGCCGGCACTCCAGCCAGCGGGCGATCAGCACCTTTTGCTGATTGCCGCCGGACAGCGTCCGCGCCTCCTGGCCGGGCGAGCGCATGCGAATGTGCAGCGTATCGCGATAGGCCAGCGCCGTGGCCCATTCGCGCCCCGGCCGCAGCCAGCCGCGCGGCGCATAGCGTCTCAAGGATGCCAGAGTGATGTTTTGCGCCACGTTCAATCCCATGGCCAGGCCATTGCTCTTGCGGTCGTTGGTTAAAAGCGCCAGGCCGGACGCCAGGGCGCGGCGGGGGGATTTTATCGCATACGGCCGGTCATCCAGGCATACCCGGCCATCCGGCGCCGATCCATAAACGCCGAAAAGCGCTTGAAACAGCTCGCTGGCGCCGGAGCCCTGCAGGCCCGCGAAGCCCAGGATCTCGCCGCGGCGCGCGTCAAACGAAATCCGATCCAGCAACATCCGGCGTGGATTGGACGGATCGCGCAGCGACAGGCATTCCACCGCCAACCGCGCCGGGCCGGAACACGCCCGGCGTTCGGGAAACTGGCGGCTGAGCTCGCGGCCCACGAGACTGCCGATCAGCTTGTCCGGCGCCAGCTCCCGGGAGCGGGCGGTGACAATGGACCGGCCATCGCGCAGTACGGTCAACCGGTCGCCGATCCGATACATTTCCTCCAGCTTATGGGTTATATAGACAATGCCGCAACCCTTATCGCGCAGGGCCCGGATGATATCGAACAGCCGCCGGGTCTCGGCCTCGTTGAGCGCGCTGGTGGGCTCATCCATGATCAGGATCCGCGCTTCGAATGCCAGGGCCTTGGCGATTTCAATCATCTGCTGAATGGACAAGGGATATTCGCCGGCGGCACGGGCCACATCCAGGTCCAAGTCCAACCGGCGCAGCCACGCGCGGGCTTCCAGGCGCTGATCGCGATGCCGCATCCATCCGCCCGCGCCAGTCCGTTCGCGGCCCAGAAAAATATTATCAACGACCGACAGCGCGGGGATCAGCGACAGTTCCTGGTGAATCATGGCGATGCCCTGCACCGCCGCATGGTGCGGCGAAGCCAGGCGCACTGGCCGGCCGTTGAGCAGGATAGCGCCCTCATCGCCGGCGTGCACCCCGCAAAGGATTTTCATGAGCGTGCTTTTGCCGGCGCCGTTTTCCCCGGCCAGGATATGCGTTTCGCCCGCCTGGAGCTCGAATGAAACCCGATCCAAAACCCGCACCCCGTCAAAGGTTTTGCTGATGGACTGCATGCTGACCAGGGGAATATCCGTCATACCATCAAATAAAAAAAACCAACATTTTGCGGGCGTCCCGGGCGTACATCCGGCGTGACCGGTTGGAAACAGCACTTTCTAACGTAAAAGAGTGTCAACCCGGCGCGGCGATGTCAAACATAATCTGGCGCAATGCCCCCATGCCCGGCGGGCATAGGATAGTTTTTTGGGGTAAATGATAAATCTTTATTGCACCCATGTTTTTTGCACGCACATATGTCTAGGAAACAGATACACTCTGCAATATTTCCGGTAATTCCGGCAGGGTGCTTTCAGCACCCTCGCCGGAATTGATGCACCGCGTGGTGAATTCCGTTGCCCGAAGGGATTTGAAAAAGCAAGGCAAGTTTGGGGTGGATGCGTGGGCGCAGATGGTGACGCTAATCTCAAGATTGCGTCACCGTCTGCAACCACGCCCGCAGGGGCGCGCCGCGCGCCAGACACCCCAAAGACTGCCCGTGCGGCTCGCACTCGCCGCCGCCTATCCGTGTCCGCCAAAGCCTTGGCGGCGGCGGAAAACGGAATTCACTACGCACGTCAACAAACATAGTCACATCAAAGAATTTGTCCT
>CAZYXU010000137.1:0-10271 GCA_964650945.1 uncultured Verrucomicrobiota bacterium | reverse complement strand
CACATGTCTTCCAAACAAAAACCCGGCAAGCCCGAACATATAGCAAATCGCCTGCGCGCCAAAATGGTTGCCGGCGAATATCCGCCGGGCGGATTTCTGCCTGGCGAAAGGCAACTGGCAACCGCGCTCGGTGTCGCCCGCAACACGCTCCGGGCGGCGCTCGCCCTGCTCGAAAAAGAGAAGCGCATTGACCGGCGGAAAGGGCGCGGCGCGCTGGTGCGCGAGCAGTCCGGCAATGGCGTAAACGGGCTCGTTGCGCTGGTAATCGACCAACCCATAAGCGAAGGCGGTTTTCTCATCCGGCTGGAAGGCATGGCCCTGCTGGGCGGAGCCATTGCCGCCTGCGCCGGATCGAATATACGCTTCCTGATGCAAAGCCTGCCCGACAAGGGCGTTCCGGAACTGGTCAAGCAAGTCCAAGGCGGCGCTGTGGCCGGCTTGCTTTTCCTGGAATGCGAGGATGCCGGTGTCCTGAAAAAAATGCGGAAATTTAACATTCCGCATGTGGTCATCAACCAGGAGTTCAATTTCCCCGGCCCCGCCACGCGGGTTGACGCCTGGACTGTCGGCCGGCAGGCTGCGGATAAATTTATCGCGCTCGGCCACCGCCGCCTGGGAGTGCTGGCCGGACCGAAGGAAGTCCACCTCTACAACCGCATGCTGGCGGGTTTCCGCGGCCGCGCGGCTGAAGCTGAATTATACCTGGATACGCGCAATGTCATTCCCGTGCCATCATGCAGCGAGTCGGCGCGCAAGGCCGCGCTTGCCATGCTCCGCGGATGCAACCGCCCCACCGCCATCTTCTGCGGCCGCGATGTCCGCGCCTATGGCGCTTATCTGGCGGCCCGGGAACTGGGTTTGCGCGTTCCGGAAGACTTGTCCCTGATCGGCTACGACGACATATCCTGGCCCGGGGAAGGCCGGGCGCTGCTCACCACTTTTCACGAACCGACCCAGGCGCTGGGCGCGGCCGCGATTGCCATGCTGACATCCTACATCAAGACCGGCCAACCGCCGGAAGATGTGATTCTATGCCCGAAACTGATTGAGCGCCGCAGCGCCGCGCGACTAATCCAAAATAAACAAACGAAGCTGGAAAAATGAACATCAACGCATATCAAGGGCTCCAACATCCGCATCCGAATTCGTTCGCCAAAATCACCATGGATTACATCCGGGATGTCATGGCGCCTGACTGCCAGCCCGGGTCAACGGCCGACCGGGTATATCACCGGGATGCCATCACGCTTTGCGATGAAACCATAGATTATCTTTACACAAGCTACACGCCTTTGAAATTGAAATACAAGCCCGGGTCCCGGCCGGCGCTGGAAAAAATCGTCAATAAATTGACCAGCAATCAAATGACCGATCGCCAAAAGGCGTTGCGCCTGCTCGATTGGGTCAGCGCCATCCCCGATCTGCAGCCGAAATATAACGGCCCGGTTATCTGTGGCGTCACGGAGGAGGAAAACATCCGCCAGCGCAACGGTAATTGCGGCGACTTGGCTTGCATTCTGGTTTGCCTCTGTCAGATTGCCGGCTTGCCGGCCCGCATTGTGGCGCATTACGGCACTCCCGGCCTGGACGGTAAAATGCTGTCCGGCCATGCCGTGACGGAAATTTATCTTGAAAAAAGATGGGCCTACATGGATATCCGCGGGATCGTCTATGAGTGGCCGGACCGGCGGCTGGCCAGCGCCATTGATCTGATCCGTTTCCCCGAGTTGGCGCGCATCCAGCCGCCGCGGGTAACCCGGAAAATCCGCCCGGGCTATTCGACCCGGAAAGCGGAGAGTTTTTTCTATGCCCGCCGGGTAACCAAAATCTCGAATTACTTCATCTGGGATGCCGGTCAATACAAATACATGCGCCCGGCGGCCGCGCCCGCGGACGCTGCGGCGCCAAATGCCCGGAAGCTGGACGCCATGCGGCGCCGGCAGAAAAAAACCATGCAGCGATACATGCGCAAATTTATGGAGCAAGGGCTTTATTTCCCGGCCGGGGAATAGCCGCTTCCGGAACAGGATTAACCGCCATGAAAAAACACGCAAAACCTGAGGTTGAATGGCGGGTGGGCCTGGCGCGGGTGGACATTACCCCGGCAACAAGCATCCGCATGGCCGGATACGCTTCGCGGCAAAAACCTTCCGCCGGCATCCATGACCGGCTGATGGCCAAGGCCATGGTGATCGAAGACCGCGCGGGCACGCGCGGTTTGATTATCACGCTTGATTTAATCGGTATTTCCCGCGCCTTTGCCGACGAGCTGTTTGCCCTGATTAAAAGCAAGACCGGCATTCCCCGCGAACAGATCATCATTAACGCATCCCACACCCATTCCGGCCCGCTGACGGGAAGAAAGTTTTCCTGGATTTATAATCTGAGCGACGCCGAAATGGAAGTCATTCGGAAATATACCGATGATTTTTGCCGCAAATTGACGGCCTTGGCGGCCCGGGCAGTGGCGGACCTGCGGCCGGCGCGGCTGGCAAGCCATTTTTGCGAAGGGTTGACCTGGCAGGGCGGCGCGGGCGCGGTTTCGTTCGCCATGAACCGGCGCCGTTACACGCCGGAGGCCGTGGATAACGCGCCCAACCCGCGCGGATTTGTCGACCGCAGCGTGCCGATGCTGCGGGTGACCGCGCCCGGCGGCAAAGTACGCGGCGTGCTTTTCGGTTATGCCTGCCATAATACCACGCTGGCCAAAATGCTTATTTCCGCCGATTATGCCGGGTATGCGCAGCGTTACATTGAAAAGCGTAACAAGGGTATTCAGGCCATGTTCATGCAGGGATGCGGCGCCGATTCCAATCCGTGGCCGCGCGGCACGTTTGCGCTGGCCCGGAAACACGGGCAGGCGCTTGGCGCGGAAGTATGCCGGATATTGGCGGCGGACTTCACTCCGCTGCACGGGCCGTTGAAAATCGCTTTTGATCATGTCAATTTGCCGCTGGAACCCAAACCTTCGCCGCAAACCTTGACGGCCATGCGCCGCCATGGCGCCTATTACGGCAAGCTGGCGGATGTCATTCAGGCCCTGTGCGACCGCGGACGACCCTGGCCAAAATATTATCGCACGGCGCTGGCGGTGTGGCAATTCGGCCAAGACCTGACCCTGGTGCGGATGTCGGGCGAAGTGGTATCCGACTACATTTTACTCATGGAACGGACGCTGGGCCCGTTGAACTTATGGGTGTTGGGTTATTGCGACGATTATTTCGCCTATGTTCCATCGGAACGGGTGTATGCGGAAGGCGGGTACGAGGCGCGCGATTTCATCTCCGATTACGGCTATCTCTCATCTGCCGTGGAAAAAGTTATTCTGGGTAAAATCCGCGTATTGGCCAGACGCGCGGGACGCCCGGTTCCGGTTGGTTTAAATCAGAGTGGGAAAGGATAAAATATAATGAATGAACGTCACCGGTCTGATTATAACCTGCGGTTGCTGCTGTTATCGTCAGTTTTGCTTTTCTATGGCATGACGGCCGGTATGGCGGACAAATATGCCGCCACCAACGGTCCGAATATTTTCCCCTATGACGATTGGAGCCGGGCGGCTAATGACATCCAAACCGCGGTTGACGCGGCCGGCGCGGGCGAGACGGTATGGATTTCCAACGGCACGTATATTCTTTCCAGCCAGATCACGGTCAGCAACAGCCTTAAGATTTCCGGGTTCACCAATAACGGGCCGGCAATCATAGACGGCAACCATGCCGTGCGGTGTTTCAATTTGACGGCGTCATCCACGGGGACTCTTGAAAACCTTTACATTACCCGGGGGTCTGTCGTTGCGGATAATGGCGGGGGCGTGTATATGTATAAGGGCACGGTCCGGGATTGTGTGTTTTCGAATAATAACGTTTCCGGCTTTGCCCACGGCGGCGGCATGTATTATTATACGGGCAGCGGGGTGATCCAGCGCTGCACGTTTGTCGGCAACACTTGCGGCGCATACGGCGGCGGATTGTATTTGTATCAAGCCGGAAACACCCTGGTTGACGACTGCGTTTTCAAGACAAATATGGCGGGCAATGGCGGCGGGTTGTTTTTATATTACGGCAGCAACATCACGGTTACTGGCTGCGATTTGATCTGTAATGTCGCCATGACCAACGGGGGCGGCTGTTGGGATTATACCGACCCGAACGTAAACATCCTGTTTACCCATTGCGTTATTGCCAGCAATATCGCCCGGGATGGTTATGGAGGCGGCGTCCGCCTCATGGGCGCGGTTATTTCCAATTGCTGGATAACCGATAATGTCGCATCAAACAATGGCGGCGGAATTTACACCAGCGCCACCAGTCCAATCCGCAATTGTTTGATTGCCCGCAATCGAACCGTTACGGAAGTCGCATTGAATTATGGCGGCGGCGGAATACATTCTTATTATGACGCATACATCCGGGATTGTGTGGTCGAGGGCAACCGCAGCGGCTATTACGGCGGCGGGTTGTATTGCCGGGAAGGCACAGTCCAGAACTGCCTGATCCTTAATAATGTGGCGGATGGCGCTAACGGCGGCCAGGGCGGCGGAATCAGGCTCGGCACCGCGGCGGTAAAATTAATCAACTGCACCATCGCCAGCAATTATGCGGCGCTGCGCGGCGGCGGAGTCAATTATCTCAGCTATGCCGCCACCTCGGTTAACTGCGTGTTGTACTATAATAACGCCGGGCAAGCCGGCTCCAGCAATTATTACGCCACTGCCACCGGAATATCACTTTCCAACTGCTGCTTCGCGCCGGCTTTAACCGCCGCCTACACTAATTATTCGGGCAATAACATTACCAATGATCCGCTATTCGCCGGTTGGACTGCCGGGAATTACCGGTTGACCGGGGGATCGCCCTGCATCAATGCGGGCATTAATCAGGCTTGGATGCTGGATGGGCATGATCTTGACGGGCATCACCGGCTGGACCGATTCCAGAAAATAGCGGACATGGGGTGTTACGAGTATGTGCCGCGTGGGGCGGTAGTGAATATCCGCTAGGAAACAGTAGCAACCCCCCGGGGATCAGGCTGAAAGACAACAATCAGGTCGGAAATCAGACTGCCGGGATGATCCTCAACAGGAATGACCATTATGCAATACTTGACGCCGCAAAAAAGTTTTATTTCAGGCGTATGCCTGGCCGGCATGCTTTGGCTGGCTTGCTCCTGCACCAGCGCTGCATCGCCGCCCCCCAAACCTGCTGCATCGCCCCGGATGGAAAAATTCCAGGTCCTGATGGACGTGCCGGCGGGAATTGCTCCGGACGTGGTCCGCCCGGTGACTTTCGGCGTCCCGTTTCCCCGGGACGCGCTTAACGGAGAAAATCAGGTCCGGCTGGTTGACGCTGCCGGCCGGGAAATCGCCAGCCAGCGTGAAATAACCGCGCGCTGGTCGCCGCAAGGCGCCATTAAGTGGCTCAGGTTTGACGCATTGCTTGCGCCCGCCAGGGGTTGCTTTGTCGCGCCGGCGCCGGCCGCATCCACCGCGCCAGCGCCGCGCCTGACCTTGGCTGAAAACGGCGATCAAATTGTGATTGAAACCGGCACGGCGCGTTATGTGCTGGGGAAGGGGATATCGCCCATTATCGAAATCGCCAATCAATCCGGCGGCAAGGTGGTTAATGCGCGCGGAACGCGCGGACTTTATGTCGTCAACCAGAAGGGCGAGACTGCCAGCGCCGCGCCGGATGAGGAAACCATGGAGGTCGAGGCGCATGGACCCATCGCCGCCAGTGTCCGGTTTGAAGGTTGGTATATAACCGCCCAGGGCGAAAAAATGGCGCGCCATATCACCCGCGTGGAGTGTTTTGCCGGGCAGGCCGCGGCCAGCGTCACGCACACCCTGATCCTGACCCGGAATACCGACGAGGTCTGGTTCAAGGAATTGGGCTGGGAACTGGGCGTCGCGGGCGGGGCCGCACCCCGGGCGCTGTTCGCCAGGGGCCGCGCCGCCCCGGCGGCGCCGGCTGGGCCGGAAACGCCGACGGCATGCATTGCCCGCCCGCTTTCCGACACGGTCCCCGGGGCATTTGTATTCCAGGATCAGCATTATTTCTTTAAACACGGCACGAACCATTTCATGCTTGGAACGCTTGCCGCCAACGGCGATGTCGCCACAATCTTCGCAGGCGATGAAATGGGCGATTGGGCCGCGCTGCAGGGCGGCGCCGGGGGCCTGGCGATCGCCTGCAAGGATGCCGCCCGGCAGCATCCCAAGGAGCTGGAAATCCGGCGCGACCGCATGATTTTGAAATTATTCAGCAACCGCGCCGGCGACGAACTGGATTTCCGCCCGGCCACCTTGGTCAAAAAATGGGATTTGCCGGCCTGGTATGAAAACACCCATAGCGCGCGCATGCGTGAAAAAGGCTTTGTCAATAAAATCGCCGCCCAGCCCAGCAATGCCATTGGCTGGAGCAAAACCCATGTGTTGCTGTTCCTGCCGCTGGCGCCGGACACTGCGGCCGGCATGATCGCGGAAGCTGCCAGCCTCCAGAACACGCCGATTTACGCGCTGGCCGATCCCTGGGCGATTTATGCGTCCGGCGCGATTGGGCCGCTTTATCCCAGTGTGCCGGAAAAATTCTCCATCATCGAAAAAGCGGTGGATGCGGCGTTCCGCCATTTTATCCAGTGCGACTCCGCTTGGGGCGAACATGGTTTCGTGGACTACTTTGCCGGCCCGCATCTGGTATATCACGAGAACGGTTATGCGGGCATGAAACGCTATAATTGGGCAACTTACACGTTGCGGTCGGATCTCTGGTATCTGTACGCCCGCGCCGGCGGACGCGAAGTCCGCGCCTTCGCCGAGGGGTGCAACCGCACGTTTATGGACGCCATCCTCGCCCATTGGGATGGCAAGCAGACAATCCGCGGCCTGCACCGCAGCAGTCCGGAGCCGCGCGCCAACCTGCCGTTCTATTGGGGCGACGATCCGGCGCTTGAAATCAGCAGTTCCAGCAATTTCGAAAACATCATGCTTTATTACTACCTTACCGGCTACCGGCGCGCGCGGGACTGCATGTTGGAATACGCGGACGGCATCAAACGCGCCTGGTCGCCGGAAAAAGCCGCCCAGGCCTGGCGCCCCTTGATGCTCTTCCGTCTGATCACACAGGCGTATGCCTTTACTCTCGACCCGCAACTCAAAGAGTTGGCCGAGGCGACATTCAAGCAGTTCGCCGACCTCGAAACCGTGCTGGGCTTAAGCAAGGAGTTCCGGCCCTACGGGAGCACGTCCTACAAGTCGAACGTGGATGTCCGCGCCATCATCGAGGCCTGGCAGGTGTTCGGCAATGCGGAATACCGCGAAGTCGCCCTGCGCCTTGCGCGTTACTGGTGGCAGTTGCTCGGCACGCCGCCGGTGATCTATACCAATCCCCAGCCGCGGATCGGCTGGTTCCTTTACAACGAGACCGGCCAGCCCGCCTATGCCGAACTGCTGGCGCTCCAGTTACGGCGGCTGGCGCAGACTTACGATCCTGAAAACGATGCCATCCGCCCCGCGACCCGCCTGGCCGCGCATAATGTGGCGTTTTACCTGGAAGGCGTGCCTTACGCGCTGGATGTCGTCACCCGCGCCGGCGCCGACACTAAATCCCTGGTCTCGATGCTGGGCTATAACGATGCCAGCCGCGATACTTCCATCATCGTCCGCAAGCAGACCAACGCAACGGTTAAGGTCCAGGTATGGGTGGAGGCGGGCGAAGACCGGGCCGCGGCCGTCGGCGGCACCAGGGTGCGGATCTTGAACACGAAAACCATGGCCGGCTTGAATTTCCTGCGCGTAACCGATTTTGCCCCGGATTTCCAGGGCTATCATCCCGGCAGCGCGGAAGTCCTGATACCCAAGGACGCCCCGGCCGGCGATTATGAAATCCTGCCCCGCAAAAAAGGCGCGATCTTCGCCATCGCCGACAGCCAGGCGCCCATGGTCTTTTATGCGCCCGGTTACTGGTTGCCGACCCTGCGGCAAACGCCGCCGGAGCGTTACTATTTCAGCCTGCCGGAAGATTCTGCCGACGCCCAGATATTTTTCGAGGGCACGGCCAAATTATTTGCGCCGGATGGCGCCCCGTTGTTTGATGGCCAGCCGCGGCATGGGTGGGTGGACCTGCCGGCCGGTCAGCCCGGCCTCTGGAGTTTCGCGCCGGTTGATAATATGCTCGTGCGCGTGCGCAATATTCCGCCGTTTTTCGCGGTGAACGCCCCGGCCAATTATTTTATGCCCGCCGACAAGCCCTGGTCGCGCGAGCCGAAACCGGCGCCGCCGCGGTCCTATCCCCCGGACACGCGGTTCGGACCGGGCGCCATTGATCTCCCGGACAACCAGGCGCTGTATCTCGCCGGCTTGCGCGCCCTGGTTTTACAGCCGGGCGCGCCGCACCCGTCCGGCAACGGCGGTCAATTCCTGCCATGGAAGGAAGGAACGATCGAATTCTGGTTTAAACCAGCATGGAGTTCCGCCGAGCTCATGACGCCGGAAATCGCCCGGAGCGATAAATCTTCAATTTTTAAACGGTTAATTTTCGCTCCCATGGACGCACCCGACACGGATGCAGTTTACACGCTGGATTATACCATAATGGGAAGCGCCAAATACCTGCGGGGCAGTTTTCTGACCGACGGCCAGGAAGGGCGCAAAAACATGCGTACTTATTATCAAGGCGCTCTTTTTGAACATGATCAATGGGTGCATATCGCCTGGGTATGGGGACCGCGGAACGCGGTTAGAACCAATCGCGTCATCCCCGACACCATGATGGCGGATGTCTTTGTGAACGGCCAACGGTTGTCAAATGCATCCATCCAATACCAGGGAAATACCCCGGCCACCCCCATGCAGATGCTTTATCTCGGTTACAAGCACTCCAACATGGATGCCTTCGTTGACGAATTGCGCATCTCCGGCAATCAACGCTACCAGTCGGAATTCAATCCGCCGCGCCGCGATGGGGAGTTGCAGTGCGACGAACATACCCGCGCCCTTTTTCACTTCAATGGCGATATCAAAGGCCGGAGCTTCGGCTTTGAGGGCGAACTGCCGGTGGTATTGGAAGAAAAGTAATATGGTCAACGATATACATTTTCGTGCAACTGACTTTTCAGATCGCATATCAGACCTGTGGGATAACAGTTAAGATTTTTTTTGACATTTATTGCATACATGATATAAATACATGTATGTTTGCTGAGGAAGTGTGCTATGCGCAGGCGGGCAAATACAACCGGGAAAATTTTTCAGCCGCTGATCGATGAGCTTGGCAATGCCATTCGCGGCGGTAAATGGCTTGCGGGCCAGTGCTTGCCATCTGAAAAAGTCCTGGGCGGTGAATACGGCATCAGCCGCGTTTCTGTACGGCAGGCTTTGCGGGAGTTGGAAACGCGCGGCTTGATCTATCGCCGGCCGGGGAAGGGGACCTTTGTGGCGGACAGGCACACCGGCTTGCCGCCGGCGGGGCGGCGGATTGTCGGCATCAGCTTCAATTTTACCGCCAACCGGCCTTCCGGGATATTTTTTAGCCCGATTTTTTACGGCATCCAGCAGGCGGCGGAGGAAAACAAATGCCGGCTGGAATTTCTCAATGACAACGCCCTGCTGGAGCGCGCCCCGGATTTGCTCGGTTACATCGGCATTTCGTTTGACTATCGGCGGATTGACAGTTTACAGAAACTGCAGCCGAAAATCCCCGTAGTCTTGATCAATCGCCTGCCGTCGGAACACCCTTTTCACTGTGTAACCATCGATCATGCCGTTTGGGCGCGCCGGGCCATGGAGTATTTACTGGGGCTGGGACATCGCCAGATCGCCCTGGTGGCAACCACCAGCCGGCCGGGATTTATCCAACACCGGCTGGCCGGGGCACGGGCGGCGCGGGCGCCCGGGGAGGGGCAGCCGGAGGAACATGCTGTTTTTCTCGATGAACAACCGGAAAACCTGTCCCGGCTGCGTCGGTTGCTGGCGGAGCGGAAAATCACGGCGTTATTTTTACTGATGGGCAATGTGGTCCCACAGGTGTTGGCGTTGATCCGCGAGGTGGGCCTGCGGGTGCCGGACGACATCGCCGTCCTGGCATTTGACGATGTGCCCCATCCGTTTCATCCCTGGATTCCGGATTTGACGGCGGTACGCCAGCCACTGGAAGAGTTGGGGCAGCGCGCCGTTCAATTGCTCAGCCGGATTCGCGCGGGGGGGATAACGGAACGGCAGGCGGAGTTTGTGCCCGCGGAACTGGTGGTCCGCGAATCATGCCGGGCGGTGAATT
>CAZYXU010000136.1:0-10347 GCA_964650945.1 uncultured Verrucomicrobiota bacterium | reverse complement strand
ATCCAGTTCAGCAGGCAGCCGATGCCCCATTCCAGGTTGACGCCGCGGTCGCGCAACCAGTTGAGCAGCCCCTCGGTGAACTCACCTTCGGCCATCCATTCCCGCATGGCCTTGTTGCCCTCGTCGTAGGCGCTGGCCGTCAGGCCGGCCGGCAGGCCGGGGACCTGCTGGCGCAAATCCGCGAAGTAGGCGGCGTCAAAAACATCCGCGCCGTTTTTCTTGGCCATCATGCTGGCATGGGAGAAGGCAATCATGGGCGTGGCCTCGGCCGCCAGCACCTGGCTGCCGATGATGGATTCGGAAATCCACAAGCGGGCTTTGGAGGCGCTGCCGATTTTATCCATGCCTTCAAACCAGTCCGCGATCATCTTGATCCAGCCGATAATCGGCACCTCCAGGTCCTCCAGCATCTTGGCGATGTAGTAGTAAGTAATGCCTTCGATCACAATCACCATGATGCCGTTGACATCCCAGTGGAAGCCGTTGGTGCCCTGCAGGAAATTGGATCCGCGCGCCATCCAGGTCATGGCGGTCATGGCGGCGGCGTCGGCGGCGTTTTGCGCCTGGATTTTGGCGGTGACGATCTGGCCGGTGGGCAGGATGGCCGCCACAAAGGCGATCAGGGTCAGCGCCATCAGCGCTGTCAGGAGCATCACTTGGCCGTTTTCGTCCCGGCGCAGGCCCCGGTGCCGGATGCGCAGGCGGTCCAGGAAGCTGAGATATGGTTGAGGCGCCTTGTTCATGGCCGTGAATGTATTTCACAACATTGCCGGCGGGATGTCAAGTCCGATTCGTCAATTGGTTTTGGTCCAGACCGGGTCTTTTAAACCATGGGCCTGGTAATCCAGTTGCGCCTGCACCATGGCGTCGAAAAAGGCCGTCTTTTCCGGGCCGGCAACCTGAATCTCCGGCTTTTGTTCCAATCCGAGGTTGGCCGGCTTCAGCCACAAAATCGTCCGGTCTCCATCCGGGTTCGCCCGGGGATGAATTTTGACCACGCGCCCCTTGATCCGCAGGATGGTGCGCGCCGTGCGCTCGAGCGTTTCGATGGAAATTTTTGGGGCGGCCAGCACGACCACCTCGTAATCCGGCCGGGTGCGCTGGCGGCGGTAGGTGATGATCCGGCCGGCGCGGCTGAGCATGTGCCGGTTGTCCGTCACGGGGAAACTGTCCCCGGTGGGCAGGCCGCCCACCAGGCATTCGCGATATTCCGGCCCGAGCGGCGATGCGATCAGGCTGAGGTCCTCGCGAACCGGCTCGCCGTTGACCGTCAGCCAGCCGAATTCCTGGCAGCCGTAAGCGTCGTCAACCGCCGCGCCCAGGACTTCCCGGGCCAGCGCCGGCAGCTCGGTGTCCATGGGCGTGCCGGCCACCATGATGCTTTTGACCTGGGGCAGGGCGCCGGCTGCGTCCAGCTTGACGGCGTCGGCCAGGGCGGTTTTAATGAAGGCGGATTCCCCGATGATCGCTGCGGGCTTTTCCCGGTACAGGGCGTCCAAAAAGGCGTCCCGGCTGGAACGCGCCAGAAACAGCCATTGCACCCCGGCGTCGTCCAGGGCTTGCCGGGTGAAAACATTCACCAAAGGCGGGTAGCAGACGAGCAGCCGTTCGCCGGCTTGCAGGCCGGCGTGCGCGAGCACGCGCGCGGCGGCGCGCTTTTTCAGCGGCAGTTCGGCGGCGGTAATCCCCACGATGTTCTGGAAGGCGGAGGTGCCGGTGGTGAAAGTCAGCCCGGCGACTTGCAGCGGGACGTGCACCTCTTCAATGATGTGTGCCGCGGTCGGTCCGGCGATGCCCTTGTCGGCCAGGGTGCGGCGCGGCATTTCCGCGAAGGTCGGCGCGGCGCCGAAGTTCACGATATTCGCATGCAGCTCGCGGAAGAATTCACTGGCATCCGGGTTCATCTTTCTTCCTCAATCGCCAAATCCCGCAGGGCGGCGGCCGTTTCCCGGCGCATTTGTTCCATGACTTTGGCGGTGGCCGGCCGGCCGCCGCGTTCGATTCCCAGCAACATCCGCCCTACTGGCCCGGCGCCGTTTTCCTCCTCGCGGGGATATATTTTACGAAAATTGGCCGCGGCTTCAATCACTTTGCCGCGCGCCTGGGCCATGTCTTCAATGATTTCATTGATGCCTCCCAGCTTGTGGACAAAAGTCGGGCCGGAGGCGAAGACCGGGCTGCCCGCCGTGCGCCGCTGCAATTCCTCCAGCGGGATTTTAATGATGCGGGCGATGCTGGTGAGCGGCATGACATGGACCATGGTGTTGTAACGGTCGGACAGGCACAGGACCGCGCCGGCATGCAAGCCGTGGCACAGGAACGCGCCGCTGATGGCGCGGCCGACCACCAGCGCCACCGTGGGATGGCCGCTTTTGCGCGCCTCCGACAGCGCCAGTTGATAGGACACGGTGGCCTTATTCATGCCGATGATTTCCTCCAGCTTGCCGGGAGCGTTGCCCGGGGTGTCCACCACCAGCAGGATGAGGCGTTTTTCCGCCGCCGGCAGGGCGCGGTCGGCAGCGATGGTGGCGTACACCGCTTCGGCCATTTTATAGGCTTCTTCCAGTCCGATCACCCCGCTGTAAACCACTTTGAACCGCGGATTGGTCCGGCGGGCGTCGTTGGCGATCACCGTGACCGGCTGGCCATCCAGCCGGGCGGTGCCCACCACGGCGGGGGGCGCGTAGGCCGGATCAAAGTTCTGTGCGCCGACTTGATTTTCCTGAAAACTGCCGTGGTCAATCAGCAATTCAAGGGCTTCCCGTCCTCTGCCGATGTAATTCATGATTGCACCCGTTTTACCTTGCTTAAAAATTCATCGCACGCCATTTCCGTCAGGGAGGCCGGATTTTCGTTGCCGTATAACTTCCATAAATCCAGGGAATCCTTGATGTCGTTTTGAATGGCGTCGGCCACCCGGCGTTTTTCGCGCTCTACCAGCGCCGGCGTGCCGGTCTTGCGCATGCCGGTGATGGTTTGCATATCCATCTGCAAAACCGTTTGCAGCCGGCGGCGGAAGGCGCCGATGGTGTCCGGCACCAGGAAGTCGCAATCGCCCATGATGTAACGGTGCTTGCCGCCGGTGGTGCGCCAGATCAGCGCCCGGTCGGAGGAATCGAATTCCGCCGGCCCGATTTCCTGCTCGATGACTTCCGGGCCGGTCAGGCCGATCCGGCCCTGTTCGTTCATGATGATGACATCGGCGGCCATGATGACGAAACCCATGCCGCCGAACGCGCCGATCCGGCCGCCGCACAGCGCGATCAGCGGCACCCGCCCGCGCGCGTCCTGGATGGCGTCAATGATTTCCGCGTGCGCCAGCAGGCCGGCGTTAGCCTCGTGCAGGCGCACGCCCCCGGAGTCGAAGGAAATGACCACCGCCGGCCGCCGGTTTTCCGGCAGCCGGCCGCCGTGCGCCTGTTCCAGGCGGGCGCAGGTTTCCACTGCCAGGCGGATGGTCATGAACATTTTAGCGCCGTTGACTTCGCCGATACCGCCGCCAAAAAAACCGCCTTCCATGGAAATGACGAAGATCGGCCGACCGTCAATCAGGCCCACGCCGGTGGTCATGCCGTCGTCGAATTCAACGATCTCGCCCAGGGCCGGTAGATGCGGGCTGCACAGCATGTCCGGCGGTCCCAGCGTCTCGCGGAAAGCGCCGTGGTCCAGCAGGCCGCGCGCGCGGGCGCGGGCGGTGGCGCGGGCAAAACTCTGCGTTTGTAAAACTTCCCAGTTGGATTTATGCATGACAAAGTGTTCAGTGTTCAGGGGGAGGTGTTCAGGGGGGAGGTGTTCAGGGGGGAGGTGTTCGGGGTTCGGTAGTGTTTATGCTGTTTGCAATCATTCTGAATTCTGGTTCCTGAATACGGAATTCTTTTAAAACGTTAGTTTTGAAATTTGCTCTCATGTATTCATCTCCAACACCGCCCCCCGAACACTGAACACCCTGAACCCCGACCACTATTAACTGCCCACCGATCACTGCTCACTGACACCTTCCGTCATGCTGGACCGGATGGCCTGCTCCACGCGCCGCGCTACGACCGGCGGGGTGGCGGCGTTGTCGTTGATATGCACCGTGACGCCGCTCAAGCCGGTGCGCTGCACCAGGCTTTCCAGGACTTTTTTCCAGACTTCCTCGAATCCCGCCGCCTTGGTGCGGATGTGGAAAGTCGCTCCATCGGCGCGTGGAGCCGGCGGTTGGTTTTTGATCAGCACCTCCAAATCCCCGGAGGAAACGACCCCGGCATGCGCCCAGTCCGCCGGCATGGGCCGGGGATGCTCGGCGTGGAATGTCAGTGAAAATTCTGTGACGGGCATGGCTGCTCCTTGTATGATCGGTATTGTATTTGTCCAGACAAATCGAGCCAACTTCAAAACTAACGTTTTTGAATAACACCGCCCCCCGAACACCGCCCCCCGAACACTGACTACTGCTTTCAAAAGCTGACTTTTGAAAGCAACTCAAATCACCAATTCCTGAACCGGCCGGGCGGATCGTACAGGCCGCCCGACCACTTTACCAGCTCGCGCATGTTCCTGGCCGCCAGCAGCTCGTGGTTGGCGCGGGCGGGGTCAATTCCCAGGTCGGCCGGTGTCTGTACAATGCCCCGGGCGCGCAATTCCCGGCGTTGTTTTTCCGTGATGCGCGCGCCGATTTCGGTATAGCCGGCCACGGCGCTCACCGCCGCCATGCGCTCGGCGAGCGTGGCGCATTGGTGCAGGCAGGCAATCCCCTCTTCCGTGACGATGTGCGTCAGGTTGTCGGAATAAATCATCACCGGCGGCTGCGGGAAGCCGTATTTTTCCGCCAGCGCCCAGGCATCGAGTTTTTCCACAAAAGTCGGGCGCATCCCCTCGGCAAAAGTTTCCACGGCCTGCACCACCAGTTTCTTGCCGCGGGGCATGGGCCCGATCAAATCGCGCTGGAACCGGCATTCGGCGCCCGCCGCCTGCCAGGCCGGGGAGGCGTGGCGGCGGCCGGGCGCGTCGCACCCGATGTTCGGCGCGCCGCCAAATCCGGCAATGCGCTTGGCGGTGGCGGTGGAACTGTTGCCATACTGGTCAATTTGCAGGGTGGAGCCGACAAACATGTCAATGCCGTAAAGGCCGGCGGTTTGCGCGTAAGCGCGATTGGAACGCATGTAGCCGTCCGGGCCGACGAAGAAAATATCCGGCCGGGCGCGCACGTAGTTTTCCATGCCCAGTTCGCCGCCGGGCGAGTAGACGCTTTTAACCCAGCCGGACTCGATGGCCGGGATGAGCGTGGGGTGGGGGTTGAGCATGAAATGCCCGCAAGTTTTGCCCTGCAACCCCAGCTCCGCGCCGTAAGTCGGCAGGAGCAATTCGATGGCCGCCGTGTTGAATCCCACGCCATGGTTCAGGCTTTGCACGGCGTAACGGGCGTAAATCCCCTTCAGGCAGAGCATGGCGATGAGAATCTGGGTATCCGTGATGGCCATGGGATCGCGGGTAAACAGCGGTTCAATGTAATAAGGCCGGTCGGCTGGGACCACGAAGTCAACCCATCCGCCCGGAATGTCCACCCGCGGCAGGTCGTCGCGGATGGCATTGACCTGGGCGATGACCAGGCCGGATTTGAAATGGGCAGCTTCGCACAACACGGGTGTATCTTCGGTGTTGTAGCCGGTGTAAAGATTGCCCTGGCGGTCGGCGTAATCGGCGGCCACCAGCGCCACGCGCGGCGTCAGGTCCACGAAATAGCGGGCGTATTGCTCGAGGTAGGTATGGATGGCGCAGATTTCAATCTGCCGGCTTTCCAGCAGGGCGGTCAGGCGCGCGGCTTGCGGCCCGGAATAGCAGAAATCCACCTGCTTGGCGATTTTTTTTTCGAAAACATCCAGGTGTTCCGGCAATGCCAGCACGGATTGCACCATGTGCAGGTCGTGGATTATTTTGGCGTCCACCCGGGTCAGGGCGCGCGCCAGGAAGTCCGCCTGTTTCTGGTTGTTGCCTTCCAGGGCCACCCGGTCGCCCGGCTCGATCACCGCCTCCAGCAATGCCGTGATTTGAGCGGGATCGATCAACTTGCCACCGCCGCGGACCAGCGGCTTGGCCCGCGCCAGGCGCGCGCGCTGATTTTGCCGCAATTTGTCCCAGCCGGCGGCCGGCGGGAGGCCGGCGAGTTGGGTTGCCGGCGCGGCGGACGGCCCCGCAAAAATGCTGTCGAAAAAACTTTGGCTGGTCATACTAGCGCCTTATCCATCAGATACTGCTATAAAAAGCGAAATGTCCATATAGTGATTTTCAAGATTTGGTTGATTTCCGGATATGGCAAAATCATTAATAGCAGAATCATTGCCGGAAAAGAGTTTTTAAGATTATATAACCAAAACAAATGATTCTGCCGTCAATGATTCTGCCAATTCCGAATATCTTTAGTTGTGGCCGCCGGCCGCGTTAGATTGATCATCCCCGAATCATTTGACCCGGATCTGCAGGATGACCTCGCCCACTTTCACCATGGTCTTGTTGGCGGCGGCCATCCGGTCGATCACCCCTTCGGCGGGGGCATAGATTTCATTGAACATTTTCATGGCCTCCACCAGCGCGATGACGTCGCCTTCCTTGACCGCGGCGCCCGGGCCGGGCAGGGGTTTTTTATGCAAATCCTGCCCGGGATATACAAAGACCATCCCCGGGATGGGCGCGGTGACGGCTACCAGCTTTTCCGCCGGGGCCTCCGCCGGCGCCGCGGGGGGCGCCGCGGGGGGCGGCGCCGGCTGGGCGGCGGCCTTGGGCGGCATGGTGCCGCCGGAGGACGCGGGCGCATCGCCGGCCCGGATTTCCACCCGGTCGTGGGTAATGATCAATTCCCGGATGCCGATGTCACGGACTTTTTCCATCAACTCGATCAAGGTATCCTTGTTCAACATAATATTTTTCCCTTCATCCGAACAACGACAACAAAACGCCCGCGGCCAGCGCCGAGCCGATCACGCCGGCCACATTCGGTCCCATGGCGTGCATCAACAGATAATTATGCTTGTTGGCCTGCTGGCCCACCACCTGCGCCACGCGGGCGGCCATCGGCACGGCCGAAACCCCGGCCGCGCCGATCAGCGGGTTCACCTTGCCGCCCGTCAAGTAATACATCAGCTTGCCAAACAACACGCCGCCGGCGGTGCCCATGGCGAAGGCTGTCAGGCCCAAAACAATGATGCCGACAGTCTGCCAGCGCAGGAAGTGCTCGGCGCCGGTGGTGGCGCCGACGGTGAGACCCAGGAAAATGGTGACGATATTAATCAACTCGTTCTGCGCCGTCTGACTCAGCCGCTCCACCACGCCGGCTTCCCGGAGCAGGTTGCCCAGCATCAACATCCCGACCAGCGGCGCCGCCGCCGGCACGAGCAGGCATACCAGGATGGTGGCCGCGATGGGGAAAACGATTTTCTCGCGCTGCGACACTTCGCGCAACTGCGCCATGGGGGTGGCCCGCTCCCGGGCCGTGGTCAGCAGTTTCATGATCGGCGGCTGGATGATCGGCACCAGCGCCATGTAGGAATACGCGGCAATCGCCACCGCGCCCAGCAGGTGCGGCGCCAGGCGGGCGGTGAGGAAGATGGCGGTCGGGCCGTCGGCGCCGCCGATGATGCCGATGGAGGACGATTCGGTTGGCGTGAACCCCAGCGCCAGCGCTCCGATAAACGTGGCGAAAATGCCGAATTGCGCCGCGGCACCCAGCAGCAAGGTTTTGGGATTGGCGATCAGCGGGCCGAAATCGGTCATGGCGCCGATGCCGAGAAAAATCAGCGGCGGATATATGCCCAGTTTCACGCCCTGGTAAAGATACCATAAAAGTCCGCCCAAGGCGCCGTCGCGCGGGGCGTCCATCAGGCCGCTGACGGGAAGGTTGGCCAGCAGCATGCCGAATCCGATCGGCAGCAGCAGCAGCGGCTCGAATTTCCTGGCGATGGCCAGGTAAATCAGCAAGCCGGCGATGGCCAGCATGATCGCCTGGCCCCAGGTCATGCCCATGAATCCGGTACCGGCGCCGAAACGCGCCAAACTGTCAAACAAGCCCTGCATAATACCTCCTGCGCTCCCCTCGAAAAATCACCCGGCAAGGGCGGCGCCCGCGGGCGGACCGGCCCCGGGTCGCGGGCGGGAAACGGTCACTGCCGGCCGACCAACTTGCCCAGGATGGCAATGGCCGCCCATAATATTCCCAGCCCGATAAAGGTGACACCCATCCCGAGGGCGGTCACCGACAATCCCATGGATAAAATGTCCTTCATCCGCCAACCTCCTCTTCCCAGAAAAAAACCGCCAGGGTCAGCGCCAACATATCCGCCGCGCCGCCCGGGCTGATGTTCCGCCTGATGAACTCCGCGTCCGTCTCCCGTAAAAGTTTCGCGCCCGCGGCGGTGAAAACGCTGCCGGCGGCGCGGATTTTGCGCGCCGCGCGGTGCACCTGGCGCATGACTTCCGGATTGTGGCGGTGCAGGACGGTCGTGTCAATGATCTTTTCCATGATGCAGACCAGCGCGTGCAGCGCGGCGTCGTTGACGCTGCAGCCGCGGCGCAGCGCCAGTCGCAGCGCCGGCAGCCCCCGCCGGCGCACCAGCGGCAGGCCGCTTTCAATCTCGCCGCGCACACCCGCGGCGCCATGCGCGCGGAATGCCTCCTCGCCCGGCGTCAGCCGCCGCCGCGGTGCCCGCGCCCGCAGCGGATCTAATTCCCGCGCGCACAGCCCGCGCGCGGCGGCCGCCATCTGCCGGCAGAGCCGGTCGGCGCGAATTCCACCCTCCGCGCGCGCCAGACGGCCGGCGACGCCGCAGGCCAGGCCCAGCGAGAAAACCAGTCCGCGCTGCGTGTTGACACCGTTTGTGGCGCGGAGCATCGCCTGTTCCGCTGACCGGCCGGGGGCGCGGAGGGTGGCGAATAAATCCGGCAGCGAGCCGGCATGTTCCCACCCCAGCCCCGCCAGATGGTGCATCCAGGGCGCCAGCGCGGCCGTGCCGCGCAAAAAAGTGAAAAAATCCATATCCCCATGCGCGCCGCTGTTGCGGCAGTCCACCAGCCCCGGCTTGGGTGTGGCGGCGGCCTCGAACAACATGGCCCGGACGGCGATCTCGGCGATCTGGCCGGGTATTTCCGCGGGCAAGGGCGCTGGCGTTGGAGTGGGTTTTGACATGGGAGGTGATTTTAAAAGTAGCCACAAAAAGCACAAAATGTATAAAAAGCAGAGCGCCAAAATCACAGTTCCCGCAGCACCGCCTCCCGTTCCATCAGCTCCACATCGCGCAATCCCTTGGCCAGCACCGTGCGCGCGTCCGAAAGATATTCACGGGCATTGATGCCGGCGCCGTTGCGCAGGGTGATTTCCACGTCAATCCGCAAGCGCATTTCGCCGGCCACCCGGTCAATTTCGGCCAGCATGCCGCGGATGTCCTGGGCGGGCACGCCGCGCAACACCAGGTCGAGGTCCGACGCCGTATGCGTGAAAGGCATGCCGGTGAAAATTTCCAGGGCCGCCGAACCCCAGATCCCGATGCAATCCCGGCCGGCGAAAATCAGGCGGATGGCCTGCGCCGCGCGCAGGGCGGGGGTGCGCGGCGGAATCGGCAGGGTGAAGACCGTGTAGGGCGTATCGAGCCGGGCGATGCCGGAGCAATTCACGACGCTGGCCGCCCGGCCGCGCGCGCCGTTTTCCACCCGCGGATTGCAAAACCCGATGGCGGCGACGCCCGGCGGCATCGGCGCCGCGCCGCGGCGCACAATCCCCGGCAGCGGACAGCCGCCCCCGCCGCCCCGGATCAAGCCGCGCAGCTCCGCCAGCGCCGCGGCGCCGGCCCCGGGGGCGGACAGGTTTTCCAGGGCCATGTCCAGGCCCTGCGGGTTCAGCGTCAGCAGGTCGTGCCGGTTGATTTGCATGTCAATTAATCCGCGCCAGGATTGCTTTTTTGCCCTCGCGGATGTGGCGGATGAGCAGTTTTTCCGCCAAAGCCGGCTTTTGGGCGCGCAAGGCCGCCAGGATGTCTTTGCGTTGCTGGTGGAGTTTCCGGATATGTTCGGGACGATCGGCGCCGAAACTGCGGTAGGGGCGGCTCAACTGGATCAGATGCCGCAGGTAATCGCGCAGATAACGGTTGGCGCAGCGCTGGCAGAATAAATCGTGCAGGCCATCGTCGGCCGAGAGAGCGGCCTGGGGCTGCCGGTCCGCGGCGGTTTGCTCCAGGCCGTCCAACCGGTCGGCCAGGTGTTGAATATCCGCGGCCGTGATGCGCGCGCAGGCTTCGCGGAACGCCAGCGGCTCCAGGATGCAGCGTAATTCGAAAATATCCTCGACTTCCTGGCGGCTGAGGGGTTTGACGCGGCAGCCGC
>CAZYXU010000135.1:0-10422 GCA_964650945.1 uncultured Verrucomicrobiota bacterium | reverse complement strand
CAGCCTACAGTCTAATAACCTTCAGCCTTGGCGTCACTTATGGGACGCCAGTGAATTCAGGATTCAGAAGTCAGAATTCAGAATGGTTGCAAAATGTACAAGATCAATGTGTTACGTTGCTGAAATCTCAGGCGCCGAACGCTGAACGCTGAACACCGAACGCCGAACACTGAACACCGAACACCGAACACTGAACACCGAACACTGAACGCCGAACACTGAACACTGAACACCGAACACCGAACACTGAACACCGAACACTGAACACCGAACACTTTTGAAAGAGACTCGGAGGGTATTATGAAGAATTCATGGCGGGCGGGGACGGTTGTGCTGGCGTGCGCGTTGTTTTGCAATCTGGCGCCGGCCGCGGCGGACGGGCCGCTGCGGGTGGGCGTTTACCAGGCTTTGGGCGGCGCGGGCATGCTGGAGGCCCTGCGCGCCGCGCCGGGGATAAGCTGCGAGGAACTTGACCGTTTGGATGCCGGGACGCTGTTCCAATACGACGTGGTGGCGCTGCCCGCCCTCCGCGGCCTGGCGGACCGCAGTTGGGAGGATGCGCTGGAAGCCTATGTGCGCTGCGGCGGCGGGCTGCTGTTGCAGCATAATGCCGCCGGCTACCGCGGCTGGAATCGCGCGCTCTTCCCGGAGTTATTCACCGACGGCGGCTCCAGCCGCCAGCGTGAAATCAAGGTGGCGGACGCCGGGGACCCCGTCACCGCCGGCCTGTCGGCGCAATTCACGCAGGATTACCAGGACCATATCATCCTGGCGCCCGGCGCCGGCGGCCGCGTCATCATGCGCGATGCCGATGGCGCGGCGGTGGTGGTGGCCGGCGCGGTGGAGCAGGGGCGGGTCATCGGCAGCGGCCTGCTGCCCGGCGTATTTGTGGAGCGGGCCAAGCATGTGGAACGCGCGCCCAGCGCGGGCGAACGCGCGCTCCTGGTCCAGGCGGTGAACTGGCTGGGCGCCGGGCGCTGGACGGGGCTGGATGAAGCGGAACGCGCCGCGCGCCGCCGCCGGGTTGAACTGGCCATCGAGTTGCGCAACGCCGCCCTGGTGGCGGAATCGAACAACCCGCTTGCCACCACCATCGGCGGGGGATCCGGCGCCGATTGGTTCACGGATTCCATGTACAACGATCATGGATTTGTGCACCCGCCGATCGAGATTCTGCCGGGCCGGTTTTTCATGTTCGACGGCATGGTGACGGCCATCGCCGCGCGCAATGAAAAATTGCGGCCGTATGGCGAGACGCTTGCCATCCTCCAGCAGTTGAAGTGGCTGGGCGTCACGGACATCATCACGCATACCGGCGGGCCGCAATGCAATCTCCGTTACTTGAGCAAAATGACCAATGCGGTGTATGGCTCGCGCGCGAAACGCTATGGCGGGGATTACCTGGAAATTATCGTCAAGGCTGCCCACGAAACCGGGATGAATGTCTGGGGATTCTGGCATTCCAAACAGGAGGGCGGGTCGTTTCCCATCGCCGACGCCCGGGGCCAGCCCTACGCCGCGTATGGCGATATAAAAAACCCCGCCTATTTGCAGCAGGCCAAGGTTTGCCTGGACGAGCTGGCGGAGCGTTATAATCCTTACGGCAATTTCAAGGGCGTTTTCCTGGATGAGCTCTGGCATGCATTTTCCGCCGACTTCATGGAAGGCCAGACCAATGCCTTCGCCGAATTCTGCCGCGCGCAATTCGGCGAGGCCCCGCCCGCTACGCTGGACCTGGGCGCCCGGTTGGCGCAGGGCCCGGACTGGTGCGATCCGGCGGATGTCTGGTGGCGGCGGTATGTCCTGTTCCGCAATCATTTTACGGTCAAATACATCCGCGAAGTCACCGCCTATGCCAATTCCAAAGGATTGCAAACCATGCCGCAGGTGGGATTCGGTTTCCGCTGGTTCAGCGGGCATGGCGACACGGTGGGGTTGCTGGCGGCGGGCAATCTGCCGTGGACTTACGAAAACCGCAACAACAGCCGCTACGAACAGTACCCGTCCGACAGCATCATCCTGGCCAGCCACAGCCGCACCCATAGCGGCATCCAGCAAGTCTGCCACCTGCGCGGTAAATACGGCTCGCAATTCGCGCTGGAGCAGACCTGGTCGATCTCTAGCGGGCAAAATCCGCGCGTCATGGAAGTCTTTGCGCGGCAGGTGCGCGCCAATCGGGAGTGGTATGGCGCCAAATCGTTGAGCGCCTACGCGCTGGTGGTCAATCATGTGGGTATGGATTTATCGGTGTCCAACGCCACCGCGGAATACAAAACCATCGCCAACGGCGTGCAGGCCTGGCTGCAGCAGCGTTATCCCGTCGGCCAGTTGATGCTCCAGGACCACCAATATTTTGACCGGTACGCGGCTCTGATCGGCGCGCGGTATGGATTGCGGTTCATGTCCGAGGAGGCATTTGCGGCCTTGCGCCGCTACCTCGAAGGCGGCGGCACGCTGCTGGTTTTGGACGATCAGGTCAGCACGGCGCGCGCAGATTTGACCGGCGTGGTGGATCAATTTGAAACCCTGACAGGCGTGGGCCGGGCGCCGGCCGGCGAGGCCGGCGCGCCCTATGCCGGCGCAATTGTCTGGGCGGCGCCCTTGAGCAACGCGCCCGCCTTGTCCGGGTCGGGGCTGGTCTGCCGGGCGGTGGGCGCGCTGGATGCGGATACGGCCGTCCTGGCGCAGCGCGATGACGGCGTGCCGC
Organism: uncultured Verrucomicrobiota bacterium; assembly: GCA_964650945.1. GTDB lineage: Bacteria > Verrucomicrobiota > Kiritimatiellia > JAAZAB01 > JAAZAB01 > JAXGPF01. The sequence goes on along the minus strand of CAZYXU010000135.1, from coordinate 7,715 downwards.
TGATCACCTGCCGGCGCATCGGCCGCGGCCAGGTGGCGGTGTTTCACGGCGATTTGACGCAATGGCTGGCGCAGCCCGAGACGCGCGCCGCCGCACTGGATTGCGCCGCCGCCGTGCTGGACCATCTGGCGCCATCGCCCATCCGCCTGGAAGGCAATGCGCAAATCTACAATGCCGTGCGCCAGGGCAATTGGGTGGCGGTGTCGCTGGTGGGATTGGGCACCGATTACGCGACTTTCAGCACGAATTTCCCCGCCCGCGGCCGGTTGCGGGTGGATTTGAAGGCGCTGGGGCTGGACTTCCCGCAATACAAAGTCGTGAGTCTGGCGCGCGACCGCGAACTCATGCCCGACGGCAAACATTGGGACGAATTTTCGCGGACTTACTGGACGGCCGGCATTCTGGACGCGGATGGCGTGGAAGTCTATATTCCACGCGATTCGCTGGCCGACCTGGAGTTGCGCTGTAACATCGAGAACGAACGCCTGCGTAAATTCGTGCTGCCGATGTGGAACAAGTCCAAGCAGGCCCGGTCGTATGAACACGAAATCCTGGCCATCGCACCGGTGGAGGAATCCGCCATGGTGCCGGTTCCCAAGTGAAGCTTGCCTTCGAATTTTCCGCGGCCGGGAGGTTGATGCGAAGATGGGTATGAGTAATGCCGGCAAAAAAATCCTGCAGGGTCTGGGTGTTGGCGCGGGCGCGGCGCTGGCGGCCGGCCTGATCTGGGCGGCCGGTTTATTGGACGGGTTTGAAGCCAAAACCTGGGATTGGCGGGTGCGGCTGCTGGCCCGGCCCGGCTTGGCAACTGACCGCATTGGCGTGATTCGGCTGGATCAAAAAAGCCTGGATTGGGGCGTAAAACAGGGCCTGGCCTGGCCCTGGCCGCGCGAGGTTTACGCGCCCATCATTGCTTTTTGCCGGCGGCAGGGCGCCCGCGCCATTGCTTTCGATGTGTTGTACACCGAGCCATCCAAGTATGGGGTGGCGGATGACCAAGTTCTGGGCGCGGCGGCAAACGCCGCAAGCAATTTCGTGGCGGCAGTCTTCCTGGGGACCAATACCGGGAGCGCCACCAACTGGCCGGCAGGGATGCCGCCGCCGTATCGCCATGCCGCGGCGGATGCCCGGGGGCAGGCCTGGCCGGCGGGCATGGTCTTCCCGCTGGCGGCGTTTCCCATTCCGGAATTGGCGACCAACGCGGCGGTGCTGGCCAATGTCGCCGCCAATCCCGATGCCGACGGCATTTATCGGCGCGTCCGGTTTTTTCAGGTTTTTGACGGCGCCATGATTCCAGCCTTGGGTTTGGGGGCCTTGCTGGCGGCGGAGCCGGACAGCCGCTTGTTGCTGGAGCGCGACCGCTTGCGTTGCGGCGCCTATCATGCGCCGTTGGACCCGGCCGGCCGCGCGCTTTTACGTTTTCGGGGGCCGGCGCAGACCCATCGCACATTCAGCGCGGCCGCGGTGATCGAGTCCGAACTGCTGGCGCAGGCGGGCAAGCCGGGAAGTCTCCCGCCGGACGCCTTCCGCGATTGTTATGTTTTCTTCGGGTTCACCGCTCCCGGGCTTTACGATTTGCGGCCGACGCCGGTCGGCGGCGCGTATCCGGGCGTTGAAATCCATGCCACCATGCTGGATAACCTGCTGTCCGGCGACTTGCTGCGCGACGCGCCGCTTATCTGGACCGTGCTGCTGCTATTGATTTTGGGCGGCATATGCGGCCTGGCGGTGCGCTGTGGGCGCAATGCCCGCGATAATCTGCTGGCGATCGCCCTGGCGCTGCCGGCGCCGGCGCTCTTGAGCCTCTGGGCTTACAGCCGCGGATTCTGGTTGCCGCTGCTGGCGCCGGAAGCCGCCGCGGCCCTGGCGCTGGCCGGCGGGGTGCTGTTGAATTACGCCACGGAAGGCCGGCAGAAACGGTTTATCCGGTCCGCGTTCCGCCAGTATCTGAGCGAGGCGGTGATCAGTCAACTGGTGGCCGACCCCGGCCGGCTGACGCTGGGGGGCGAGCAGCGGACGCTTTCGATTTTCTTTTCCGACCTCCAGGGTTTCACCGGCATTTCGGAAAAGCTCAATCCGCGCGAACTCACCAGCCTGCTGAACGAATACCTGACGGCCATGACCGACATCATCCAGGATGAAGGCGGCACGGTGGACAAGTACGAAGGCGATGCCATCATCGCCTTCTGGAATGCACCGCTGCCGCTGGCCGACCATGCCTTGCGCGCCGTGCGCGCGGCCCTGCAATGCCAGGCGAAGTTGGCGGCCATGCGGCCGGATTTAAAGGCGCGGTATGGCAGCGAGTTGCGCATGCGCATCGGCCTGAATACCGGCCCGGTCGTGGTGGGCAATATGGGGTCGCACAACCGCTTCAATTACACCATCCTGGGCGACGCCGCCAACCTGGCATCCCGCCTGGAGGGCATCAACAAGCAATTCGGCTCATATACACTGATTTCCGAGGCCACCCACGCGGAGTTAATCGTGGCGGCGGATGCCGGCATTGCGGCCCGGGAACTGGCCCGGGTGGCGGTGGTGGGGCGGCGGACGGCGGTGCGGGTGTTCGAGCCGGTGTTCGCAGCCGACCTGGCGGACCGGCAGGCCGGCTGGGAAAAATTCGCCGCGGCCCTGGCCGAATTCTACGCCGGCCGCTTCCCGGCTGCCCGGGAACAATTCGCCGTCTTGCAGGACCGCGACCCGCCCGCCGCCGCCTATGTCCGCAAATGCCAGGCGCTGATTGATCATCCGCCGGCGGTTTGGGAAGGCGTGTGGGAGATGACGGAAAAGTAGTACGGTCAGAGGGATGTTTTTACAGGGGAGGGAGTATGCGCGCGTGTTTTTTAGCTGGAATCTTGGCATTGTCATCCGCGGTGTTTACGCTGCCGGCGTCCGGCGCGGATACCAACCTGCCATATGATCCGGCCAACCTGGTGGAATTCAAGGACAAGCTGCAATTGTTTGCATTACGGCTGCCGGCGGGGTATGTTGTCCAGGATAATTCCACGGCGGATCGGACCAAGGTGACTTTGCGTTATGGCGAGCATTGCCAGGTCATCCTGCTTAGTTCCATCATGCGCAAGCCCTGGGATGCGCCGTCGGAGATGGAGACCAAAATGCGGGCTTTGCGGTCCGGCCAGGTGGTGGGCATGGCCAGTAATATTACCTCCAAGTTGCGCCGGTTGGACGTGGCCGACGGATATGAATACGCGGTGCTGAAAAGCGATCTGCATTGCCTGCATGGGTTTGCCGGCGTGGCGCGCGGCCGGAGTTTTGTTTATGTCGTGGAGGTGACCGGGCGGCCGGATTCCGCCGCCATGGCCCGCCAACTGGCGGAAATGATTGATGGGTCATTCAAGGTGCTGGTGCCGCCCCTGCCGACCCCCCGGGGCGGCGCCAAGTCCGCCCCGCCGGGGCCGCGGGCCGCCGCGCATGACGACTGGTCGGGGGCGGAGGCAGCCATCAAGGTGGATGGCGTTATCCGCAACCAGCAGCAGGTGCTGGCAATGATCAGCGGGCAGATGGTGGCGACGGGCGAGACCGTGCGCATTGTCTATGACGGCCGGACGTATCCGTTCCGCGTGATTGCCATCGATCCGGACAGTGCGCGGGTGGAAGTTGCGCCGGTGAAGTAAATTCTAAACTGCGCCCGGCGCCGGCTCCAGCACCGCGCGAATCCGGCGCACGCCGGCGCTGGAGGCCTCCTCCTTGAGGATGCGGAACCGGCCTAATTCACGGGTGTTGGCGACGTGCGGCCCGCCGCATACTTCGGTGGAAAAATCGCCGATGGAGTATACTTTGACCTGCTCGCCATATTTGGCGGCGAACAATGCCATGGCGTTTTTGCGGCGCGCGCCCTCCAGATCGGTCACTTCCATCGCCACCGGCAATGCTTTGCGGATTATTTCGTTCACCAGTTCCTCCACGCGCTGCAACTCCTCCGGAGTCATTTTGGCGGGGTGGGCGAAGTCGAAACGCAGCCGCTCGGCGGTGATGTTGGACCCCTTCTGCCGCACATGTCCGCCCAGGACGGTTTGCAGGGCGCGATGCAGCAGGTGGGTGGCGGTGTGCAGGCGGGTGGTGGCGTCGGAATGATCCGCCAGGCCGCCTTTAAAGGCCTTGTCGGCGCCTTGCCGGGAAATTTCCTGGTGCTTGGCAAAGGCCTTGTCAAAGCCTTCCTGGTCGATATTCAAACCGCGTTCGCGGCAGATTTCCGCAGTGAATTCCAAGGGGAAGCCGTAAGTGTCGTAGAGCCGGAAGGCCACGCGGCCGCTCAAGACTTTCTGGGCATGGGTCTGTAATTGTTCCAGGGCCTTGTCCAGTTCCTGCATGCCCTGGCCGAGGGTCTTTTCGAATTTCTCCTCCTCGGCGGCCAGTTCCCGGAGAATCCGTTCCTGGTTCTGGCGTAATTCGGGATAGGCGGATTGATAGCCGGCGATGATGGTTTCCGCCACCGCGCGCGAGAAGCCCACCGAAAGCCCCAGTTGCTTGGCATGCCGCACGGCGCGGCGGATCAGGCGGCGCAGGACGTAGCCCTGGCCAAGGTTGCCGGGAACGATGCCCTGCTCGTCGCCGATGATGAAGACGGCGCTGCGCAGGTGGTCGGCAATCACCCGGAAGGCGCGCGTGATCTCCGGCGCGGCGTCAAACGCCTTGCCGCTGGCCGCGGCGATACCGGCGATGATTGGTTGAAAGAGTTCGGTTTCGTAAACCGAGCGTTTGCCCTGCAGCATGGCGGCCGTGCGCTCCACCCCCATGCCGGTATCGACGTTATGCTGCTGCAACGGCACGTAGACGCCTTCCGCGGTCTTGTTATACTGCATGAAGACGTCGTTCCAGATTTCAAAGAATTTGCCGCAGCCGCAGCCGGGCCGGCAGGCGGGGCCGCACGCCGGGCGGCCGGTATCCACGAACATCTCCGTGTCCGGGCCGCAGGGGCCGGTCTGGCCGGCCGGCCCCCACCAGTTGTCGGACATCGGCAGGAAAAACACGTGGCTATCCGCAATGCCGAGCTTTTTCCAGATGCGCGCGGATTCGGCGTCGGCGGGGACGTTGGCGTTGCCCTCGAACACCGTCACGTAAAGCTGCTCCGGGCGGAAATCCAGGCAATCCGGCGAGGTCAGGAATTGAAACGACCAGGCGATGGCCTCCGCTTTAAAATAATCGCCCAGCGACCAGTTGCCGAGCATCTCGAAAAAGGTCAGATGCGCGGCATCGCCGACGACGTCAATATCGCCCGTGCGGATGCACTTTTGGACGTTGCAAAGGCGTTGGCCGGCGGGGTGCGGCTCGCCCAGCAGGTAGGGCACCAGCGGATGCATGCCGGCGGTGGTGAACAAAACCGTCGGATCGTTTTGCGGGATCAGAGACTGGCCGGAAATCCGGGCATGGCCCTGCCGCTGGAAGAATTCCAGGAACAGGGTGCGCAGTTCATTGGCATTCAGGGCTTTCATCAACCGGCGATTTCCTTCATGCGGGCTTTGATTTTCTCGATGAGCTTTTCCTGCAATTCCGGCCGGGTTTTGAGGAATTCCACGGCGGCCTCGCGGCCCTGGCCGATTTGCTCGCCGTCGAGCGAGAGCCAGGAACCGCGCTTGTCAATCAACTCGTGCTGCAGGGCGGCGTCAACGATCGAACCGCACCAGGAGATGCCGGCGGCGTACATGATGTCGAATTCGGCTTCCAGGAAGGGCGGGGCGACCTTGTTTTTGACGACTTTCACCTTGGTGCGGTTGCCGACAATATGGCCGGCATTGTCCTTGATGACGCCGATTTTGCGGATATCCAGGCGGACGGAGGCGTAGAATTTCAGGGCCTTGCCGCCGGTGGTGGTTTCCGGATTGCCGAACATCACGCCGATTTTTTCCCGCAACTGGTTGGTGAAGATGCAGCAGGTCTTGGAGGTGGAAATCACCGCGGTCAGTTTCCGCATGGCCTGCGACATCAGGCGGGCCTGCAGGCCCATCTGGGCGTCGCCCATTTCGCCGTCAATTTCTGCGCGCGGCGTCAAGGCCGCGACGGAATCGATGACCACCACGTCCATGGCATTGCTGCGGATCAGGGTTTCGGCGATGGTCAGGGCTTCCTCGCCGGAGGATGGCTGGGAGATCAGCAGGTCATCCAGTTTGACGCCGATTTTCTTGGCGTAGATGGGGTCCATGGCGTGTTCGGCGTCAATAAAAGCCGCCACGCCGCCGTTTTTCTGGGCATTGGCGATGATGTGGAGGGTCAGGGTGGTCTTGCCCGAAGATTCCGGTCCGTAGATTTCAATGATCCGGCCGCGCGGGATGCCGCCGACGCCCAGGGCCATGTCGAGCGAGAAGGCGCCGGTGGAAATCACCGGGATGGCGGCAATCGGCGTGGCGTCGCCCAGGCGCATGATCGCGCCTTCGCCGAATTCCTTCTGAATCTGGTTGAGCAAGCCATTCAAGACCGCGGAGTTGTCGCGGGGTCCGCTGTCTTCCTGAGGTTTGGATGTTTGTTTGGCGGCCATGTTGGGGGTCCTTTATTTTGCGTATCCGTGCGGGTGCGCCTGATGCCATTGCCAGGCGGTTTTGACTATGTGATTGATTTGGCTTTGTGCCGGGTGCCAGCCCAGTTCCGTCCGGGCCCGGGCGTAATCGGCCACCAGGCGCGGCGGATCGCCGGGCCGGCGCGGCAGGTATTGCGCCGGGATGGGGTGGCCGGTGATCCGGCGCGCGGCTTCCAGGACTTCCTGCACCGAACAACCCGCGCCCGTGCCCAGGTTGAAGGCACCGCCGACATTTTCCTGGAGCTTGTGCAGGGCCATGACATGCGCCTGGCCCAAATCGCCGATGTGAATGTAGTCGCGGATGCAGGTTCCGTCCGGGGTGGGGTAATCGTTGCCGAAAATCCGCAGATGCGGCGCCTGACCCAGGGCCACCCGGAGGATGTTGGGGATCAGGTGCGTTTCCGGCGTGTGGTCTTCGCCCTGGCGCGGGGTCGCGCCGCAGGCGTTGAAATAGCGCAGAAACACCGTCCGCCATTGGTGCGCGCCGGCATACCAGCGGAAAATCTGTTCGCACATCAGCTTGGATGCGCCATAGGGGTTGGTGGGCGCCTGCGGCGTCTGCTCCGTGATGGGCATGGATACCGGCTCGCCGTAGGTGGCGCAGGTGGAGGAAAACACCAGCCGGCGCACGCCGGCCTTGCGCATGGCTTCCGCCAGGTGGATGGCGCCGCCGACATTGTTCGTAAAATAGCGCTCCGGCTGCGCCATGGATTCGCCCACCAGCGCGTAGGCCGCAAAGTGCATCACGGCATCCGGTTTTTCCGCGGCCAGGGCCTGCGCAATCTGTCCGGCATCGCGCAAGTCGCCCTGGATGAAACGCGCCCGGCGGTCCACGGCCGCGCGATGACCGCGTTCCAGGTTGTCGAAAACCGCCACTTCGTGGCTTTCGTTCAGGAGCATTTCCGCGGCCACGCTGCCGATATAACCGGCGCCGCCAGTGATGAAAATTTTCATGGAGCCGAATTATAGCGGATTTTATGATTTTGGCCATGTTTTTATTGGTTATTTGCAACCAATATTTTGCCGGACTACGCCGGCCATGATGCCGTCGCCAATGCGGGAAATCAGGGTCAGTATGTGCCACGGCTAGATAACATTGGAAGCGCACCGGTGAGCGAGGCGCGGCGCAGAAATCAATAAATATTGCCACAATCCACGTCTTTTGACATACTTACAACCGGATGTT